>CAYPLB010000001.1:0-5309 GCA_964411565.1 Candidatus Woesearchaeota archaeon
TAAGCCTAGCTCGAGGGATACCCCATCCCTTTAGGGTGGGGAGGATGTCATTTTTAAGTGCGTTAATTTTCTTTTTTAATGGAAATAGTATAACTGGTTTTAGTGTTGGAGATGAAGAAGCTGTGGGAGGAGTTTTAGAAGATCCTACACATGATATACCTGTTTTAAATTCAACTATAGGCTATAATTTAACAACTGAGAATTTAACAGTTTATAATCAAAGTACTGCTGATGGTGATTCTGATTTAGTAAAAAATGTTGTTTCTTGGGTTAATAATACATTTTCTTTTGAAAGTTTAGTTATGTCTTTTGAAGGAGATACAAATTCTACTAATGCAAAAGATTATTCTAATTATAGAAATAATGGAACTGTTATTGATGCAGTTTGGATGTCTACAAGTGGTTTTGATGGTTTTGGAGCATATATGTTTAATTCTTCAGGGGAGAATTATATTAATGTGAGTGATAGTAATTTTTTAGATTTTGATTCTTTTGGAACAATTGATTTTTGGGTTAATGTAAGTTCTAATGCTGCTGGGACAATAGGAGTTATTGGAAAAGGAGATCCTTCACAATCAAATACTTCAAATTATTTGATTTTAGCTGATACTGTTGGAGGATTGTATAATGTGATGAGTTCAAGTTATGGAGATTCTGTTGAAATGTCAAGTGCTCAAGTTATTACAGATAGTTGGCAACATATTACTGTTCGTTTTAATAATAGTTTTGTGTATTTTTTTCAAAATGGTAGTTTAACTAATAGAACAGGTTTTAACTTAGGGGGTACAAATGATCATCCTTTTGTTATTGGTACTGGAGATGATGGAACTTTTTTTAATGGAAGTATTGATGATGTTAGAGTTTATAGACAAGTTTTAAGTGATGAGCAAATTTCTACAATGCATAATTATGGAGTTAATAGAATACATTCTAGTATGACAATTGCTGATGATGTTTGGAGTGCGACAATTACACCTAATGATGGAACTGGAGATGGATTAGGTTTAGGAAGTAATACTTTGACTGTTTTAGCAGCTAACAATCTTCCAACTGTTGACGAATATTTTTTAAATTCTTCAAGAGATGGGAATTTGACAAATGAAACTCTAAATTGTTATGTTACTGTTGCTGATACTGATGCAGGGGATAATTTATTTGTGAATTATACTTTATTTAAAAGTGGGATTATTAATTCTACTGGACAAACTGCAGTTAATCCTAATGAAGTAACTATAGTTGCTAATGTGACTTCAGTAAATACTTTAGTTGGTGAAGAATGGAAATGTTCAGCAAGAGCTTATGATGAAAGAAATTATAGTACAGATACTTATAATACATCAGCTTTGACAATTTTAAATTCTGTGCCAAGTATTAATTCTGTGAGAATTAATGCAAGTAGTGGGACAAATTTGACAGCTGAAAATTTAACTTGTTTTGCAACAGTTTTAGATAATGATAGAGTTGATAGTTTGTTGGTAAATTATAGTTGGTATCAAGATGGAGTGTTTCATTCTGCAGGACAAGGAGCAGTAACAAATAATACTGAAACTTTGTTGTCAACACTGCAAGGAAATGTTACAAGTGATGATGAAGTATGGACTTGTGCTATGGAAAGTTGGGATTCTACTGATTATGGACAAAGAATGAATACAAGTCTGACAATAATTGCAGCAAGTACTACAACAACTACAACAACTCCAAATGTAGGAGGTGGAGGTAGATTATATGAAGAGGAAGGAGAGGAAGTTGAGGAAGAGGAAGAAGAAGTTGTAGAAGAAAGTTCTAGTGGAATAATAGTTGAAGAAGAATCTGAAGTTGAAGGAGTGGTTGAAGAAGTTGAAGAAGAAACTGAAGTTTTAAGACAATCTCCAAGAAGTGAAGAAGATAAAAAAGAGTTATTAGTTATTGTTTTGAGTTTTAGTTTTGGATTAGGTTTGTTAATTGTAGGAATTTTGGCTGTTGGTATGGTGATGAGGAGAAGAGAAATTGTTGTTGAAGATAATTGGAAGAAAATAAGTAATAAAATTTATGAGATTGGTTTAGCTTTTGATGAGAATAATATTGAAAAAATGAAAAATATTTATGAAGAAATGAAACCTATATATTCTAAACTGAGTTATGAAGAAAAAAAGAAAGTTTATCCATATTTAGTTAAAATATCTAATTTTTTAAAGAATAATTAGTAGATTTAGTTAAAAAAATAATAATTCTTATAATTAGTAAGAGTATATTTAGAGTTAACCCACAACTTTTCACCAGGTTGTTAAAAGAGGCTATGCATAAGAAAGTAATAAAGGGGAGAGAATATTACTACACTACACTGCGTGAGGGAAGTAAAACTAAAACTATCTATCTAGGTAGTAATCCGTCAGATGCTAGTAAGAAAGAAGCTAAGTTGAAAGGGGATAGTGGGAATAAGTTATTTGTTTATTCTATGGTTATATTATTAATCTTTTGTGGGTTAACAACTTTATTTGTGGGTAATTTTGCTAATATTGGTGATGTTAGCTTTGATCTTGATAAAATTGGTTTGACTATTGCTGAAGAAAGTTCTGAAAGTTCAAGTGATTCTTCTTCTGATTCTAGCTCCTCTGATAGCTCTGGTGAAAGTGTAGCTGAAACTCCTGCTGAAGAAACAGTAGAAGAAACAACTGAAGAAACAACTGAAGAAACAACTGAAGAAACAGTAGAAGAAACAACTGAAGAAACAACTGAAGAAACAACTGAAGAAACAACTGAAGAAACAACAGAAGAAACAACAGAAGAAACAACAGAAGAAACAACAGAAGAAACAACAGAAGAGACTGTTGAAGGTTCTGGTGATAGTAGTTCTGAAACTCCTGTTGAAGAAATTGCAAATGAAACTGTTGATGATACTGTTGAAGAAATTGTAAATGAAACTGTAGTTGATGTTCCAACAAATGAAAGTGTGGATGTTGTTATTGATATAAATTTAACTATTAATGCTACAATTGGGAATACTAGTTTGATTAATATAACAAATGCAACAATTGGAAATATTACTTTAACAAATGTAACAACTAGTGTTAATAGTAGTTTAGATGGAGTTAATTTAAGTGAAGAGTTAACACAATATGGAGCAGTAGTTGGTCAACCTGTTATGTGGAAGAAAAAAATTATTCTTTCTGATGAAGTTGATGTACTAGAAATTGAGTTGCCTGAAACTGCAGAAAATATAAGTCTTATTGAAATTATTAACGAAACAGAAATTGAAATAGATTTAGATTTAGTTTTTGTAAATGAATCAGGAACTGTTGAAAATATTCAAAGTACAGATTATGTTGAACCTGAAGTGATGGCTTTAGGGTTTATTTGGGAAATTGTTGATTATTTGTTTTCAATAACTGGAATGGTAATTGTTGAAGAAAATGTTAGTTTAGAAAATACAACTAGTCAGGAAAATATAACTTTAATTATTGAAGAAAATATTACTGAATTAGAAATTGAATATTATACAGAAGCTCCTTTAGCTTTTGAAGTTAATACAAGTACAGGAAAAATTGTAACAATAAGTTCTGAAACACATTATGAAAATATTTTAAGTTATGCTTTTATTCCTGATACTCAATTAGAAGGAGTAAAATTATATTGGTTAGTTAATGACACTATTGTTGTTAGTGATAGTATTGTTAATGAAACTATTGTAAATGGAACAGTTGTAAATGAAACTTTTATTTTAAGTGAAAGTATTATTCTGAATCAAACTAAAATTGAAATGCAGTTTGATGCATATGATACAAATGGAAATGGTTTAGTAGATTATATTGAATGGGTTACACCACATCTTTCAAATGAAAGTTTTGAAATTACTTTAAATATTTTAAATGTTCAAAGTTATCCTGTTGTTGGAGGAAATTGGACAGTTGAATTTAATACAACTGGATCTGCAAATTTGTCAATTACAGGTTTTAATGGAACAGCATTTAATGTTGATTTGAATTTTACTGAGTTAGGGTGTGGTAGTGATTTAGTAAATTTTACATTTAATGGGACAACTGTTTTTGTTGAAAATTATACTTGTAATAATAAAACAAGTTATGAAAAGTCAAAAGTTATTACACCAGGAGTTCATAGTTTAGAGTTTAAGTTTGGAGAATTAACTGCTCATGCATATAATGATGCTGGAGCTTATCCTAATTGTCCTGATACTAGTGGAAATGTTACAGTTAGTTCTAGTACTATTTGGGATAATAGTTCTTTCTTTTGTAATAATATAACAATTACAAATAATGCAGTTTTAACTTTGAATTCTACAGCTGTAGGTTTAGCAATTAATATTTCAGCGAATGATTTGACAATTGAAAGTGGAGCTGTATTAAGTGTTGCTGATAAAGGTTATGCTGCTGGATATGGTCCAGGTTATATTGGAGGAGGTACAAGTGATGGTGCATCTTATGCAGCCTTTGGAGGTAATGCTGGTTCAAATAAAGATAAGATTTATGGAAGTGTTACTAAGCCAATGGATTTAGGAAGTAGTACTATAGGAAATGTTGGTGCTGGTGGAGTTTTCTTGAATATTTCAAATACTTTAACTATAGAAGGTTTTATCTCTGCAAATAGTAGTTCCGGATCAAACACTCCAGGTACAGGAGGAAGTATTTATATTAATACTTCAACCCTTAGAGGTTCTGGAAATATAAGTGCTGATAGTGGAGCTAGTACAAATGGTGCTGGTTCAAGTTCAGGAGGAAGAATTGCAATTTATTATTCTTCAAGTACTTTTAATGGTTACATCTCTGCATTACCTGGAACAAGTTCAACTTCTACTAAACAAGGAGGAACAGGAACAATATATATTAGAGACTTTACAAAAGATTATGGAAATTTAACAGTTTGGGATAATGGTTTAGCACAAAGAAAAACTTATTTGAATGATACATTTTTTAATGAAACAATTGTTAATTATATTTCTGTTGTTGGAGGTGTTGACTTAGATCTTGATAAAAACTTAACTGTATTAAGTGAGACTTTGTATGTTGATTCTGGTTCAACTTTAAATGCATCTGTTCAATTTACAATGCCTAATATAACAAACTTAACAATTGAAGGGAATTTAATTTTAGGGAATCATAGTTTTAATGAATCAATGAGTGTAAGAATGATTTCAGGATCATTTTTAACACATAAATCAAATAATGATACTCAAACTTATTTGTTAAATATTACTGCCAGTAATTTTACAGTTGAAGAAGGTGCGGAAATTTTTGTATTTGATAAAGGATACAAAGGAGGCTATGGTCCTGGTACACCTAGTCTAGATGATTTTGGTGCTAGTCATGGTGGTTATT
>CAYPLB010000001.1:5409-68177 GCA_964411565.1 Candidatus Woesearchaeota archaeon
ATAAATCAAATGTTATGATTGAAATGAATCTTTCTGTAATGAGTGATACTTTGTACTTAAGTTCAGATTGTGTTTTAAACCAATCTACAATGTTTAATATGCCAAATATTACTAACTTAACAATTGAAGGAAGTTTAATTTTAGGTAATTATAGTTTTAATGAAAGTATGATAGTAAGAATGATTTCAAACTCAACTTTGTCTCATACTCCAAATAATGATACACAGTTATATATGATTAATATTACAGCGAGTAATTTTACAATTGAAAATGGTGCTGTTTTAAATTCTTTAAGTAGAGGTTATATGAGTGGTTATGGTCCTGGTACACCTAGTCTAGATGATTTTGGTGCTAGTCATGGTGGTTATTCTGGTTGGAATCATATTCAACCTTATGGTAGTGTTACAGATCCTTTAGATTCTGGAAGTGGTGGACAAGGTTTTACTGGTGGACAAGGTGGAGGAGTTATTTATCTTAATGTTACAAATAATTTAACTGTTGATGGAATAATTAGTTCTAATGCAAGTAGGTCTAGTGAAGGAGGAGGTGCAGGTGGTAGTGTTTATTTGAGGACAAACTATCTTTCTGGTTCAGGAAATATTAGTGCAATTGGTGGATCAGTTTCTAATTCCGGTGACGGAACTGGTGCTGGTGGAAGAATTGCAATTTATTATGATACTAATAATTATGTTGGAAGTTTTTCTGCAAGTTCAAATAAAGGTCATTCCTCAGCTAGAATTGCCGGTGCTGGTACAATTTATTTAAAGTCAAGAAATGATAATGCTAATTTAACTATATCTAATGAAGGTCATAGTGGAGCTAGAACTTTGTTAAATGATAGTTTATTTGATGAGTCATTAATAGGTTATCTAAATGTTTATGATAAATCAAATGTTATGATTGAAATGAATCTTTCTGTAATGAGTGATACTTTGTATGTAGGTTCTAGTTCAACATTAAATCAATCTACTATGTTTAATATGCCAAATATTTCAAACTTAACAATTGAAGGAACTTTAGTTTTAGGAAATCATAGTTTTAATGAAAGTATGAATGTAAGAATGATTTCAGGTTCTGTTTTATCTCATAATCCAAATAATGATAGTCAGAGATATATGATTAATATCAGTGCTGTTAACTTTACTATTGAAACTGGTGCTTTAATTGAAGTACAAGGTTCTGGTTATAGTGGTGGTTATGGTCCAGGTACTCCAAGTTCAGAAGATTATGGTGGAGGATATGGAGGATTAGGAAGTAAGAGTGAAGGTATTCCTTATGGTAGTTTGACAAGTCCTTTAGATTCCGGTAGTGGTGGTGAAGGAACTAATGAGGGAGCTTATGGTGCAGGAGTTATTCATTTGAATATTTCTGATACTTTAACAGTTGATGGAATCATAAGTGCAAATGGTTCATCCGCAAGCTCTGTTGGTGCTGGAGCTGGAGGAAGTGTTTATTTAATTACAAACAAATTAGAAGGTTCAGGTAACATTAGTGCTAGAGGTGGTTTTGCTCCTTCTGCAAGTAAAGGTGCAGGTGCTGGTGGAAGAATTGCTTTATATTATAAAACTGATGATCTAACTGGAGATGTTGATGCTTCTGGTGGTAAATCTTATACTGGAGGTTATTCAGGATTTGATGGATCAGTATTTAGATGTAATTATATTAATGGAGTAAGTTGTAGAGGGACTGGAGGTTCTGAAGTTTTAATTACAAATGGAAATATTGAAGAAAGATCTCTTTATAGTATAAATGATTCTTTGAGAATTAATAAAACTATAATTGGTGATTGGACAAATACAACAATAAATTGGACTGAAGATAGTAGTAATGTGTCTACAATTGTTTGGAGTAATGTTACTGGATTATATGGTAGTGAAAATTATACCTTGTATGCAAACAATGTATCAAATAAAACTTTTATAACTAATGCAAGTGGTTTCTTAAGTACAGAAACTGTTATTGTGTCTTCACAAGTTTTAGGTTTAAATCTTAAAACTAATCCAACAATTAATAGTGTAAGTGTGAATGCAACTATAACTCTCAATGGAAATTATCATCTAGAAGCTGATGTTTCGGATACAAATTTGAATCAAATAAATTTTACTATTTGGAATCAAGATGGAGATGTATTTAGAAATGAAGCAGGGACAGATCAAGGAAGTAATATTTGGAACTCTCCTGATTTTACAATAAATAAAACTCAAGATTATAATTATTCAGTTTATGCTTATGATAATGATGGTAATGTAGATGAGTTAAATGCTACAATTGTTTGGATGAATTTAGGTTTAATATTAAATGAAACTGTTGTTAGTGTTGGGGATAATTTGTTGATAACTGGAGACACAAATTTATCAAATGGTTCAAATGTTGTTTCAGTAGATGTTGGAATTTTTGTAAATGATGTTAGTATATTTGGTTTTAATTCTACTGCTTTAGGAGATGGAAGTAGTGGTTATATGAATGTAACTGAAGCAAATACAACAATTAATAATTATACTTATTTGACAAATAATGAAAGTGCAGGTAATTTAACAATTAGAGTAAATGATGCAACAGAGTTTGCAGCTAATGATGAAATTTTAATCATACAAATACAAAATGGAACTGGACTTGGAAGTGCAGGACAATATGAATTTGCTGACATAAGTTCTATAGATAGTAATATAATTACTCTTTCTTCAGGATTAGTTTATACTTATGGTTCTGGAATTTTTAATGAGACAAATTCTTCAGTAACACAAGTTGTGAAAGTTCCTCAATTTACAAATGTTACAATTGCTGAAGGTGCTTCAATTGTTGCTCCTGATTGGGATGGTTATATTGGTGGAATTGTTGTTTTTAGGTCAAATAGATCTGTAAATAATAATGGTTTTATCAATGTGAGTGATAGAGGTTTTAGACATGGTACTGAAGGATATGGGAATAACCATCCAGGTGGAGAAGGTGAAGGTATATATGGTAGAGGTTTTGCTGCTGGAACTGGAGGAGGAATAACATATCCTACAAGTGATAATAATGGAGGAGCCGGAGGACAAGGTGTATCGAACTGTGGTGGTGGAGGAGGTGGTGGAGGCCATGCTTTCCAAGGTGAGTTTGGTGCTACTAATTATCCTGCTAATAATGATACTTCCTATGGTGGTTATGCTGTTGGTTCTAATGATATGAGTTACATTTTCTTCGGTGGTGCTGGAGGAGGTGGAGGAGATGATGATAATGATGTTAATGATGATGTTAGAGGAGGAGATGGTGCTGGAATTGTTATGATCTTTGTTGAAAGAACAATAAATCTTAGTGTTTTTGCGAAAGGAGAATCTAGACCTGAGTCAAGTGATTGTGGAAGTGGTGAAGGAGCTGGTGGTGCTGGTGGAAGTATTTATCTTACTTCAGAATATTTAGATGTTAATGAACTTAATGCTTCTGGTGGAGGTGGAGATGGTGATCTTGGTACAAATGGTAATGGTGGAGATGGAAGTGTTGGAAGAATAAGATTGGATTATACAACTCTTACAAATAATACAATTAATCCTACTCAGGAATATGATGGAAGTTTTGCAAATACTGAAACATTAAGTACAAATGCTTCTGGGTATTATAGTTATACATATAGTATTAGTTCAATATTTAGTTCAATAAAAGTTAATGCAACTTATTCTAGTATTTCTGGTGAAGCTACACAAAGTATTACTGTTGCAGAAGCTCCAACTGTTACTTTGAATACACCAGGAGATGTAAATTACTCTGTTGTCTTAGAAGATATTTTGTTTAACTGTAGTGCAACAGATTCAACAAATGAAGATTTAGATAATATTACTTTTTATCATAATTTAAATGGTAGTTGGGTGGCAAATGGTACTGAAGATGTTTCTGGTGGTTCTGCCGATGCTGTTTTTATTAGAAATATTTCCGATTTTAATGATGGATTAAATGTAAGAGATTCTGTATTCAATTGGACTTGTGTAGCAACAGATGAAACTGCATTAAGTACTTGGGGAAGTGCAAATAATAGTTTTGGTAGTTGGGATCTTGGAACTTATACAAATACAAGTTTGAATCTAACTAGTAATTTTATTGGTTTAGCACAAAATGAATCTGGAAGATATGAAAATTCTACTGGAACTTATACTTCAAGAATAATTGATGTAGGTACAAATGTAAGTTGGCAAAATATTAGTTGGAGTGAAACAATTCCTTATGATGGTTCAACAATGGAATTAAATGTTTCAGCGAGAGCTTGTGCAGATAGTACTTGTAGTGGAGATAGTTGGACAGGTTTTGGTGGAAATGCAACAGCAGAAGATATTTCTTCTTTAAGTAATTCAAGATATATTCAATATAAAATGAATTTCTTAGCAGTGAATGATACAAGTAGTCCAGAAATTTCATGGAATAGTGTAGTAATTACATATGGAGAATCAGGAAATAGTGTGCCTACTGTAAATAATTTATTGTTAAATAGTACAAGTTCAAGTAATTATACAAATGCAACTTTACAAGGTTATTTTGAATATGCTGATTCAGATAATGATGAACAAGTATTAAATGAAACTAAATGGACAAAGGATGATGTTTTACAAGAAGACTTGATTAATTTTACTTCAGTTAATTCTGGAAATACAAGTAATGGACAAGTTTGGAAGTTTAGTGTAAGATTATATGATGGTACTGATTGGAGTGCATGGAGTAATAATGCAAGTATAACTATTGCAAATGCTAAGCCTGAAATTGTATATCTTAATATTAGTATAAGCGGAAGTAGTAACTTGTCTAACTCTTCAATTACTTTGAATTATAGTGCAGATGATTTAGAAGGAGATGATTTTAATCCTGTTATTTATTGGTATGTTGACGGAAGTTTGAATACAACATTTAGTAACCTTACTTTTATTGGAAGTGGAAATACAACAAAGGATGAAAATTGGACAGCAATATTTGGGTTAACAGATAATAGTGAATTAATTACAGATAATTTTACAGCGAATACAGATATATTAAATGCTCCTCCTGAGTTAACTAGTTTTATTTTCAATGTAAGTGGATCAAGTAATTATTCAAATAGTAGTATTCAATTGAATTATAGTTTTACAGATTTAGATAGTGATGCTGTAAGTCCAGTTGTGTATTGGTATGTTGATAATTCTCTAGATTCAGAAGTTGCAAATTATAGTTTTATTGGTAGTGGTAATACTAGTAAAGGTGAAAACTGGACTGCAATTTTATCTTTGAATGATGGAAATAACTATAGTGGTAATTTAACAGATGGATATATTGTTGCAAATGCTTTACCAGAATTAACTAGTTTTATCTTTAATGTAAGTGGTAGTAAAAATTATACCAACAGTAGTATTCAATTGAATTATAGTTTTACAGATTTAGATAGTGATGCTGTAAGTCCAGTAGTTTATTGGTATAAAGATTCAGGAATAAAAACAGATCTTCAGAATGATAGTTTTATTGGAAGCGGGAATACTTCAAAAGGGCAAAACTGGACAGCAATATTATCTTTGAACGATGGTGAAGGTTATTCAGATAATCTAAGTTATGGTTTCATTGTTAGAAATGCTCCTCCTGAATTAGATAGTCTCTTATTCAATGTTAGTGGTAGTGAGAATTATACTAATAGTAGTGTACAATTGAATTATAGTGTAACAGATTTAGATAGTGATGATTTAAGAGCTTTTGTATATTGGTATAAAGATTCTGTTCTGCAAACAAATATTAAAAATGTTACTTTTTTACAAAGTGTAAGTACAAGTAAGGATCAAAATTGGACTGCAATAATTTCTATAACTGATGGAAGTAATTCAAGTACAAATTTAACTGGAGATTATACTGTGAGGAATTCTCCACCTGAATTAAATAATTTATTGTTTAATGTTATTGGTAGTTTGAATTATACAAATAGTAGTGTGCAATTGAATTATACATTTACTGATATTGATTCAGATGCAATTAATCCTGTAGTTTATTGGTATAAAGATTCAACTTTAAATGATTCACTTTGGAATTATACTTTTTTAGGATCTGGAAATACTACTAGAGATGAAAACTGGACTGCAATATTAGGATTAAATGATGGAGAAAATTATAGTAATAATTGGTCTTATGGTTTTACTGTTCAAAATGCAAGACCAGTTGGACCAAATATTTTATCACCTCTAACAGGAGTAGAAGTAAGAGGTTCTACTTACAATATTTCATGGACAGCTGCAACAGATCTTGATACTGAAATAGGAGATAGTTGGTATTATAACTTAACTCTTTATAATTCAGATAGAACATTTAATCAAACAATTGTTACAAATTTAGTAGCTGCACAAGTAAATTACACTTGGAATACAACAGGATTAGTTGATGCTAATTATAGAATGAATATCAGCGTTACTGAAACAGGTCCAAGTTCACCACTCACAAACTCTTTACAAAGTGGAATATTTAATTTGTTTAATGGACAAAGAAATGTAACTATAACTTCAGATAGACCAAATAATGGTTCAGGAATCCAAATTGTAAACTTTATTGGAGTAGATTCAACTTTTACTAATAATAGTGAAGTTACTGAATGTCAATTTATTTTTAATGGAAGTATAAATCAAACAACAAATACATTTGATAAACAAAGTGTTAGATTCAATTTGACAAAAGTTGATTTAGGTAGATATGAATGGTATGTAAATTGTAGTGATGTTGATGCAAATTATAGTAGTGGAAGGAAAACTTTGATTGTTATGAATAGACCTAATTTATGGGGAGGAAATTTAAGTAATTTCTCTGCTTTAGATTTTAGGAATGTTACAAATTTGGTTTTAGATAATCCTGGTTTTGTAAAAATGAATTTCACAAGGTCTGTTAATTTATTGAATGTGTTTAATTTGACTGCTTGTGTAAATCTTTCGAATAATAGAATTGAAGTTAATGGTACAAAATGTCCTGATTTGAATGTTAGTACAGAATTAAGTTTTGTTGGAGTAGATTTTACTGATCCTCAAGCTTTGAAAGATGGAGTTCCTTGTAATGAAACTAATGGATGTACTGAGGTTAGTTATACTGGAGGAGAGTATGTATTTAATGTAACTGGATTTACAGTTTATTCTGTAAGAGAAACTCCAACTGAAGAAGAAGAGGAAGAAGAAACAACTACAACTACTACAACTACTACTAGTGGAGCTGGTGGTGGCGGTGGTGGCGGTGGTGGTGGAGGAGGAGCTGCTCCGTCTTTTGCTCCAGAACTGTATGAACCAGAGAACTTTAGCTTAAGTGAAGATTCATTTACATTCGATCTAGCATTTGAAGAATCAAGAGAAGAAGTTTTAGTAATTACAAATGAATTAAGTTCAGAACAAGAATTTGATTTATCTACTAGTGGAATTGGAGAAGTTTTAACACTGTCAGAATATGAATTTACTTTAGAAGCTTATGAAACAAAAGAAATTATTTTGTATTCTGTTTCAGATAGAGAACCAGGTTTACATGTTGGTAAGTTAAGAATAAAGAGTGATTATGAAACTAAAGATGTTCCAATTGTTGTAGAAATTGCTTCGCAGTTAGTTCTGTTTGATGCAAGTATATTTATTCCAAGTGAGTTTAAAGAATTAAATAGTGGAGATACCTTAGAAACTGAAATTACATTGTTCAATGTAGGTTCTCCAAGAAAAGTTGATGTATTATTGAATTATAGAATTTTGGATCTTGAAGGTAATACTGTTTTAGAAGAATCTGAGACAATTGCAGTACAAGAACAATTGACTTTCAATAAAGAGTTTTATCTACCAAGTGAAATTGAAATGGGAACTTATGTATTAGGATTAGAAGTTATTTATGTTAACTCTGTAGCTGTTTCATCATCAATGTTTGATATAATTAGCGAAGAAGTTGTTATTAGTGGGGTAAGTAAGGGTGTTGTAGTTATATTAATCTCTTTAGTAATAGTTATCTTATTGTTAGGAATTGTAATGTTATTAAGGAAAAGGGAAAATGTATAGAAACAATAAGTTTTATAAATTTAAGAGTGTTTTGAGACTATTATAATAATTATTTAGAGGTGAAAGGTTGTCAAAGGGAAAATTAGTTAGTCCAGAAGGAGTTAGACAAGAAAGACATAAAAGTCTTAGTTTAATCTATTTGTTTATTGTTGTAATTGTGTTAGGTGGGTTATTGGCAACAAGTATTTTTCTTGCAAAAAGTGAGAGTTTTTATAATCCTGAAATTATGGAAGTTATTGATGTTGATCATGAATTAGTTAAAGTTTTGTTGACTGAAGGAGAAATTGGAACTCAAGAATTTAGAGTTATGAATGTGGGTCAAGATTCTGAAGATATTGTCTTGTCTTCGAACCTTGGGAATTTGTTGAGTTTTTCTGAAAGCTCTTTTACTTTAGATTCTGGTCAAACAAAAGTTTTAGATTTGAGTTTTAATTCTATTGTTGAAGGATCAGGAGTAGAATATCAAGTTGGAGTTTATTCTGGATATATTAGTGTGAAAGCAAGTGATAATAATATCCAAGTGCCTGTAGCTGTTGATATTGAGTCTGAAGAAGTTTTATTTGATAATAGTTTTGAGTTGACAAATGATAATTTTGATGCGGGAGATGAATTTAATTTGCCAATTAGAGTTTTTAATTTAGTTAGCCAAGATGCAACTAATGTTTTATTAGAATATTTTGTTATTGATGCTAATGGAGGTATTGTCTTTAGTGGAGAGGAAACAGTTTTAGTTGATACACAATTGTCAACTACAAAAACAATTTCCTTATCAAATAATTTGAATGATGGGGAATATGTTTTAGGTGTTTCTGTAACTTATGGAGATTCAACAGGAGTTTCAAGTTCTGTAATTACTATAGGGACTGAAGAAGAAGTTAGTAGTAATATATTTGAAGGAGATAATTTCTTTATGATTTTGTCAGGAATATTATTAGTGTTTTTCTTGTTCTTTGTTAGTGTTTTAGTTTATAAATTTTTCAAAAAAGATGAAGTTCAAGTTGAAAAGAAAAAAGTTGTTAAGCAAGATGTAGCTCCTTTATTTGATAGGAGTTTGTTAGTGTATTTATTCATTGCTGTAGGATTGTTTGTTGGAATTTTATTTGTGATTTTCTTTGCAGGTTTTTTAACTTATTCAGGTTTAGTGGAAATTTTGTTGATGATCCCATCTTCAGTTTATTTAGTCTTTTTGGTGTTATTGATTATATTTGTAGTTCTTTTGATTTTGAAGTCTGTACAAAATTTGAGATCCAGATACTATTATCATGAAGTTGATAGACTGAAGAAACAAATGGAGATTGAAAAGTATAAGAAAAATTTAGTAGGTTTACAAGAGAAAGCTAGAGAAGCAAAAGAAGAAGTTAAAAAGAAAAGGCGTGAAGAAGGAAGAACCTTTTCTATTTTGAGAGCTTTACATTTAGTAAAGACAAAAGAAGAAATTGCAGAAATTAAAAGAAAAGAAAAGTTAAAGATTCAAGAAGAAATTAAAGAGAAAAGAAGGTTAGATAGAGAAAGGTTGAAGAATGAAAAAGAAGAAGCTTATAGAATAAGATCTGAAAATAGATTAAAACAAAAAATTCAAAGAGAAAAAGAATTAGAAAAACAAAGGAAACTTGAAGAGAAAGAGAAAAAATCTTTAGAAAGGAAGAAATTATTTAGTGGTATTTTCAGTTATGTTCCAAATAAATTGAAAGCTAGAAGAGAAAGGAAAGAAAAAGAAAGGATAGAGAAAGAAAAGAGAAAAGTTGAAGAAGAAAAGTTGTTAGCTAAACAAGTAAAAATAAAAGAACAGTTAAGAAAGAGAGAAGAAAAAAAAGAATTACAAAAAGAGAAACAATTAGAAAGAGCTGCTGAGAATATTAGAAAGTTAAGTGAAAAAGAAGAAAAGAAAAGAAAAAAATTACCTGAGTTAAAAGAATTACCTGAAATTAAAGAAAAAGAAGTGGTTGAAGAATTACCTGAATTAGAAGAAATAAAACCTCAGATAGAATTGCCTTTAGAAGAATATAATGTTGAAATAGAAAATATTGATCCTTGGGTTAAAGTTAATGATCTATTAATGAGATGCTATCAAGGTGTTTCAAAAAAAGATTTAGGTTATGTAGAGTTAAATTATAATCAAATTAAGCCTCTTTTCTTAAGGTTAGAAAGATGGCAAAAACAAAAAGTTTATCCTAAATTAATTGATATTCAAAATGATATGACAATGTTGGATATGAATAAATTGAGAGAAGGTTTAAGAAAAAAGAAGAAAAAGAAATAATTCTATTTTGATAACCAACTTATTTCATCATCACTAAGTTCTAATTCATTTTTTATAGCTTCTTCAGATAAAATATTTTTTAGATAAGGAAAAGTATCTCTTATTGCTCTTTTTTTTGATGTATGTGTTACTTCAGCTATCTTTTCACTAATAGATTTCTTTTTTGCATTTCTTCGATTAGCCATCCAAATCTTTAAAGGTCTTGTAGATCTTTTGTAATTTGTGTAATTTATATTAGCTTCTTCTTTAGAAAATGCAACACCTGTTGTTAATAATGTGTTCATGTAAACTAAAAATCTCCAATGCTGCCATCTTCTAATTCTGCCATTGTATACATCAGCTTTTGATATCCAGTTGTAAGATTTTTGTATTGCTTTGTGAGAGTATTCATAAGGCATATTTTCGTCAAGCCAAAGTAAACACTCATTTGTGTCCATATCAATTTTATTAAATACATTATGGACATCTTCTAATTTTTTTGATTTGAATATCTTTCTTAAACAGTATGAAATGTCCTCTTGTTTGTTTCTTTCAGATTTATTTTCAATTATTAAAGTGTTATTCAATGAATTTGATTGTAAATCATTTATTGCCGATCGGATATCACCTTTAGATTCTTTTGCAATTTGATATAGGTCGTCTTCCTCAAAAGAAATATTTTCTTGTTCACAAATAAATTTTAAATGTTTTTTTATCTCGTCTTTTTTTAATGGTTCAAATTCTACTAAAATTGTTTTCTTCCTTAATTTAGATAATTTGTTAATCCAAGGATCTATACAAGTTAGTGCAATAGGGTGTGCTGATTTTGCTAATAAAGAAATAATTGTAGTTATTCCTCCTCTATCTTTTGTTCCACTTAATGCATCTATATCATCAATTAAGATTACTTTACCTTTTGAGAATAAACTTTGTTGTGCAATGGAAGAACCTAATAATTTGTTGATTTTTTCTTTGTTTCTTATGTCTGAAGAATTCATTTCAAATACTTCTAAATTCTTTTCCTTGGCAATAGCATGAATGATTGAAGTTTTTCCAGTACCAGGTGGACCATAAAGAAGTAAAGGTTTTTTTGAACTTAATTTTGTTTTAACTGTGTTTAAAGCCTTTGCTTGCCCGACTATTTCAGTAGTTTTTACAGGTAAATATTTTCTAGTCCAAGGTAGCATTTTTAATTTTTATGTTTAATCCTATTTTTTTTAAGTCTTTTTCTAAAGTTTTTATCTCTTTTTTAAAGTAATTTTTTTCTATTGTATCTTCTTGATTAGATACTTTAATTAACTCTATGGTGATTTGATCTAATTGTTTTATTATCTTCTTTAATTCTTTTAAAACTGAAGGATTGTTTACTTTTCTTAACTTCTCAATTCTTTTGTTGAATTCAGCTTCTTTGTCAATTAATTTGGATTTTTCCTTTTGTAATCTTTTTACTTTCGCATTCTTGCTTAAATTGAAATTATTTATATTTTTTATTCTTGTATGAATATCTTCAATAGTTTTTAGATGTCTATTATCAATTTCTATTTTGATTATTTTAATTGTGTAGTTTAACCAAGAAAGATTTCTTTCAATTGTTCTTATTTCAGATCTAAATTCTTTTTTCAAAGTTATAGAATCTTTTCTTGAGCTAGTATAAAATTGATTTAATAATTTTAATTTTTCTTTTGTGAATTTTGTTAAATTTAGAAAATTAAACTCTTTTGGAAGATGTATTTTTTTATAAAAATCTTTTATTAATTTGAGATATTTTCTTTTGCTAATACTTGCTTTTCTTGAACCTTTTCTTGCTTCTAATTCTTTAATTGCAGCATTTAGAGAAACCTTTGCCTTATTTAATTCAATAATTTCTTTATCAAGAGTAAATTCAACATTTTTTGTTAGAAATAGACTTAGTTGTGGAATAGTTAGTTCTTTTGCTTTCTTTTTGAAAAATTCCATGGATGGCCTCCTTATTTTGTGAAGTTTGCAAGCAAAGCTTCAAGCTGTATGAATTCATCTGAACCTTCAACCATTCTAAATTCAATTTCACCACACTTATCAATTAACTCAACCTTTTTTTCTTCATTGATCATGTCTAAACTTATGGTTTCTTTTTGAATTTGTTTTATTATGTCAATTCCTGAAAGTCCATGTTTAAGCATGGTGTTAAGTAATAAATCTCTAGCTTGGATAAATTCTTTATTAATAGCTAAAGTAAGAATCTCTTTTATTTCTTTTGGTTCTGCTGCTGAAACTAAAGAGTAAATTAGTTCTCTATCTATTTTGTTTGAAATGGATGCACAGCTTTGTAAAATATTTGTTACTCGTCTAGCATCACCAGATGTAACTTCAATTAAAGCTTTTACTGCATTGTCTGAAAAGTCAATATTTTCAGAGGTTACTATTTTTTTTACATAATCTGTTATTTCTTCTTCAGTTAGTGGTTTGAATCTGAAAACTGTACATCTACTTTGGATTGGATCAATTATTTTTGAAGAATAATTACATGAAAGAATGAATCTTGTAGTAGTTACATAGTTTTCCATAGTTCTTCTCAAAGCTTGTTGTGCTTCTTTGGTTAATGAGTCACATTCGTCTAAGAAGATTATTTTGAAAGGAACATTACCAAGAGATTTTATTCTTGCAAATTCTTTAATTGTATTTCTGACAACATCAATACCTCTAGCATCACTAGCATTTAATTCTAAGAAACTGTGTTTCCAATCTTCACCAAATAATTCTTTTGCTACTACTAAAGCTAAAGTAGATTTTCCAACACCAGCAGGACCAGCTAATAAAATGTGAGGCATATTTTTCTTTTCAACAAAGGCTTTTACTCTTTCTACTATTTTCTTTTGACCTTTGATATCTTCAAACTTTTGTGGTCTATATTTTTCAGTCCATATACTTGATTCTGACATAGGGAAGAAAAGTATTGGATGGTTTATAAGTTTTTAGTAGTTTTTATCATAGAATAATTTATAAATTATAAAAGAGTGTATTTGCCTATGGCAAATCCAACAGATATTATAGAACAATTAGAAATAATTGCAGGACGTAATCATACTTTTGAAGATTTATTAAAAATAATAGAAAAAAATGAAGATTCACAAGCATTTAGAAATTCTTTGGTTCAAGCTTTAGGAATTATGAAGGATGATATAGAAAATTTAGCAAAAGAAGTTAAGTTTTTGGCTGAATTACAGAAATAAATTTTATTTTTTTCCAAGAATGCCCCAACATAAATATGGGACTTTATTTTGATTTTCTTTTAATAGTTTAACTTTTCCACCTTTTTTTACATAAAAACCAGCAAAAGGTCCATGATCAGATCTTAAGAAATAATTACCTTCTTTCCAATGTTTTGAAGTTTTTGATAGGAATTCAACAAATTCTTTTTTATTTTTTAGATGCTCTTCCTTAAATTTTATTTTTGGGCTAGCTTTATATTGAATAGAAAACTCAGTTCTCATTTGCATAACCATCATTGGTTTTTGAAGGAATTGATCTTGTGTCATTGTTTAGCACCATCTAGATCACCCCTTCTCTTATAATATTCAGTGTGTAGATAGTTTATAAAGTTTTTGGTTGTTACTACTAATTAGTATGGTCTATTTTTATAGTATATTATGGAGTTTGATAATGATTTTAAATGAAGGAAATTGAAATCTAATATTATGTTAAAAGCTATATCTTTTGATTGGAGTGGAGTTATTTCTGATGATAGAATGCCAGTATATTGGTCAAATATGCAAGTTCTTGTTGAAAATGGGATAAATGCAGTTAGTTTTGATGAATGGTTGTCATTAGCAAAAGGTACAGCACCAGATTTCTTTTGGAGCCAAGGTGTTGAAGGAGAAAGAGATTATCTTGAAGAAAGGTATAGATATTTCTTAGGGGTTGCAAAAGATAGTGGGATTGTACCAACAGTTTATCCTGATGCTGAAGAAGTTTTAGTTTCTTTTTTGGGAGATAATAAACATTTAAGTGTTGTTAGTAGTCATCCCCCAGAACATTTAGGAAGAGAAATTATTGGATATTCTTTAGAAATGTTTTTTAATAATATTTATAGTGGACAAGTTGGAAAAGTTAATGGTATTAGGAAGATTGTTGAAGAAGTAGGATGTAGTCCTAGAGATGTTTTATATGTTGGAGATACTATTTTTGATATCAGAGCTGCAAAGGAAGTAGGTGTTAAGTCAGGAGGAATTTTAACAGGATATCATTCAAGAGAAATGTTAGAAAAAGAAAATCCTGATTATATTTTTAATCATTTAACTCATATGAGAAGTGTTGTATTAAGTGAGTAAAGCTTTTAAGCTCTGAATTCATTATATAATGTAGATGTTTGAAGATTTATTTAAAAGTTGGTTTTCTAGGAAGAGAGCAAAAACTATAAAAAATTCTTTTATTATCAGGTTAAATTCTGAAAATATCAATGTGCCAGGAAGTATAAATTCTGTAGGTAGAGAAAGTTTTGTAAAAGCAAAAGGGAAGATTGCTAGATATGAGTTTTATTTTGATGTTACAAATGATCAACTTCTATTATATGCTATTGTCAATGAAAATTTAAGAGATAAATTAAGGGCCAAAAAGATGTTATGGTTGCTTAAGAAAAAAGAAGGGCCAAAAAAATTGAATTCTAGTGGGTTTCAAAATGAAGTTGTGAAAATTTCTTTAAATGTTTTAAAACAAGGTATTTATGTTGTTTTAGGTGATGAAAAAAATAAAGAGTTGAAAGTTTCTGATTATATTAAATTTGTAAGTGAAGCATAAATTTTATTAATGAATATTTTATTTCTGAGTTTATGGTACATCCAAGATTGAAAAGTAGATGGGCTTTAAGTTATGTTCAAAATTGTGAAGAATATAGAATAAATGAATGGCAAGAAGATTTGAATGCTTCCTCAGGAAAATTAGATCTAGGTTTGATGGGTTCTGTTACAAAAGGAGTTTTAGCTTTGAGGGGAAAGGATTATAGAGAGGAATTGTTAGAGTCATTTGATTTAATGATTAGATCTTGTGATATAATAAGAACGCCTGAAATTGGTAGAGTTAATGTTTTAGTTAGTGGTAAAGAAGTTGAAAATGTTTATTTTAATTTGAAACTAATAGCTCAGTATAAAATTGGTGGAAGGGTATATGAATCTAATATTCCTATGTTTGAAAGACATTATGATTTAGAGAAAATTTTGAAAGGAGAAATTTAGAGAAAATTGAAGCATAACTTTTATTAATGAATGTTTTATTTCTGATCTATATGGGACATCCGAGATTGCAAAGTCAAGAAGCTTTGGATTATATTAAAAATTGTGAGGAATATAAGGTACATGAATGGCAAGTTGATTTAGAGATTTCAAGTGGAAAGTTAGATTTAAGTTTAATGGGTTCTGTTACAAAAGGTGTTTTAGCTTTAAAGGGAAGAGATTATAGAGAAAAATTGTTGGAAACTTTTCCTTCAATGATGGCAGGTTGTTATATGGTGAGAACTCCAGATATTGGAAGAGTGACAGTTTTAGCAAGAGGAAAAGAAGTTGAAGATGTTTATTTGAAATTAGAATTAGTAGCTGCTTATGAGTTTGGAGGAAGAGATCTAGAAGCTCCAATGTTAAAAGGGCATTATAAATTAGATGAAATTTTGAGAGAAAATTGAAGCATAACTTTTATATATAAAATATTTATTTCAGGGTTTATGTCTAAAGATATATTAGATCATGTAAGGAGTCAAAGAGAATATAAATTTGATGATTGGGATATTGATTTAGAATTTTCTGAAGGTTATTTAGATTCAAGAATTTTAGAACTTATTAATCAAGGAGTTGATGTACTAAGAAATTTAGATTTTAAGGAAGAATTAGAATATTTTGGAAAAAGGATGTTTAGAAAAGGGGAATTTTTGTATGAGCCAAATGTTGGAAGAATTGGAGTAATTACAGAATTTGGTAGAGATATTAATGATGTTTTATTTTTAGTTAGATTAGATGCAAGATATAAAAATAATGGTCATTTAGAAGAACAAACTTGGTATGAAAATAATTATAATTTGTATGATCTTTTATATCCCTAATAAAAAGGTATATAAATAATGCTATAATTTTTCTATTGTATGTATGATTTTAAAACAGTTGAGAAAGAAGTAATAAAGTTTTGGGAGAAAAATCAAATCTATCCTAATTTGAAGAAAAGGAATTCTAAAGGAAAAAAATTCTATTTTTTACAAGGTCCACCATATACATCTGGTTATTTACATGCTGGACATGCTTGGAATAATACAATGAAAGATATGGTTATGAGATACCATAGAATGAAAGGAGAAGATGTTTGGGATAGAGGAGGATTTGATACTCATGGTTTGCCAACAGCAAGAAAAGTTATGGCAGAATTGAAATTTGAAAGTAAAGATGATATTGAAAAATATGGTGTTGATAAATTTGTAAATAAATGTATGGAATATGCTAAAGATAAAGCTGGAATTATGAATAAAGAGCTTTGGAGATTAGGTGTATGGATGGATCATGAAAATGCATACATGCCTATTAATAATTCTTATATTGAATCTATATGGTGGATGATAAAAAAAGCTCATGAGAAAAAAAGGTTGTATAAAGGTTTGAGGACTTTAACTTGGTGTTCAAGTTGTGCAACTGCAATGGCTAAACATGAGTGTGAATATAAAGAAGTAAAAGATATGTCTGTTTTTTTGAAGTTTAAAGTTAAGGATAAAGATGAGTTTTTTATTATTTGGACTACTACTCCTTGGACAATTCCATTTAATGTAGGGATTATGGTGCATCCTGAATTAGAATATTTGAAAGTTGAAGTTGAAGGTGAGAAATGGATTGTTGCGAAGGGCTTAGCAGCTGCTTTTATCAAGGGAGTTGTAGATAAAGATTATAAAATTATTGAAGAGTTTAAAGGAAAAAAATTAGAAGGTGTTGAGTATGAACATTTTTGGATGAATGAAATTGAAGAAATGAAAGAGTTAAAAAAAGTACATCCTAAAATTCATACAGTTGTTTTGTCTGAAGAATTTGTTTCCTTGAAAGCTGGTTCAGGTTTAGTTCATATGGCTGCAGGTTGTGGACCTGAAGATTATGAAGTTGGAAAGAAAAATAATATCCCTCCATTTAATAATTTAGATGAGAAAGGGGTTTTTCCAAAAAATATGGGAAGATTTTCTAATTGGACTGCAAAGAAAGATGATAAAAAATTTATTGAGTTGATGGAAGAAGATGGAGTTTTAATTGCAAAAGTTGCAGTTGATCACGATTATGCTCATTGTGAAAGATGTCATAGTCCAGTTATTTTTAGAGCAACAGAACAGTGGTTTTTCAAGACTGAAGATTTGAAAAAGCAGATGTTGAAAGAAAATAAAAATGTTCTTTGGGTTCCTGATGCTGGAAGAAATGCTTTTGATTCATGGTTAACAAATTTGAGAGACAATTCTATTACTAAACAAAGATATTGGGGAACTCCTGCACCAATTTGGTTGAGTGAAGATGGAGATATTATTGTTGTTGGTTCTATTAAAGAGTTAGAAGATTATGGTTGTAAAGTTCCAAAGAATTTACACAAACCTTGGATCGATAAAGTTGTAATTAAGAAAGATGGTAAAACTTACAAAAGAATTCCAGATATTTTAGATGTTTGGATCGATGCAGGTTGTGCTTCTTGGGCTTGTCTAGATTATCCACAGAATGAAAAAAATTTTAAGAAATATTTTCCTGCAGATTTTATTTTAGAAGCTAAAGAACAAGTTAGAGGTTGGTTTAATCTTTTAATGGTTGCTTCAGTTTTAGGATTTGGAAAGAATAGTTTCAAAGCTGTGTATATGCATGGAATGCTTACGGATGTAGATGGAGTAAAAATGTCTAAGTCTATAGGGAATGTTATTGCACCTTCTGAAATGGTTGATAAATTTGGTACTGATACTTTGAGATTTTATTTTACAAGAGTAAGTGCAGGAGAAGATGTTAACTTTAGTTGGGATGCAATGAAAATGCAGTTCAAGAATTTGTCTATCTTGTGGAATGTTCATAAATATTTAATTGATTATTGTAAAACTTATGATGTTAAACCAGGTTTAGATAAAAAGAACTTAGGTATTGAAGAAAAATATATTCTATCAAGGTTACATAGTGGAATAAAAGAAGTTACTGGACATATGGAAGTATATCAATTGGATAAAGTTCCTAAAATTATTGAAGATCTATTTTTAGAGTTGAGTAGAACTTATATTCAAATGACTAGAGAGAAAGTTAATGATAATCCTAAATTAGTTTTAGGTGTAATTTATGAAGTTTTATTTGAAAGTATTAGAATGTTAAGTGTACTTTGTCCTTTTATTAGTGAAAAAATGTATTTGAATTTTAAAGGTGCTTTTGATTTGAAAGAAGAAAGTGTTCATTATTTGTCTTGGCCAAAATTTGATAAGAAAATGATCAATGAAGATTTGGAAAAAGATATGAAAATTGTACAGGATATTATTCAAAGTACTTTATCAGCAAGAGAAAAAGCGCAAATTGGAGTTAGGTGGCCACTTGCAAAAGTTACAGTCGTTTCTTCTGATGAAAAAGTTAAAGTCGCAGTTGATGATTTGAGAAGTTTATTGCTAAGCCATGTGAATATTAAAGAAATTGAAGTAGTAAAAAAATTAGACAAAGGGAAGTTAGATATCTCATTGAATAGAAATGCTATTGGTAAAGATTTTAAGAAAGATTCTGTAGAAATTATTAAAAAATTAAATGATAAAAAAATGAAAGAGTTAGTTGCAAAAGGAAGTTTAACTATTGGTAAGTTTAAGTTAAGTTTAGATCATGTTAATGTAAAGGAAATTTTACCTAAAGGATTAGTTGGTGCTGATTTTAGTAAAGGAGTTGTATATATTGATGTTGATCTTTCTGAAGGATTGGAAAAGGAAGGTTATGCAAGAGAAGTTGTTAGAAGAATTCAAGATCTGAGAAAGAAATTAGGTATGGTTAAGAAAGATAGAGTTAAATTAACAATTATTTCTAAATATTCTTTAGAAGAACATAAAGAGGATATTATGAAAAGAGTAGGGGCAACAACTTTAGATTTTAGTTCTAAGAAATATAAAGAAAAAGAAGAGTTTTCTGTAAAAGGGAAGAAGTTTAAGGTAGAATTGGTTAAGGTTTAGATTAGTAAAATTTATAAATTCTAATTAAAAAATAAAATTTATGGAACATCTGAATGTTTTGATGAAAACTTCTGAATCATGTCCTTTAGCTTGTTTATATTGTTATGAAAGTGCAGGAAATTCTAAAAAAATTATGGATGAAGATACTCTTAAAAGAGCTGTTGAAATTTTAGAAGGTAGAAAGAGTGCAAAAGTAACTTCTTATATCTGGCATGGCGCTGAACCTTTAACTGCAGGTTTAGATTTTTTTAAGAGAGCTAGAGAAATTCAAGAAAACTTTCATAGAGATTCTGCAATAAAAAATAGTATGCAAACTAATGGAGTCTTGTTAACTCCTGAGATGGCAGATTTTTTTGTTGAAGAGCAAATTCATTTAGGTTTTAGCTTAGATGGTAATAAAGAAGTACATGATCAAACTAGACCATTTTTCTCTGGAAGATCTTCATTTGATAATACTATGAAAGCTATTGAAATGATGAATGAAAGAGGACAAAATCCAGGAGTGATTGCTGTTTTGTCTAAATTAAGTTTACCTCATTTAGAAGATATTTATCAATTTTTTAAAAGTACAGGTTTGGACTTTAAAATGAATCCTTTAATTAAATGTGGAAGTGCTACAGGTAAGATGGATAGGTTAGGATTGACTGTTGATGAAAAAGTTGATGCTGTAAAAACTCTATTTGATCTTTGGTGGTTTGATACAACAGAAGGACATCATGTTCATTATGGAAATATGGAAACAATAGCAAGTGCAATTTTTACAAGAGGAGGTGGATGTTGTGATATGTTAGAAACTTGTCAAGACAGTTTTATTTCTATTGGAGCAAGAGGAGCAATTTATCCTTGTTCAAGATTCTCTGGAGAGGAAGTTAGTTATGGTAATGTTCATGAAATTGAGAATTTTGAAGAATTTTTAGATCATCCTTTAAGACAAAAATTATTAGGTAGGTTTGAAAGTAATGTTTATTGTAAAGATTCTTGTGAATATAATTTTTTATGTAATTCTGGATGTATGCATAATGCTTATACTGAAGGAGATATTATGGGGAGAGATCCAAATTGTGTTGCAAATCAAAGAATTTATGATCATGTATCAAAAAGGATATTTGAAGAATTAGAAAGAAGTGGTGCAATTAAATCTGGAGGGGAAGAAAAATGTCAAAAGAATTTAGAAAGTTGTTGTGTTTAGACGCAAGTGAAATTGAAGTAGGTAAAATTGAGAATAAAAATTTACAAGGTATTTTAGGAAAAGTTATTGAAGTAAATGAAGGTGGAGATTTTATTTTTAGATATAATCATAAAGGTAAACATCATAAAGATCATAGTGATTATTCTCATAGTGATTATGATTATGATGGAGTAAGTTATAGTGATAGTGAAGGTCATGGGAGTCATACTGATCATGCTGATCATACTGATCATAAAGATAGATCTCATGTAGATAGATCATATAGTGAAGGAAGATATCATACTGATAGTGAAGGGGGGCATTCTGATTATTATAGAAATAGTCATACAGATAGGAAAGGTAATTAAAAATGGTAAAAGAGTTTAGAAAATTGTTGGATTTGAGTGCAAGTGAAATTAATGTAAGAAAAGTTGGTAATAAAAATTTGAAAGAGATTTTAGGAAAAGTTATTACTAAGTGTAATGGGGATTTTGTTTTTAAATTCCTTGATGGAAATCATAGAGATTATAGAGTTCATTCTCAACATGGTGATAGATCTAACCATAATCATATTCATGGTGATCATAGTGATAATTCTCATTCTGATTATTCTGAATATTCAAAATATAAAGATCATACTGATCATAATGATTATGGTGAATGGGTTCACTTTGATAATGCTTATAGTGAAGCAAGTTATCATACAGATAGTGATGGTGGTCACTCGGATACTAAAAGAAAAAGACATATTGATAATTAAAAATGGTAAAAGAATTTAGAAGGTTGTTGGATTTGAAGGCAAATGAAATTGATGTAAGTAAAGTTGGTAATAAAAATTTGAAAGGGATTTTAGGAAATGTTATTGTTGATTCTGGAGAGTTTGTTTTTTGGGGTAAGGGAAAGCATCATAACGATAATGATTATAGGGAACATGATGATTCTGCTTGTTATGATCATCATACTGATGAACATAATGAATATCATACTGATCATGCTGATCATACTGATCATAAAGATAGATCTCATGTAGATAGATCATATAGTGAAGGAAGATATCATACTGATAGTGAAGGGGGGCATTCTGATTATTATAGAAATAGTCATACAGATAGGAAAGGTAATTAAAAATGGTAAAAGAGTTTAGAAAATTGTTGGATTTGAGTGCAAGTGAAATTAATGTAAGAAAAGTTGGTAATAAAAATTTGAAAGAGATTTTAGGAAAAGTTATTGTTTATTCTGGAGAGTTTGTTTTTTGGGGTAAGGGAAAGCATCATCAGGATCATAGTGAATATAGTCATTCTGATGGTTATTGTCATGATTTTGGTCATGGAGATAGTGATTCAAGAATACATACAGATCACTCTGATCATAATGATTATACTGAAAGTAGTCATTCAGATAATTCTTATTCTGAGTCAAGTTATCATACAGATAGTTATGGTGGGCATAGAGATTATAATGAAAGTAGTCATAACGATTCTTAGAAGTCTTTAATTTTTTTGTATCTCTTTTCAATTTTTTCAAGTTCTTCTTTAGAGAGTTCATAAGTTTTTACCCAATAAAGACTTTTGTAAGAATCTTTTGCAAAATAATTAAAGTTAACCAATTCTCTCCTGATTAAAGTGTAATCATCAACATCAAAAGATTTTATTATTTCATTAACTTCGACTTCAGTATATTTTTTATCTTTAGAGAATTTTTTAATTATCTTGGTTAATATATCTTGTTTCTCTAAATCATTTCTTGGTAAAGTAATCATAAATTATATTTTGTAAAGCTTGTTTATATTACTTCTTATTGAATAAATTAAAAGATTGTAATGGAATTTAATAAATTTTATAAATTGTTTTAAAATAAATGTTATTATGTCAATAGGAAATTTTATGTTAATGGCAAATGAAACTGTTAGTTCTTTGAATGAAGCAATTGTAAGAGATAGTATGAGAGGAAGTTTTGATCCTATGCAACTGATTAGAGGGAGAATATGTTTTTTAGGAGATGATTATTGTATTGATGGAAGATATTATTCTGATCAAGGAGTAGTTTTAACTGGAAGGGCTATTAATTATAATGGTAGTGCAGCTGCGTATATTCATGGTTTGAGTCTTGAGAAAGGTTATTCAGGTATTGTTCCTGTAGCTTCTTCAAATGTTTATGATAGATTAAGTGGAAATAGAGTAATAGAAGCTGATGTGGAAGGTTCACCAAGTGATTTATTAGGAATGGTTGGAAGATTGTTTTTAACAAAATAATTTAGAGATTTAAGGAACATATATTAGTTGGAGAGTAAGATTTAAATAAGGGTTCTTAATTTTTTATTTTTATGGATATTAATGTAAAAGATAGATTAAGATTTTCAGATGCTGGATTCATTTATTTAGATGGTAATGAATTTAAACATGATCCTTATATCTTAGGAGATTTGTATGATACTTTAAGATGGATGGTTTTTGCACAATTTTATACTAAGCTGTGTGCAAAATCTGTAAATAATAAAAGATGGAGAGATTTGTTGGTTCATGATGGAGTTCTTATTTGGCAGGATAGATATAAAACAATGGAACTTGGTTTATTGATTGCAAGAAATGGAATTGAAAGAAGTAAAGTATTAGAATTGTATGATCAATTTGAAGAAGTTGCTAATGTTAGAGGTAAAAATGTACTAACTGCAAGAACACATTTATCTGAGAATAAAATGAAAATAATTGGTTGGAAAAAAGTAAGTCCTTATGTAAGTGGATTTGCGGAGTATAGAAAAATTTTATAGAACTTTTTCAATTCTGTTCATTGCCTTTCTTATTGAACTTTTACTTGCAGCATAACTAAATCTAATGTAACCTTCACCAGCTTTTCCGAATTCTACTCCAGGAACAGTTGCAACTTTTGCTTTCTTTAAAAGTTTATTAGAAAATTTTAAACTGTCTTTTGAGAAATCTTTTATGTTTGAGAAAGCATAAAATGCACCCTGAGGCATATGTGTTCTTAAACCGATTTCATTTAATCTCTTTACAATATATTTTCTTCTCTTGTCGTATTTTTTTACCATCCTGTTTACATGCCATTTTCTCATTTTTAATGCTTCAATTGCTAAATGCTGAGAAAGAGTTGGACCTGCTACATTTACATAAGTCATTGAATCAGTTATTGCCTTTATTAATTTTTTTGGACCTTGTACATAACCTACTCTGAAACCACACATAGCATAAGCTTTTGAAAAGGTTTGGAAAGTTAAAACTCTTTTTTTCATTCCATTGAAAGAACCTATTGAGTGATGTTTCTTTCCATCATAAATTAATTTTTCATAAGCTTCATCAGAGAATATATATGAATCATTGTCAACTGCAATGTCAGCTATTTCTTCTAATATCTTTTTTGAAATTACAGTACCTGTTGGATTCGATGGTGTGTTTAATATAATTACTTTGTTTTTTTTAGTTATTTTTTTCTTTATATCATCAGGATTTATTTGAAAATTATCTTTTTCTTTTAATTTAACATAATTTGGTTTTGCATTCAGTAGTTTTATTGCTGGTTCGTAACTCATATATGTAGGTACAGGTAAAATAACTTCTGATTTAGGATCTAATGTTGCTAGGAATGCACCAAAGATTGCAGCTTCGCTTCCTGTGCCAACAAAAATTTCATCAGGGTTTGTTTTTATTTTATTCTCTTGTTTTAATTTTTTTGTTATTGCTTCTCTTAATTCTAAAAGACCTTGAACATTTGTATATTTTGTTACTCTATTTTTCTTTCTCTTTTTTATTAGATCTGGAATTTTATTTAGAATAGGATAAGGAGTTATGAAATCTGGTTCACCTGCACTCAAAGAAATGACTTTAGGTTCCTCAGCAGCAATCTTAAGAAGTTTACCTATTACGCCTACGGGCATTGATCTCTCTCTTTTTGAAATCTTTAACATATGTTTTAGAAAGAGGGTTTTGTTTTTATAAACTTAAGGTTTTCCAGTTTTCTTTATAGTGAATGTATTTATTATGGAATTTTTCTTTTGGAGTTAAAGGAATGTTTAAAATTTGGAATTTATTTTTTAGTAACTCTAATGTTGTTTCTTTATCTTCCTCTGTAGACATTTTTTCAAGTTCAATAATATAACCATAACCTTTTGTGTAGTCAATCATTACAGAAATATCTTCCCATTTGAAAGTATGTCTGTTTCTAAACCATTTTATTTCAATATTGTAACCTAAGGAAAGAAAAAGTTTTTCTAACATTTCAAAATCTTCTTTTTTTGATTTAATTTCTATCTCTTCTCTGTGGTCATCATGGAGTTTTCCTTTTTTTAACCAAATCTTTGAGAAAAAATCATTTTTTTGGATTCTAAGATCTTCTTCAGAATCAAAGTAAAAAGTTTCTTGGTAGTCTTTGTTGATTAATTCTGCATTTTCTGTGAAATATTTTATTAAGTTTTCATACTGTTCTTTTGAGATGAAAGATCTAATTTCTACTTCTATGTTCATAGTAAAGTTTTTGTTGTAGAAGTTAATAAATTTTTGTAAAGGAAAGGCTTATATAGAAGTTGTAAAAGATAAAATTTTATGTATAAAACAATAGGATCAAATAAAATTGAAGATATAAAGTTTATTTTGAATTATGATACTTTTGGTAGAAGAGATGCTGGAAAATCAATGGATGATGTAATTGCAACTAGAATGCCTTTTGCTGTAAAAGTTTCTGCTACAGGTTTAGAATATGATTTAGTTTCTCCTGGGTATAGAACTGAATATCATCAAGTTAGTTTTGATAGTCGAGAAAGTTTAGAAGGTTTTATAGAAGAGAATCATCCTGAAGTTACTTTACCAACAGAGATTTTTTAGTAATAGAATATTTTAAAAATAGTTAGTGTTATTCTTTTTCTATGGATTTTTTAGTTTGGGGGACTGGATTAGTTGATAGTTTAGGTTATTTAGGGGTATTAATAGTATCTTTAATATTTTCTTTAGGATTGACTATGCCTTTGCCATTGTCAGCAGTAATTATCTTTGCGGGTGCTATTTTGAATCCTGTTGCAGTAGCCTTATTTGCTGGTTTTGGCTCTGCTTTAGGAGAAAGTATATCATTTGTTTTAGGAGCTAATGGAAATAAAATTATTAAGAAAAAAATTAGATTTTTGCCGAAAATTAAGAAGAATTTAGAGAAAAATAAGTATCTTTTGCCGTTCTTTGCTATGTTGCCATTGCCGTCCATGGTTTTAGGGTTAAGTGCAGGAATTATTAGGTATAATAAGTATATGTTTGTAGTTTCAGTCTTATTTGGAAGAACTGTGAAAATGTTAATTTATGCATTTATAGGCTATTTTGGTTGGAATTTACTATTTTAGTTTTTATTACTATTCAATAGTAAACTTTATATACTAGAAATATTGGTAATAATATATGGAAGTTTTAGATAGAAGTTATGTAGGATTTGAAAATCTTTTAAATTATTTGAAAGGGGAAAATCTTGATAGAATCGAAGGAAAATGTGTTCATTTTGATTTACCTAGTGATTATGAAATTGATCCTAAAGTTTTAGGTGAATTTGCTAATATTGATGGAAATAGAGAGTTTTATTTTTTTGAGAGAGAAGGGAATTTATTTGTTAATATTGGTTTGGAAAATTGTGTTAGTGTAGTTCCATTAAAAGAAGATTTTCATTCAAGATTACATTTACATACTCATCCAGATAGTACTTATCCAAGTCTTGAGGATGTTGAAATGATTGAACAAATAGGACATGGTCCTAATTTTGGAGTATTAAGCTCTGAGCGTATTGTTAAGTTTTATAGTCCTTCAGGTTATAATTCTGATGATATTTATGGTGGTTTTGATCTTTTTTTGAGAGATAGAAAAATAAGTCATTATAGTCTGTTTGGATTGATAACAGGTAAGAAAAATTGGAGTAGTCTAAAAAAAGTAGAAAAACAAGATTTAGTTAGAGATTTTGTAGTTGAGTTAGGAGCTATTTGTGAGGATTACTCATTAGATAGTATTGAATCAAAAAGCATATTAGATAAATTCTTTAAATTTAGTCCTTAATTGGAGACGATTCATTTATAAATAGCTTTATAAAGGAATGTTTATTCTTTAGAGTTAAGAATTTATAAATGGAGGCATAAAATAATGGTTGTTAAGAAAGAAGTTAAAATTGTTAATATTGTGGCTACATCTAACTTAGAAAGAGCAATTCCTCTGGTTAAATTGGCTGAAGCATTACCAAATACAGAATATAATCCTGAACAGTTCCCAGGTTTGGTAATGAGGATTAAAGATCCTAAGACATCTGCTTTAATTTTTAGTTCCGGTAAAATTGTATGTGCTGGAGCTAAGTCTATGGTTAAAGTAAAAGAATCAATTAGTCAGATAATTAAACATCTAGAGAAAATTAAGGTTAAAATTACAATCAAACCTAAATTTACAGTGCAAAATATGGTTGCAGCTGGATCTATTGGACTTGATTTAAACCTGAATGCTTTAGCAGTTCAATTGCCCAACACAGAATATGAACCTGAACAGTTTCCTGGGTTAGTTCATAAGCTAGAAGGAACAAGAGCTACATTCTTGCTGTTTAGTAATGGTAAAATTGTGTGTACTGGAACTAGAAGCGAAAAAGAATTGCATGAGTCTGTAGATCTTTTAATTAAAGGATTGGCTAAGATTGGATATAAGTAAATTTTTATTTTTTATTTTAGTAAATTTTAAATATTAGTCCTAAATTTTTAATTTTATGTTAAATTTAAGAAAAGATGTTTCAGAAACTTTAAGAAATTTAGAGAAAGGAAGTAAAATATTTTTTAGAAGTTTTAACTCAAATAACTACCCTCTAATACCTGATTTTAAGGTGTATCTTGGTTTTATAGAACCTTACACTGTAAATGATTTAATGGATGAATTAAGTAGAAATGATAAATGTCATTCTCTTGAGGATAAAAATTTAAAATTAAATGTTTTAAGTGTATGCAGAAAAGAAGTTGGAATGGTAGAGATTTTTAATATTTACTTTTAATTTTTATTTTGTAATATATATTTCTGAAAAATTTTCAATATTAGGATATAAATCTTTATAATTCTCAGCTATATATTATCAGATATGTCACTTGATGCATCTGAACAAATGGAGAAGTTCCAAGATTTTGTAGAACAAAGCTATCAGAGAGAACTACATGAAAATGTGTCAAAAGGTTATGATTTTTTAGTTTTAGATTTTTTTGAGTTGACTAAATTTGATCCTAAACTAGCAGATCAATTATTAGAAGAACCAGAAGAAACATTGAAAGCTGCTGAAATTGCTTTAGAACAGTTTGATGTTAGAAAAGGTTTTAGAATTAGGTTTAGGAATTTGCCAAAGTCGCAAGAAATTTTTATAAGAAATCTAAGAAGTAAACATTTAGATAAATTTATTGCAATTGAAGGAATTATTAGACAAAGTTCTGAAGTAAGACCACAAGCAGTTAGTGCAAAGTTTGAATGTCCATCATGTGGAAATGTAATTACTATGCCACAAATAGATCAACAGTTTAGAGAACCAACAAGATGTACTTGTGGAAGAAAAGGGAAATTTAGATTGTTGTCAAAAACTTTAGTTGATGTGCAAAGATTAGTTATTGAAGAGTCTCCAGAAAATTTAGAAGGTGGAGCACAACCTAAAAGAATGCAAATCTTTTTGAGAGAAGATTTAGTTGAACCTAGAATGGAAAAAAGAAGTACTCCTGGTACAAGAGTTTTAGTTAGTGGGAGAATGTATGAAGTGCCAATTCAAACAAGAACCGGTGCGACTTCTACAAGATTCGATCTTGCAATGACAGCAAATTATGTTGAACCAATTGAAGAAGATTATTCCGAAATTGTTATTAGTCCAGAAGATGAAAAAGAAATTAGGACATTAGCAAGAGATAAAAAAATTTATGAAAGATTAGTTGCAAGTATATCACCTTCTATTTTTGGACATGATAGAATTAAAGAAGCAATTATGTTGCAGTTGTTTGGAGGAATAAGAAAAACAAAAAAAGATGGAACAATTATTAGAGGAGATTTACATGTGTTATTAGTTGGGGACCCTGGTTGTGGGAAAACAATTTTCAGTAATAGTAATATAAATTTAAGTGATGGATCTTTTATGAAAATTAAAGATTTTGTAGAATTGAATTCAGTTAAATGGGAAGATCATGGTGATTGTAAATATCAGTTTGTAGAAAATTTAGGAATTCCAAGTTTGGGTTATCATGGAAAAAATTATAATAGTGATGTAAAAGTTCTTTGGAAAAAACCAATGGAAGGTTTGAAGAGAATTATAACTTCAACTGGAAGAGAAATTATTTGTACTTTAACAAATCCTATGTTTGTGTGTAAGGAAGGAAAAGTTAAAGCATTGAAAACAGAAAAGTTAGAAATTGGTGATTTTTTAGCTTGTCCGAGAAATATTGATATAGAGGGAGAAAAACAAAAATTAAATGTAGAGTTTGAAGAATCTAATAGAGGGAAGAAAATTATTTTTCCAAAGAAAACTTCAAATGAGTTCTGGAGAGTTTTAGGTTATTTAGTTTCAGAAGGATATTGTGCTTATGGTGATCTAAGATTTACTAATTCTTCAGAAATTTTGTTGAAAGATTATAATTTTTGTGTGAATAAATTATTTGGTTTTGAACCTAGGAAGTATTATGATGGGGATTGTTGGGATTATGTAATTAGTTATGTTAATTTTTCAAAATTTTTAGAATCTTTTGATCCAAATATTTTTAAACTTTCTGGAGAGAAAAGAGTGCCTAAATTATTGTTTAAATGTACAAAAGAAGAAATTCGGAATTTTTTAAGGGCATATTTTGATGGTGATGCTCATGTAAATGATAGATCTATTGAAATATCTAGTAAAAGTAAAGATCTATTAGAAGAAGTTAGAGAATTATTATTAAGGTTAGGAATACAATCTCAATTACATTTAAAAATTGGTTGTGCAACAAATACAAAGAAAAAATTAAAGAAAAAATATTATCGGTTGTTTATTTCTGGTGAAGATGTTGTTAAGTATTATCATCAAATTTCTTTTTTGAGTCCTCAAAAAATAAAAAGTTTAGAAAAAATATTAGATAAGGTAAGAAACACAAATATAGATGTTATACCTAATGTTTCCAAGATTTTAAAAAGAATTAGAAAGAAATTAAGGTTGACACAGTTTGATTTAGGAATTCCAAGAGCAAGTTACCAACATTATGAAAAAGGTGATAGATATCCTAGTAGAGATGCTTTGCAAAAAATTATTAATGCTTTTGCTTTAAGAATTGCAATATTAGATTATGCGAAAAATCAAGATTTTTTTGATGTTTCAAACCTTAGAAATATTTTGAGTGTTAGTCAAAATAGATTATCAAAGTCAGTAAATTTTTCTCAAAGTTTAGTTAGTATGTATGAGAGAGAAGTTTTTAATTCTAATGAAAAAATGGAAATTTTCGTTGAAGCTTTGAAGGAAGAAATTAATTTGATATTTAATGATTTAAATATTTTTGAAAATTTGCAGAATTTATGTAAATTGGCTTATTCAGATATTTTTTGGGATAAAATAGTTTCAATAGATGATTATTATTCAGATGAAAAATGGTTATATGATATTGAAGTTGAAGGAACTCATAATTTCATTGCTAATGGTTTTTATGTTCATAATTCACAGATGCTTACATTTGTAAATAAATCTGCACCTAAAGCAAGATATGTTGCAGGAAGAAGTGCTTCAGGAGCTGGACTTACAGCGTCTGTAGTAAAAGATGAATTTTTAAGAGGATGGGCATTAGAAGCTGGTGCAATGGTTTTAGCAGATAAAGGTGTTTTAGTTTTAGATGAAATGGATAAAATTTCTAGAGAAGATACTTCAGCTTTACACGAAGCAATGGAACAACAACATATTAGTATTGCAAAAGCTAACATCCAGGCAACACTTCGAACTCAGACTTCAATCTTAGCAGCTGCTAATCCAAAAATGGGAAGATTTGATCCGTTTACACCAGTACCTAATCAAATAGATTTGCCTCCAGCATTGATTAACAGATTTGATTTAATTTTTGTAATGAGAGATTTACCAAATAAAGAATTAGATACAAATATTGCGACAAGAGTTTTAGAATCTCACTCTTATCAAGAACCAGCACCAGATATTGATTCAAAATTATTAAGAAAATATTTAGCATTTACAAGACAAAAATGTTATCCTAAATTAACTGATGAAGCAATTTTAGAAATAAAAAAGTTTTATGTTGAATTGAGAAGTTCTGGAAGTGAAGGAGATGGTGCAATAAAACCTATTCCCATTTCTCCAAGACAGTTAGAAGCTATTGTAAGGTTAGCTGAAGCTTCTGCAAGAATAAAATTGAAGGATAAAGTTGAGAAAGAAGATGCATTGAGAGCTATTGCGTTGTTGAAAGGTTGTATGGCAGAGATTGGTGTTGATCCTGAAACTGGAAAAGTTGATATGGATAGAATTACTACTGGGTTAACTGCTTCTACTCGAGGAAGAATTTTAGAAGTTAGGAATACTATTTTTGAATTATGTGATCAAAAAGATGGACCAATTAGTATTGAAGATGATTTGAAACCAAAAGTTTATGACAAGGGAGTTACAGAACAAAAATTAGAAGAAGCAGTTGAAAAGTTAAAGAGAAGTGGAGATATATTTGAACCTAAAAAAGGTTGGTTGCAAAAAATTTGAAAATATTTCAGAAATTCTTAGTTTAGTTTTTTAACGTTAATTTATTTTTTTAGTTTTATGATTGAAAAATATTTAAAATTGTTTAAGAAGAAAAAATTTCTTTTTGTAATTTCATTTAGTTTTTTAACAACTGTTATTTTTTTGAATGCTTTATTTGATTTTAGCGAAAGGTTGATAAATAATCCAACTTTAATGCTATTTGCCTTGTTAGTTTTTTATTTTTTAGTTTGGGTAAGTATAAAAAGAAAAATCTGGAGGTCAAAAAATGGATTTAGATGATTGGACACCTATTTTAGTATTTTTAGTAGTAGTTGGAGTTTTAGTAATTGTTGGAAAATTTCTGGGTTGGTTGTAGAGTGTAAATATAGATTATTAGTTCATAATCTTTTATTAAAAGAATTTCTTTAAATCTTTTGAGGTGGTATCATGAATCCATATGAAAATAATGAAGCTCTTTTGAGGAAAATTGTTGATGAAAGAGTTGATGGAAAAATTTCTATTTATTATGAGACTACAAGTGGAAGAGTTTTTACTAAAATTCCAAAGAATCTTTGGAGTGGGCAGTTTTCTGAAGTGAAAGTTGATGTTGATAAAGATGGAAATTTTCATAGTGTGAGTTATCCTATGTAAGATTTTGTATAGATATTTTTATATATCTTTAATTCTGTCTTGCTAGTATGGAAGATGTTATTATTATTGGTGGTGGAGCTGCAGGTTTAGGTGCAGGATTATATTCAGCAAGGTATAAATTAAAAACAAGAATTTTAGTAAAGGAATTAGGTGGTACAGGTAATGAAGCACATTTAGTTGATAATTGGATTGGTAGTCCTGGAATTTCAGGAATAGAATTAATGGATAAATTTGTAAATCATGTAAAAAGCTATGATGTTCCAATTGATACTGAAGAAGTTACAAAAGTTAGTAAGGATGGAGATAAGTTTGTTTTAGAAAGTAGTTCTGGAAAAACTTTTGAAAGCAAAACTATAATCTTTGCAAATGGGATGAAGCATAGAAAATTAGGAATTACTGGTGAGAAAGAATATGATGGAAAAGGTGTGCATTATTGTTATACTTGTGATGGGCCTCTTTATGGAGGCAAAACTGTAGCATTAATTGGTGGAAGTGATTCTGCTGCATTAGGTGCTTTATTTATGGCAGAACATGCTGAGAAAGTTTATGTGATTTATAGAAAGTCTAAATTAAGAGCTGAGCCAGTCTCTTCAGAAGCAGTTTATAATCATCCTAAGATTGAAGTTATTCATGATACAAATTTAACTGAAATTTATGGGGAAAAATTTGTTACTGGTGTAAAAACTGATAGTGGTAAAGATATTAAATTAGATGGAGTATTTATTGAAATTGGACATTTACCTAATAATGATTTAGTAAAACCATTGAATGTAGAAGTTGATGAAAAAGGATTTGTTAAAGTTGATAAGCATTTTAAAACAAATGTAGAAGGTGTTTTTGCTGCAGGGGATATTACTGATGCAACAACTTTGAAACAGTTTATTACTTCTGCTGCCCAAGGTTCAATTGCTGCGCAGTCAGCTTATCTTTTTTTGAAATAAGAAAGATTTAAATAATTATTTTCTTATTAATGTTTTATGAAGAAGGTGATGTTATTAATTATTGCATTATTGTTTACTGTAAGTTGTAGTGTAGATCTTGCACCTGTTGAAGATTGGAGATCAGCAGAATTAGTTGATGTTAGTACTAATGAAGCTTTTACAATTGAAGATTTTTCTGGAAAGTTTGTTATTTTAGAAAGTTTTGCAGTATGGTGTCCAACTTGTACAGAACAACAGAAAGAAATGAAAAAGTTGCATGAATTAAGAGAAGATGTTGTAAGTATAAGTTTAGATACTGATCCTAATGAAGATGCAGAAAAAGTTTTGGAGCATATAGAAAGTAATGGTTTTGATTGGTATTATGCTATTTCTCCAATTAATGTAACAACTGCTTTAATAGATGAATTTGGTTTGACTGTTGTTAATGCACCTAGTGCACCAGTAATATTAATTTGTGAAGATCAAAGTTTTAGATTTTTAGACTCTGGAGTAAAGGAAGCAGAAGATTTGATTGAGGAAATTGAGGTAGGATGTAATGTTGAGTGATATTTTTACTTCTTTTGTTTTAGGTTTGTTAACTCCATTGACAGCTGTATGTGTATTACCTTTGTATCCAACTTTTATTTCTTTTCTTGCTAGTAGAATATCTAAGAAAAGTTCTAAAATACAACCTTTAATTTTAAGTTTAGTCTTAAGTTTAGGGATTATAGTAGCAATGTTTTTGTTTGGTTTGATATTTACTACATTCTTAGAATTTTCTTTGACAAGTGTGATTGGAATAATTTCACCAATTGCATTTTTGTTTCTGTTAGTAATTAGTTTGTTTTTAATCTTTGATTTGGATTATCAAAAATATTTGCCTAAGTTTGTTGCACCTAAATCTGAAAATCCTTATCTTGATGTTTTTCTTTATGGTTTATTTTTAGTGCCTATTATTATTCCATGTAATCCTTTGTTTATTGCAGCTTTGTTTACAAAATCTCTATTAATTACAAACTTTATAGCAAATATATTGAACTTTTTAGCTTTTGCAATAGGTTTAAGTTTTCCATTAATTTTGTTGTCTTTGATTTCAGTTCCGTTTAGTCAGAAAATAATTTTTACAATGAGTAAATACCAAAGAAAAATTAATTTAGTTTCAGGAATAATTATTTTAGTTATTTCTTTGTATTATTTGTTGTTTGTGTTTAATCCTTTTTTATGAAAATGAAAATTGTGTTTGGATTGGTAGTTTTGTTTTTATTAGTTGCTTGTCAATCTGAAATGCCTTATGAAGAAACAGAAGAAACAATGGCTGATGAAGTAAGTTTAGATTTTGAAGTTGAAGGAAATATTATGATTAATGAAGATGGGGTGAAGTTTTTAGTTGATCCTGAGAAAATTGTTTCTGGTGGACCACCAATGGATGGTATTCCTTCAATTGATGATCCAAAATTTGTTTCAGTTGAAGAAGCTGATGTGTGGATTGAAGATAATGAGTTAGTTTTGGCAATGGAATATAATAGTGTTGAAAGAGTTTATCCTCTTCAGATTTTAGTTTGGCATGAGATAGTTAATGATTATATTGGAGAAGAAGCAATTGCAATTACTTATTGTCCTTTATGTGGCTCTGGGATTGCATACAAAAGAAATATTTTAGGAGAAGATGTTGAATTTGGTACTAGTGGTAAATTGTATAACTCTAATTTAGTTATGTACGATAGAAAAACTGAAAGTTATTGGACACAAATTGATGGGTTGGCTATTGTTGGTGAATTAACAGGAATGGAATTAGAAGCAATTTCTATTGATACTGTTGTTTGGAGAGATTGGAAAAGTGAACATGAAAATTCTGAAGTTTTAAGTCAAGATACTGGCTATAGTAGAAATTATGGTAGAGATCCTTATGGTTCTTATTATGAAGATTCTTATTTGATATTTTCTGTTGAAAATGAAGATAGTAGTGTTCATCCTAAAACTGTAATCTTTGGAATTGAAATTGATGGAGTGTATAAAGCTTACAAGGAAGATGATTTGTTTGAATTAAGTTTAATTGAAGATGAAGTAAATGAGGTTAGTTTAGAAATTGAAAGATTTTCTGATGGAAGAGTTGTTTTTACAAGGCTAGATACAAATGAGGAAGTTGTTAAGGAAAGAGATTTCTGGTTTGCATGGTATGCGTTCCATCCTGAAACTGAGTTGTATGAATAAAAAATTTACATAATATATAAAAAGAGGAACTTGTTCTTGTTAATCTCTTAGGGAGGAATTTAAAATGGAAGATGAAATGTATAATGGAATTGGTCCAGAAAAAATTGTAAAGTTATATGATCCTGAAACAGGAATGAAAGCAATAGTTTGTATTGATAGTACAAAGTTAGGACCTGCAAAAGGTGGTGTAAGATTAAGACCAGATGTAACAGAAGATGAAGTTTTTAGATTGGCTAGAGCAATGACTTTGAAGTGTGCTATGGCTGGTTTGCCTTTTGGTGGAGGGAAGTCTGGAATTATTGCTGATGATAAACAATTAAGTAAAGAACAAAAAGAAGCTATTGTGAAAGCTTTTGGAAAAGGTATAAAAAATTTAGCTCCTTCAGAATATGTTTCTGCACCAGATATGAATATGGCAGAAGATGAAATGAAGTTAATTGTTGAAGCAAGTGGAAATAAAAATACTGTGACAGGAAAGCCTGCAGATTTAGGTGGTTTGCCACATGAACTAGGAAGTACAGGTTTTGGAGTTTTTCATGCAACAAAAATTGCTCTTGAACATAAAGGAAAAGGTTTAGAAGGAACTACATTTGCTGTTGAAGGTTTTGGAAATGTAGGACAGTTTGTTTCAAAATATATGACTGAAAAAGGTGCAAAGTTAGTTGCTGCTTCTGATTCTAGAGGAATGGTTTGTAATATGGATGGCTTGAATTTTGAAGAACTTTTGAAAACTAAACTAGAGAAAAAAACAGTTGTTGAATTGGGTGGTTGTGAAGTTAAAGAAAGTAATTCTATCTTAGATGTTCCTTGTGATGTTTTAATTACAGCAGCTATTAAAGATTTAGTAAAACCGAATGATGTTGATAGATTAAAATGTAAATTTTTGATTCAAGGTTCAAATATTCCTATGAGTCATGCAACTGAAAAAGAATTACATAAAAAAGGAATTTTAGTTATTCCAGATTTTGTTGCTAATGCAGGTGGAGTGATTAGTAGTTATGTAGAATTTAAAGGTGGAAGTGAAGAAGAGATGTGGAAAATGGTTGAAGAGAAAGTTGTAGAGAATACTAAAGCGATGTTAGAGAGAGTTACTGAAGAAAATTTTCCAAGAGAAGTTGCAAATAAAATTGCCGAAGAAAGAATCTTTGGTTAATTTTTTTTATTAAATTAAAAAATTAAAATTGTATTGAAATAAGACTTAGTAGTCTTGCTACAACTTTTTGATTAATTCTATCTACTCTATCCTTTAATGCTTTACTGTTAGTGGACCAAGTATCCTCTCCTTCAAATTGTAAAATTGTGTGGATTTCAGAAGGATTGAAAACAACTTGATCTTGTTCTTTGTAGTATATAATTCTAATTCCAGAATACCAAACTTTAACCTTTCTAGTTTGGAATTGTTCTTTATAATTTGGATGAATTGTGTCAACAGCGAATTGGTTTTCACCAGGATAATATTTTCCTCTAATTTCTCTACCTGGTAAAAATTCAGTTGATAGATTAATTTCTATTCCAATAGCATTTCCATCTTTTTCACCTATCATAGTTATATGAGATTTGCCTGAACCTAATAGACTTTTTTTACTTAAGGATCTTTTAGCTATTCTATTAATATCATTTACAATACTTTCTGGAATTCTAAACTCTTTTTTTAATTCTTTCCTAGTATTAGAAAGATGTTTCATTTCATTTTTTATTGTTTCTTCTGTGTTTCCTCTGAAAAACATAATATCACCTATTTATGTAAGGATTTAAGGTTTTATAAATTTTTTTATAGTAAGATTTTTAAATATTCTTTTAATTTTATTTTTTGATGTTAGATTTAGACCAAGTTTATGATATTGCTAGAGAGGTATATGAGGATTTATCTTTTAGTGATCCAAGAGATGAAATAATTGTTGATGAAGATGATGGAGAAATTACTGTTAAATATATTTCTGCAGCTTTAAGAATTGGTGGGGATGAAGCTTATACTTTTGTTACTTTTGATGAGGAGGATTTTAGTACTTGGGGAGATGATTATGTTTTTGTTCCAGGTATATTAAGAGGTATAGGTTATGGTAGAGAATTAGTTGAGCAAAGAGAAGAGTTGTTAAGAAGAGTTGGTTGTAGGACTTTAGAAATTGTGCCTGTTTTCAGAAGAAAAGAGTATTGGAGAAAATTAGGATATGTTGAAGAGGGTGAAAGTGGGGTTTTTTATAAAACTCTTTAAGGTATTTTAGTATAATAGTATTTATAAAATAAGATTAATTTAGTTCTTCAGATGGATCCAGTTAAAATAGGAAGACATACAGCATATAAAGTTTGGATTAATGATCTTCATAAAAGTGATGTTAAAGTTGCAGAAGAAGGTTTTTCTTATTTAGGTATTGGAGAAAATAAAGTTGTAAGAATGAATTTATTTGGAAGTGTGATTGATAAGTTTGTTGCTGAAAGTTATGCTACTATTATTATTGATGATAGTTCAGGAAATATTAGATTAAGAGTTTGGGCTGAAGATTTGTATATGTTAGATAGTTTAGAAGTTGGAGATTTATTATTTGTTGTGGGAAGATGGGCTGAATATGATGGAGAAAGATATCTTAGACCAGAAATTGTTAAAAAAATTAGTGTAGATTGGGCTTTGTTGAGAAGGTTAGAGTTAAATAAAACGTATGGAGCACCTAGCAAAGAAGAGAAAATTGAAATTAAAGAAGAAAGTAATAAGGTTGAAGAAGTTCCACCATCATTATCAGCAAGAGAAGTTGTTTTGAATATGATAGAAAAATTTGATGAGCTTAGTGAAGTGGATTTAGTGAGTAAATCAAAAGTTAAAAAAGAAGTTCTAGATTTAGCTATTCAAGATTTATTAAAAGAAGGAGAGATATTTTCTCCTAAGAAAGGATACTATAGGTTAGTGTAATTCTTTTCCTTTATGCCATAGAATATGTCCATGTAATTTTTTGTCAACTTTATGAAGTTTTGTATTTATTTTTGTAAATCCTTTTGAAGTATATATGAATAAACCAAAAGTCATTGAAATGTTTAAACAAACTAATGCAAATAAGGCTTGTTCAGATTCCCAAGAACCTCCAATTAAAATTTTGATAATTTGATAAATTGTAATTGTACCAAGTATTAAAGCAAATATTAAAGTTCCAACCATTATTTTTTCTTTAAAATTTTTCATTTTATGATCCATATAAACTTTTTATTAATAAGGCAAATGTAAGTATCATTAGGATGAATAACATTACCATTGAAGCTTTTATTAAAATAGGAGTAATTCTCATATTTGGTTATAAATCATTATTTTTTAATAAAGTTTCTATGATCTCTTTGAAAAGTTTTCAAAAAGCTTTATAAATCACTCTTTTTTTCTATAATCTATGGATTACAAAGAAATGTTGAAAGCTGCGAAAGAGAAGTTACCTAAAGTTCAAGCTAAGTCAGAAAGGTTTGAATTACCTAAAATCAAAGGTAGAGTTGAAGGAAATAAAACTATTATTGTTAATCTTTTTCAAATTGCTGATTTGTTGGCAAGAGAACCTGAACATATTTTAAAATATTTGCAAAGAGAGTTAGCTACACCAGGACATTTTGAAGATAAAAGATTAGTTTTTGGTAGAAAACTTGCAAGTAAAATGATTAATGAAAAATTAAAGAAGTATGTAGATATATTTGTTTTATGTGGGGAATGTGGGAAACCTGATACTAAATTAACTATGGAGGAGGGTAAACAATATAAAAAATGTATGGCTTGTGGAAATAAAAATATTGTTACTGCGAAAATATGAAAATAGAAGAAGTGAAAAAGAAATATGAAAAATATGATTTACCTGATTTTAGTTTAATAAATAAAGAATTTGAAATTACAGGAATAGAATTAGAAAAATGGGATTTGCTGAATTCTTTGTGTAGAGCTGTTATGAATAGAATGAGTAATTTCTCAAATTATGTTGTTCCATTTTTTATTCCTGGTGGATATTATAATAGTTTAATTATGAATAATGTTAAAGATGAAAAAACAATAGTAAGAGCAAGAGAATCTTATAAGGAAATTATGCTTATTTACCATGAAGCATTAAGAATGAGTTTTGAAGTTGATGAAAAAAAACAAGTTGAATTCTTTAATAAGTTTTGGAAAGAGTATCCTAAAGTTAAAAAAGAAGTTTTGGATTTAGTTGAAATTTGTGAAAATGTTTTTAAAATTGAAAGTAAAGGCAAAGAAAAAGGTGCTTATTTAGGATGATATTAGTGAAGCTAAAGTTTTAAATATAAGTTCTTTAGATTTTTTTGTTTATGAAACAAAGACAGGCTCGAACTTTAGGAGTAATAGAAAATGTTTTTAGAGAATTTTTTAGAGAAGAAGGTTTTGATAGATCTGAAAATTTTAGAGGGAATTATATGTTCTTTAGAGTTCCTTATGGTGATTTAAGACATTTATCTAATAGAATTGGTGCTTTTATTGAAAGAGATGAAGAAGTTGGTGTTATTGGTTTTGAGGAACAAACAAGTCTTATGGAAATAAGAGAGTTTATAGAATATACGGATAGGAAAAATGCAAGAGTTGTGATTTTTTATTTAGATCAGTTTGATGATGGGATTAACCTAGAGAGATTTTTTGTTTATAGAGCATCGACTCAGGATGAAAAAACTGATATTGCTTTATTTATTACTAATCGAGAGAGAAATGTTATTTCTGAGTTGAATGAGAGAGAAGATTTAATTCAAGGTTTTGGAAATTATAATGTTAAATATTTGGATTTTAGAGATGGTTCTTTTGTGAAGTTAGAAAGAGAACATTATTAAACTCTTAATTTATTATTTTTAGGATGATATTAGTGAAGTTTAATGAAAAAGTTGTAGCCATGGCTGATTCTGATTTAATTGGTAAAACATTTGAAGAAAATGATATTGTTTTAGATATTACAGAGAGATTCTATAAAGGTGAAGAAAAAACTAGAGAAGAAATTATTAAAATTCTGAAAGTTGAAGGGAATGTTAACATGGTAGGAGAGGAAATTATTAGTCTTGCATTAGAAGAAGGATTTATTAATGAAGAAGATGTAATAAAAGTTCAAGGAGTTCCACATGCCCAAATCTATAGTGTTTGCGAAGGATAATTATTTTGAAGCAGTAATTCAACTTAGACCTTATGATGAAGAAGTTTATCTATTTATTGAGAAAGAAATTAAAAAAAGAAAAGATAATGTGTATATTTCTAAAATTGTTGAATTAAAATCTGGAATTGATATTTATATTAGTTCTCAGAAATTTGCTAGAACTTTAGGACCAAGGATTAAAAAAAGATTTGATGGTGAATTGAAAATGACTAGAACAATTCATACTAGGAATAAGCTGAAATCTAGGAATGTTTATAGAGCTACAGTTTTATTTAGAAGAAAGTATAAAGAGGAAGATGAAGAATCCTAAAGTTTTTTTGGAAAATTTGATTAAAGGTCATAAGTTAGATTTAGAGATTAGAGGAAATCCAAAAGTTGTTTTATATGGTAAGAAAAATCATTATATTTTTGATTCTTTAGAATTGAATTTAATTAAAGGTCTTGATGTTGGTGTTGTTTTACATGAGGATTTAGTCGATTCTAATTTTATTGGTAAAGAAAAAAAGTTTGTTCATGGAGATTTTTATCCTGTAGCTAGTCCGTTTAAGAAACAAGATATTGAAATTAGAGTTGATGCAATAAGTGTTGCAGAAAAAAAAGGATTCAATGTGATTGGTATAGATGTGTTTCATAGTAAGTTTACTGGAAAAGGATTCTCACATTTTTTAACAAAGATTTTTGATAGTTTATTTTTTTGGAAGAAAGATATTGATAGAAGAGAAGTTCATTTTGTTAACATGATTAAAAATAATTTGAATGTAAATGGTGTTGTAGTTGTTGTATTAGGAGAGTTTCATGTTAGGTCTAGTTCTTATGTTTCCAAATGGTTAAAAAAATCTAAATTAGATTATGCAGTTATAAGACTAAAAGAAAAAAATGATTAAAGTTATCAGTAAACCAATTATTGCACCAATAGTAACTTGGAAAGGAGTATGTCCTTCTGCTTCGTGAAATTTTGTTTTGATTCTATTTTTTCTTAATAATTTTTTTAAGATTGCAATTTCTTCTCCAACAGTTCTTCTGACTCCAAAAGCATCTCTCATAACAATTAAAGCTAGAACTAATGCAATTGTGAAAGTTGTAGAAAAACCTTCAAGTAAATATATACTTGTAACTAAAGATGTTACTAAGGCTGAATGAGAAGAAGGCATGCCACCAGTTTTTGTTAAATATTTTATTTTAAATTCTTTTTCTTTGATGTATAAAATAAAAGCTTTAATTAGTTGGACAATAATAACTGTTAAAATTAATGCTAAAAGAGTTTTGTTCATTTATTCTAAGAAGATTATAAAGAATATAAAGTTTTTCTTTAGAGGGAAGTTTTATAAACACCTGCTTTATTTGATAGTTTAATGGCTTTTATTCCTAAAAAAAAGAAAAAGAAGAAGAAAGGTTTTACACCTGAACAACCACAAATAATGAGAGTTAGGTTGCCAAGAGGTAAACAAAGTATTGGTGTAGTTGAAACTAGATTAGGTGGTGGAAGAATGAGAGTTAGATGTTATGATGGATTTACAAGAGTCTGTAGAATTCCTGGAGGATTGAAAAGAGGATTGTGGGTTAGAGAAAATGATGTAGTTTTAGTTGAACCTTGGGAATATGGTGGAAATGAAAAAGGTGATGTTATTTACAAGTATAGACCTGCACAAGTTGTGTGGCTAAGAAAGAAAGGTTATATCAAAGAAGTAACAGTAGATTTGGAAGAGTTCTAATATGAATAAAAAAATATTTGCTATACTAGGAATTATTATTACAGTAGGATATTTGTTTTCGTATGTATTCTTAAAATATAATTGGTTGTTATTTTTATTAGGGTTTGGAGTTATTTATTTGTTATTTGTTTTACCCTTAAAGAAAATGAATTAAAAAGTATTATAAATTGGAGGAAGTTATTCTTTATTATGGCAAAAAATAAGTTTATTGCATATGAAAATGTGTTTGATCAAAGTACTTTGAGAGCTTTGTTTAAGTTGTCATCACAAGGATTTTTTGATGAAATTGAAAGTCCTATTTCTATTGGTAAAGAAAGTAATGTGTTTACTGTGTTGAAAGGTAAAGAAAGGAGAGTTGTAAAAATTTATAGAACTGCTGCCAATTTTAAAAAAATGTATGATTATATGAAACCAGATCCAAGGTTTGCACATGTGAAAGGAAGTAAGTTAACAGTGATATATGCATGGGCAAGAAAAGAATATAGGAACCTTTTGAAAGCTAGAGAAAAAGGAGTTAAAGTGCCAACACCATATGCAGTTTATAAGAATGTTTTAGTGATGGAATATATTGATGGGAAAAAATTGTTGCATGATAGACCAAAAGAACCAAAAAAGTTTTACGAAAAGCTTATAAAAGAAGTTAAAAAATTGAAAACTGCGAAGTTAGTGCATACAGATATTTCAGAGTATAATGTGATCAATTTCAAAGAAAAACCAGTGTTGATAGATTTTTCGCATGGAATAGATATGAAATATCCAAATGTGAAAAGACTATTAAGGAGAGATGTAAAAAATATGGTAAGATACTTTAGAAAATTAGGTTTGAAATTAGATGAAGAAGAGGAACTTGAAAAAATATGGCAAGACAAGAACTAAAAATTCCACATGAAAGGATAGCAGTATTAATCGGAGTAAAAGGAAGTGTGAAAAGAAGAATTGAAGAAAAAATGAATGTTAGATTAAATATTGATTCTGAAGAAGGAGATGTTTTTATTGAAGGAGAAGATAGTATTGCGGTGTTTGAATGTGTAGATATAATAAAAGCTATAGGAAGAGGATTTAATCCCGAAGTTGCTGAACTTTTGTTTAATGATAAATATATTTTTGATCTGATTGTTATTCAAGATTATATTGGAAAGTCAAAAAAAGATATGATCAGAATTAAAGGAAGAATTATTGGTAGAGAAGGAAAAGCTAGACAAATGATTGAAGATGCAACCGATACACATATTGTTGTTTATGGAAAAACTATTGGAATCATTGGAGAAATTGATCATGTGCCAATAGCAAGACAAGCTATGGAAATGTTGCTTGAAGGAAGTCCTCATGGAAATGTTTTCAAGTGGTTAGACAATAAGAAAAGAGAGTTGATGAGAAGACAGTTTGAAGGGAAAGGTTTTTGATTTTTTTAATAGATAAGTTTATATCTTAATTATATTTATTTGTTCTCATGAATTTTTTAGAAGAAGTTAAGAATAAGAAAGAGTTTAGAAAGCTAAGCGATGATCTAGTTTCTAGAGTGTTAGTTAAAGTGAGTGAGAAATATGATGTGACTGAAAAAAAAGATCAAAAAAAAATTGTTAAAGAAACAAGAGCTAAATTGAGAGAATTATATTCTGCGTTTAGAATGAGAAATTTTACTAAGAAAAATAAATTCTTAGAAGAAATGGAAGATTGGGAAAATAAAGAGATTTGTAAAAAAATTTTACAAGTTCATCTCTCAACTAGAGAAAGAGTTGATCACTATGAAGAACTTTATGAGAAAATTAAGAAATATGTGGACTTTAAGAGTGTTTTAGATGTTGGGTGTGGATTGAATGTTTTCTCTATGCCTTGGATGGGAAGAGTTGATTATTATGGGATTGATGTAAATGAAGAAGATGTGGAATTTTGTAATGATTATTTGGAAAAGTTTGGACTTAGAGGAGGAGTAAGATGGGGAGATGTTTTGAGCTTTGATAGATTTTTGAAAGCTCAAGTTTGTTTTATGTTTAAAGTTTTAGAAGGATTTGAAAGTTTAGATAGAGGAATTACTGAAAAATTGTTGGATAAAATTGAAAGTAGGTATTTTGTTGTGAGTTTTGCTACAAGAAGTTTAGGTGGTGGAAAAAGGATTTCTAGTAGAAGATTAAAGTGGTTTGAAAAAATTGTTGAAGGTCAAGTTCTTGAGAAGTTTGAATTAGGTGATGAAATTTATTTTGTTGTGAAGAAATAAATTAATGACTGTATGCAGGTTCAAAAGATTTTTTTTCTCTAAGAGAAGAAATTCTTTGTTTGAGTTTTAATATGTTATTATTGTGTGCTTTGATTGAAGATTGAATAATCTCTATTTCTTCAAATGCTTTTAATATGTCCATAACTCCCTTTCTTATTACAGGAGGTAAAGTTCTAGCTTTAGAAATTATTGTTTTTTCTATTCCTTTTGTTTCTTTAGGTGGTGATGATCCTAATTGATCTAATCTTTGCCATTCTTTTGTTAATAATGCTTTTTTTGCTTTTGATAAATCATATAAATTTTTTAGTTCATCAGAATTATTTTTTAATTCAAATCTATTTATTTTATTTATTATAAATAAAAAATCGTTACATTGTTTTATATATTTTTCAAATTCTTTGCTTAAATCTGGTCGTAATTTGATTACCTGGGATTTAAGATTCTTTTCTAAACTTTCAAAGTTACCTATTTTATTAGAAATTTGTTTTTTTGTTTCTTTAATACTAGATTTAATATTTTCAATGTCTTTTTCTGTTTTTTGAACTTGATTTTCTTTCCAGGTGTTATTATCTTTGTTAAGAAGAAACTTTATTTTGAATAATAATTCTGAAAATAGGCTCATAAGCTTTTTAGGTGTTTTTTAGTTTAAATATATATTGGTTGTAGGGAAAGATAAGTTTTTGTATGAATAAGGTAATTCGTAAAAAACATTAAATTTAAAAATAGAAGATTGTTTTTAGGTGGTATTAGAGCCCCATAGTGTAGTGGCCAATCATTGTTCCCTTTGGAGGAATAGACCCAGGTTCGAATCCTGGTGGGGCTATATATTCTTAAAATCGAAAGGTTTATAAATATTCAAATTAAGTGAATAATCATTCAATAAAAGTGAAAATGGTGCCGAAGAACACAAAAAAGATAATCTTTTATCTGTTAAAGAACCAGGGCAAATATAACATTAATCAGATTTCTAGAGAATTAAAGATTAGTGTAGGGAGTTCTTTCAAAATCTTAAAAGAATTAGAAAAAAATGGTTTTGTGAAAGTTGAAGCTTTAGGAAATGCAAAGTATTTTCAGATTGACTTGGATAATAAGGAAATGGTGAAAATCTGTGAATTCTTGCTTCTTGAAGAAAAGAGAAATCTTAAAGGATATGCCAAGATTTATGCAAATGATATTGAATCATTTAGTAAGGCTGAGCTAATTGTTTTGTTTGGCTCTGTATTGAAGAAAAAGAAATTTAATGATGTTGATGTCTTGTTTGTAACTAATAAAGTAAAAAGTGTGAGTGATTTTTGTCTGCAAATTTCTAAAATGAGAACGAAGCCAGTTGTGCCTTTAATATTAAATAAAGAAGATTTAGTGAGAAGTATAAGAGGGAAAAAGGAGTCAATACTTGCTTTAGTTAAAGAAGGAGTAATTTTGAAAGGAGAATCCTTGTTTTTGGAGGTGTTGAGAGATGCAAAGTCGTAAATCTAAGTTTGGTTGGTGTTTAGCTAGTGAGAAAAGGATGAAAAGAGTTGAACCTCAAAATAAACTTTCTAAAGAACATATAGAAAAGGCAAAGCATAATCTTAAGGCTGCAGATTATAATATTGAGGGAGGATTTAGTGATTGGGCAGTTTCTCAGGCGTATTATGCAATGTATCATTCGCTTCTTGCTATTTTGTTTAAGAAAGGGTTTGAGTCAAAGAATCATGAGTGTACAATTAATGCTGTTGAATTTATGATTGAGAATGGTGATGTTAATATGGATCTAGAAGATATAGCTTTCATTAGGACTGCTGAGCAAATGACGGGGAAGGATGCTAAATCTTTAAGAGAAGAGTTTCAGTATGGAGTAAAGACTGATGTGAATAAAGAATTGCTTTCTTTGTTGATTGGTAAGGCTAAGGAAATTGTTGAGAAGGTTGAGATTGTTTTGGATGGGTTATGAATCCTGGCGGGGCTATACTTTGTACTGAGGTTTGATTGGATAGATTTATATATCTTTTAATCTTATCAATTTTTATGAGAAAAATATTATTTGTTTTAGTTTTACTATTCTTGTTAGTTGGTTGTAAATCTCATTTTTCACAAGATATTCTTGATTGTGCTAAAGATGTTCGTTCTGAAAGAACTCAAGATTATATCTCTGGAGAAATTCTTTTATTTTTTTATGAACATTTGATTACTCCTGAAGAGGCTAGAATTCTAGTTGAGAGTTATGGTCTTGAATATGAAAGTAATTCTGTTGGAAATAGTAATAATAGTTATTTTTCTTTTTATGTTGAGGATTTATCTGAGGATTATGAAGTTTTTCAAGAGGAAATTAGTTCTCAAGAAATAGTTAAATCTATATCTTGGAAAGGTTTTCCTAAAACTTATGATCTTGAAGAATTAGATAGAAATAAGGAATATTATTATCTCTCTTTTGATGATGTTGTTTCTGAAGAATATGCAAAAGAATTTATTGAAAGTTATGATGGATTTGGAGATTATATTGTTAAGTATAAAGTTTTTTTAGCTACAGTTGAAGTTTTTTATGGTAATGAATTTGAGTGGATTTGTTTTTTTGAGCAAATGGATGTTATTAGAAGTGCTACTCCTAATAGCTATATTGCTTTTGAATAATTTTTTGTTTGAAAAATTAGTGTAGCTGTTATGAATCCTGGCGGGGCTATACTTTGTACTGAGGTTTGATTGGATAGATTTATAAATTTTTAAATAGGAGTAAAAATAGGATTTAATTTTCATTTTAAGGGCAAAATAAAGGTTTTTTAAGAGATAGTTTTTTAAATCATTGTTTTTTAATTTAATTTATGAAAATCAAGAAATTTTATATAATTATTGTGGCATTGTTGCTTTTTTTAAGTTTAGGAGCAGTGCAAGCAGACGAATTGGAAGAAGAACCTGTATATTATACTCTTTGTGACCTTCCAGAACCATTTGTTATTGATAGTGTTTTTGGAGAAAATACTGTAGTAGTTGTTGGTGATGATGCTCCAGATGAAGATCTTTTAGCAGCAGAAGAAATATTGTATGCTTTAAATCTAGGAACAAGTACATCAGATATTAAACTTGATTCTGAAATTACTAACCCTGAAGATTATAATTTAATTATTGTTGGAACAGTTTGTAATAATTATTGGTTTGAAGATTTTGGTTCACCTTGTGGTGGTTGGCCATTTAGTGGAGATATTGGAGCAGTTGCTTTGAAAGAAAATGGAGATAATTATGCTTTAATAGTAGTTGGAGATTCTGAAGAAGATACTGAGTACTTAGGAAGCTTAGTTGCTGATTATACATCAAATGATTTTTGTGGAAGAAATACTTTAGTAGAAGAAGATGGAGATTTGATAAAAATTAGTTATGGAGAAGTTTGTTCTTGTAGTGGAGAAACAGTTGAAGATAGTAGTGATGATGTAGAAGATGATGTAGTTGAAGATGATTTGTCTGATGATGTTGAAGATGGAGATGTAGTAGAACCTGAAGATGGTTATGAAAGTGATGATATTACTGATGATGAAAGTGATGATGTTGTAACTGATGATGTAGTTACTGATGATAGTAGTGATGATGTAGAAGAAACAAGTAGTAGGTTTGAAGATGAATTAATTGAAGATGTTGATCTTGGAGATGGAGATGATAGTTCAAGTGATGATTATTCTGGTGGAGGAGAAACAATTAGTGAAGGAGATTCAGTAGAAGAAGATACTGGAAGTGATGGTTTAGATGATAGTTCAGACTCAGAGAGATCTTGGTATGATTATTTTTTAGAAAGGTTAGGTTTGACTGAAGAAGATGATAGTTCAGATTCTGAAAGTTCTTGGTATGATTACCTTTTAGCTAGTTTTAGAGATATTTCAACTGAAGAAGAATTAGAATTAGCAACAGACCCTGTATCTTGTGGAGGAATGTTTTATCTTGATGAGACAACCTTGTACACTTTTGATGATGGATCTGAATTGGAATTTGCATATATAGCAACAGATTATAGTTATGTTACAGTACAAGTTGGATCATTACAAACTAGGATATATTTAGATGAAGTTACAGAGATTAATGGTTTAGATAATGAGATGTTAGTATATGATGAATATATTGAAGAAACAGGTAAAGCTGAAATGTTAATCTATTGTCAACCATTAGTAGAACAGTATAATTGTTTAGATATTTATGAGCTTGATGAAGGAGATACTTTTGAAACTAGTGATGAAGTTTTAGTTGAAAGTGTAAGCTCAACTTATGCTGAATTTAATGTAGATGGATATGTAACTAGAATTAATTCTGGAGATATGAGACAGATACATGATGATGAAGATAGCTATGTAGAAGTTTATGAATTAGATGGAAGTGAAGTGACATTTGGATTAGCATGTGAATATAGTGGAAGTGATCCAATCTCTCAATGTGGAAGTTTGTTAGAATTAAGAGATGATGATATTTTTTACTATGAGGATGAAATGTTTTTTATCACTGATCTTGATGCAACTAGGATTATTATTTCTGTAGAAGGAAGCGCTATTGCAACTGTAGAAGTTCCTGTTGGAGAAGAAGTTGAAATAGAATATGCAAGTAATGATTTTAGTGTAAATCTGAGAGAAATTTCATCAGGTGTAGCTTACTTGGAAATTGTATGTTCAAGTTAGTATTTTTTTTCTTTTTTTTAAATATAATAAAGCTTATATAGGATTAGTTTTAATTTGAGCAATATGGAAATAAGTAATTTAGTAGATGATTTAAGATCTGGTAAATCTGTAGCTTATTTGAAAGAAAATTATGGTCAAGAGTTCTTAGAAGAACATGGTTTAGGAAATTTGAAAAGGAACCATGCTTGGACAAATAGAGTTGAAAATATTAATAATGTTGCTAATTATTTGAAAGGAAATGAGGAAGTTGAAAGTTTAGAATATATTGTAGATACTGTTAGAAATGTTTCTTGGGATCAAGTTAGAAGAATAAAAAATAGAGATAAAGTTGTGAATGGAATTGAAAAAATTAACCAAACTTATACCAGATATATTGATAGAGTATATTCACAAAGAAATGTTGAAGAAATTGTTGATGAAGGTTTAGAAGAATATAGAACAGAAAGAGAAAAGTTTGAAAGAGATCATGTTGTATATGAAATTGAAAGTTTGAAAGAATTAACTGAAAAAGAAGAATCTGAAGGTGATTATGTTGAATATGAAATTGAAAGATTGGAAGAATTAACTGAAGAAGAGTATTTTGATTTAGGTGTTTCTAGAACTGAAAGAGAAGTTAATGATTGGTATAATGGAATGATTAGTGTAAGAAATCCAAGTCTTTTTTTGAGAGAAAAATTGGATGAGTTAGAAGAAAGAGGAGTTCGTACAAGAGTTGGAAAAGATTATGCGAGAACTTATTTGAATGAAGTTAGTTTAAGAGTTCAAGATAAGTTTCCTGAGAAAGATTTGATTCGTTTAGGTAATGTTTTAGATAGTTTTTCAAGAAAATGGGGAGTTGGTTATGATCAAATAATTTTACCTAAGAAAAATAGATCTTTAATGAAAGTTGGTGTTGTTGGTGCTTTGGCTTTGATTGGTGCTGGTGTTGCTTTTGGACAAGGGAGTGATGTTGAGTTTAAAATGAATGTTTCTGATAGCTCTAATGTTCAAGAGAGGTTATATTATGGAGGAACAAGTTTAAGTTCTAGTGAAACAAGTAGTTATGTTGCTCCACAAAATATTGATTCTGTTTATTTTGATTGGGAAGATAAGAATGTAGAGAAAAAAGATATTTTTTCTTTAGATGCAGAAAAAATGGAGTTTGCAAACTTAGAAAATATTAGAGGAGATTTTGTTGATTTTGATTTTTATGTTATTAATGAAGATGGAAGAAAAGTTGGTAATCTTCCAAGTGGTTTAAAAATAGATATTATTGGTGCAAAAGGAAATCCTTTGGCAACAGATTATGAAGTTTGTAATGAAAAATGGATGTTTTTAGTGAATGGTGTTTATAGGTGTGATGTTAATCCCGAGGATTATTTTGAAGGTGTTTAGAATATGTTAGATGGAATAAGATATGTTGCAGGAGAATTAAGATTTTTGGTATCTAGGAGACATAAGGTTGTTAATACAGAACATACTCTAACTGATCTTTTTGAAAAATGTTATTTTTTAGTAGATAATGAAGAAGGAATTAATTATAAGGTATTTAATGATATGTTTACAAATTTGTATAATATTAAAGGTAAATTTGATAATTATGAAAATACAATGGAATTAAATGCAGATTTAAATAAAATGTCTTTTGCATTTTCAAATCTTGAACCCTCAGAAAATCATAGAAAAGAAATTAGAGAGTTTAGATATATGTTTAGAGATTTAACTAGTCACTTACAAACTGGTGGAAAATTAAGATAATTTTTTATAGTATTATTTGTTTCTATTTTTTATGAAAGTTTTAATTGCAGCACCTGTAACTGAATGGTATGATTATTGTTGGAAAGAGTTTAGTGGTTTTTTGAAGAAACAAAAACATGATGTGTTTTTAGTAGATAATTCTAAAGATGAATGGTTTTATGAAAAAGTAAAAAGTGAAGGTTTTGATATATTAAGAAATGGACATATGCATAGAATAAGAGATATGGTGACAAGAGATCATAATGTTATTAGAAAAAAAGTTTTAGATGAGGGTTATGATTATTTGTTAATTTTAGATCAAGATGTAATTCCACCAGATGATGTTGTTGAACAGTTAATTAAACATGATAAAGATGTTTGTGCAGGGTTGTATTTTGGATCGCATCCTGTTATGGGAGAGCTAAGAGTTATGCCGTTTGCATGGGTGTTTTCTTCAGGAGAAATTGATTGGAATAATACAGGATATTTAGTTGATCAAGAAATGTGGCCAGGACAATTGTTGAAAGTTGCTTTTACAGGAATGGGATGTATATTAATATCAAAGAAAGTTTTGGAGAAAGTAGAATTTAGGTATTCTAAAGAAATGGATGCATGGGATGATAGATGGTTAGGGTTCGACGTGTGGGATAAAGGTTTTGAATTTTGGTGTGATACAAGAGTGAAATGTAAGCATATGTATAAAAATAGAACTTTTGATTATCATGAATTGAAAAAACAAGGAAGAAATTGAAGTTTATTTTTTGCTTATTAAAATTATATCAATAACTGTTTTTGCAAGGAGATCTATTGTAACAACAAACCAATCTGTAGTAATAAAAGTATCTCTGGAAATATTTATGAATAAAAGATATAGTAAAATTAATGTTGAAATAATAAGAGATATTTGTTGTAATTTTCTCCTTTTCATTTTATAGCTGAAATAAGGATCATTATGACAGTAAAAACTATTGCAAGAATTCCAATGATTAGGCCAATATTATATAAGTCTATTTTTTTCTTTTTCATATTGTTGTTTAAGTTTAGATAATATATTAATTTTTTTGTTTATCTTGATAAATTGAAGTTTAGAAAGCTTTATAAATACATGATTTTTATGAGATCTAAAGGATAGAATTGTGAGAGCAAGACTAGGCCTGGAGGATTTGAATTCTCTAGGAAATTATAATAAAATGGCACGAATGCATTCAAGAAAGCGAGGAAGATCTGGAAGTACAAAACCAGTTGAAAAAACAGTTCCAGAATGGGTTAGCTATAAAGCTGAAGAAGTTGAACAGTTAATTGTGAAATTAGCAAAACAAGAAAAAAGTTCTTCTGAAATTGGTTTGATATTAAGAGATAGCTATGGAATTCCTTCAGTTAAAACACTATTAGGTAAAAAAGTTCAACAAGTTCTGAAAGAAAAAAAGTTGACTAATGAATTGCCTGAAGATTTGTTGCATTTAATCAAAAGACATGTATTTCTTATGAAACATATGAAAGAAAATAAACATGATATGGTAGGTAAGAGAGGATTACAATTAACAGAATCAAAAATTAAAAGACTAGTTAAGTATTATAAAGTTAAAAATATTTTAGCAAATGATTGGATGTATGATAAAACAAGAGCAAAAATGTATATAGAATAAAATGGCAAAGAAACTAATAAATAAAAAATCAAGAGTATCAGTGACTAAGAAAAGATGGTATAATCTTAAAGCACCTAAAGTGTTTGATAGTCAAGTGTTTGGAGAAACTGCAGCTGCAGATCCAAAACTGTTAACTGGAAGAAGTGTTAAAATTAGTTTAGGAAATTTTATGAAAGGTAAAAAATCTAATACAGAATTAAAATTTAGAATTGTTGAAGTTAAAGGTAATGATTGTATCACAGAATTTGAATCTATGGGAATGCCGGTTCCAGTTGTTAAAAGAACAGTAAAAAGAGCAAAAAAAAGAATTGATGATTCATTTGTTGTAGTTACTAAAGATGATATTAAAGTTAGATTGAAACCTTTATTGTTAATTAAAAAAACAGTGCAAAGAAGTGTTCTGACAGCATTGAAACAAAAAACTCAAGATTATTGTTTAACTTATGCAAAGGAATTAACTTATAATGAATTGATAAATAAAGTTATTATTGGAGAAATTATGAAAAATTTAAAGTTTGAATTGAAGAAAGTTTATCCAGTAATGACAGTAGAAATGAGATCTTTTGTGAGAGTTAGAAAGTAGAAATTGATTAATTCTTTATAGTTAAAAGATTGGATATAAAGTTTAATAATAGATGTGTCCTGTGTCAATGGTTATTCTGAATAGAAAGACTTTTAAGGTGGAAATAATTTTTCTGAGATATGCCTCAGTAGCTCAGTGGCTAGAGCACTTGACTTGTAATCAAGAGGTCGGGAGTTCAAATCTCTCCTGAGGCTTTTTTATCTTATCTTAAAAATTTTACAGTTTGGATTAGAAAAACAATTTACACAAACTAATTTATTTGTTTCTTGGTCAACTTTCATATCTTTTATTTTAAAGCTAATATTGCAATTTGCACAAATAGTTTCTAGTTCTTCGTAGTTTTTTTCCATCTTTTTTTATTGATGTAGTTATCATTTATATCTTTTTATTTTATAGAAAAGTTTAAATAGATTACTTGAGGTTATTATGTTTAAATAAAATGAGGTGGATATTCATGAAGAAAAAAGAAGTAATAATTGGGTTAGTCTTAGCATTTTTAATGTGTTTTAGTTCTGTTGGTGCAGCAGTAATAGCAGACACAACAAAAGGAGCAAGTGTAGCAAGTAGTTTAGGTTCTGTTGCAAGTACTACAGGTACAAGTGTAGGTACTTCAAGTTCAGCAGTGACTTCAGGTAATTTACTTACAAGTGCACAATGTAATGATTACCAAGATAATGATGGTGATGGTGAAATTGATTATGGTGGAGGTTGTGATTGTGATGGTGATGGAGAATTAGATTCTTTTATTGGAAAAGGAGATAGTGCAATTATAGGAAGTTTTTGTGCAAGTGAAACCTCAGATGAAACAATTAGTTCTTATAATACTAACTACGGGGCTTCTGTAGAAAATGAATGTCCTGGTGAAGGAGTTTTATATACTTCAGATGATGAATGTGATGATGAAGATGATACAAGTGAAGGTTTGACAAGTGAAGAGTCAGTGTTTAGTATTGAGTTAGGTGATGATGTTACCGAAAATTCAATTAAGACAGCAACTAATGGAGATAATATTGTAGTTGTTTATGAAATTAATGGGAATGTTTATTATAAGTTATATAATTTTGATAGTGGTTTAATTTCTGAAGGAGAAGTTGCTTCTTGTACAGATGGTATGCAGCAAAATCCTGCAGTTGCAATGAATGGAGAAGGTGAGTTTGTAATTGCTTGGGATACAGATGCTTCTGAAGCTGCTGGTACTGATGAAACTTGTGATTTAGTTTATGGAAGATATAGTGTTGATACTGGAACAGAAATTGCAGTAAAAGTTTTTGATGCTGAAGGAACTGTTTTAGATATTCCTGATAATGAATATGGGAATGAAGGAGAGTTTGTAGTGAATAATCATTTATTTGATGTAACCGAAGATCCAGATAAAAACTGGTGGGGTGGTTTAGGATATGATGGAAAACCTTCAGTTGCTATGTATGAAGAAAATATTGTTGTTGCTTGGCAAGCAGAAGATAAAAGTGATGGAACTTATGGAGTATATTCAAAAATTTATCAAATTGATGGAAGTCAAGTTGACAAAGTTAGTGCTTATGATAGGTGTAGTGAAGAGACTGCAGAAAGTTGTAATGGAGCAGTTGGAAATGAAATAGCTTTATTTTCAAATATGGATGCTGGAAAGAAAAATGTAGATCTTGTTGCAGGTGAGTTAGAAGATATTGAAGTTTTTGTAGCAACTTGGAGAAATTATGAAAATGATGAACACAAACCTATTGTTAGAGTATTTAGTTTAGAAGATGGTACGCCTTTGACTAATTCAAGAAATGGATTAGATGAAAGTGATACTCTTTCAAAAACAGTTTATCCAAAAGTAGAATTAAGTTATGGAAGTGATAATTATATTGTTCTTGCTTGGCATGATAATGATAAGAAAAGTATTGATTATAGTACTTTTGAATTAGGTGCAGAAATGCAACAAACTTCAACAGGAGGTTTTGTAAGACCTTTGACAGCTTTAGCAGATAGAGAAAGTACATTAGTTTCTTCTGGTTCATTGAGTGCAGATTGTCATTATTTACAAGACTTAGAAATTCCACAAACTGGAAGTGTAGCAAGTAGTACATACAAAAAAGGAATGGTTTCTGTAGTTTCGTATGAAGGTTCGTATGAAGGAACTTGTGTAGAAGATTATTTGGATGCAGATGTAGGTAATGCATATGTAGATTTGTACTTTTTAGATTCTTTTTCTGATGATGGAGAAATTACAGGAGAAGCTATGAATCTTGCTGGACAATTTAGTTCTGGAGGTGGGGTTTACTTGTATCCTAGATTAGGATCAAGAGCTGGAGATGGTTTCTATGTAGTGTATGGTAGAAGTGATGAAATCAGTTTGATGAAATATGGTTTTGATGGTAAACAAGATGCATTAACAATTGGTGGAAGTGAAAGTGATGATAGTGGAACACCAGGTTTTGCAGGTTCAAGATTAGGTGGTTTTGATTTTAATCTTGGTGGATCAAGTGGATGTGAATATATCGGTTGTGACTGTGATGAAAATGGATATTTAGAAGAAGGATATTCATATGAAGATGGTGGATATGGAGCAGATATTCCAAGTTGGTGTGTTGAGGATCCAAATTCAGGTTCAACTTTAGCAAGTTCAGCTATATGTACAGATCAAGCTGGAACATGGTATGATGAAGATTCAACTGAGTGTGCTTTAGGAGAAGAAGGTGATCAACCAACTGCTACAGGTTATTGTGCAGATGGAATTGATAATGATGGAGATGGTAGAATGGATTTCCATGGTGGTTGTGATGTAGATGCAGATAATGTGTTGGATTGGACTTGTGAAGATAAAGTTAATTTCTCAGGATGTTATTCTGATTGTCAGGCAGCAAATGGTAGATTCTATCTAAGAGATGCAGGTTGTTTAGCAACAGGTGATACTGAATATGCAAGGTGTAGTGATGGATATGACAATGACAATGATGGATATGTAGATTCGTTAGGTGGTTGTGATAGTGATAGTGATGGGTTTGTAGATTATCATTGTGGTTGTGATGAAGATGGTGATGGAGATTTAGTATTTAGTGAATTTGGACTAAGCTCAAGTGAATGTAGTTCAGGTGTAACTTGGGGATGTAAGTCAGCTGGTTTTGCAACTGAAGTGTCAATGCAAATTGATGTATATGAATGTAGTAATTATTACTACCCAGATCCAGAATGTGTTAACTCCGGAGATGATAGTGAAAGAGATTCTGATTACCAAGTTTATGGGATTGGAACAGTTACTGCAGAAGAAGCTGGATTACAATATGCAGCTGAAGACGAAGGAAGCTGGTGGAGTAATCTACTAGATTTTATTTTTTAATTTTTTTTAAATAAAAAAGAAAAAAATTTATGCATTAGGATTAGTTACTTCTCCCATGAATAAAATACTTCCAGTTTCTTTATCTTGGATAATAAAGATAAATGGTTCATCAGCATAGAAAGTTTCTGAATAACCAACAGATTCAGTCATTGAAATAACTGTTGCTGCTGCAGCTTCTGTACCTTCTTCATTAACTTCAATAAATGCTTTATGAGTTATTGAGCTAATGAATAAATTAGTTGTTCCATCTATTCCTGAAAAGTCTGCACCTGAAGTGAAAGCTGTTGACATTCCCATATCTGAAAGTGTGTTTCCTAATGAATAAGTTGTTTCGAAAGTAAACTTTGGAATTCTTATAGAAATTTCTTGTTCAGACATGCTATCTTTCCATTCGTATAAGTTATCTAAAGTTAAACTGGATTTTACTGAATCTAAATCGTTTCCTTCAGAAGGAAGAATTATTAACATAGATAAATCTTCACCAGCATAAAGCATTTCAAGCATTTGTATTTCATCATTAGAAAAATAATTGAAATCATTTGTCTGTCTCATCATCTGTACTTGAACTGAAGTGTCTGAGTCTGTCCAAAAATCCATGTCTGTAGTTTTGTCTTCATCAAATTCGTTTAGCCAAGTTCCTTTGAAATAAATTGCATTGGTTAAAACTAATTTTGCTGAACTAACTGTGTCACTTGAAATGATATCTTTAATTTTTCCATTTGTGTTGTCTTCAACCCAATCATTTATTGTGTCTGCAGATTTTGAAGCATCTCCTATGAAATCTAAGTTAGTTATTCCACCAGCAAAATATTGGTCAATTAGATTGATATATGAATCAAGTAACTGATAATCTTCTTGAACCCATAAAGCATTTGCTGTATAAAGTTTGTAATCATCATTGTCTCCATTAAAAGAATTATATAATGAAGCAAATGAAGAAAGTCTTGAATCATCATCTTCTGGGAAATAAAATACAGATCTGATTTCATCAGCAGTGTTTCCATTAGCACCTTCATAAGTCATAGCAATTGCAGTAGAAATACTGTAAGGAGAAAAAAAAGTATTTGTACCTGAATTTAATTCTGAAAATAAATCTAAAGCAAATTGATTGTTTCCGTCAACAAGTTCGAAAACATGTTGGGTGTTTGCTCCACTATCATCAAGTCCATCATTCCCATAAGGGAGTGGATTGCTACAACCAAATAATGTAAGGCTAAGTACGACTAACATTATTATAGTTATTATTGTTTTTTTCATTGTAGTATTTTTGAAAGTTATTTAGTATATAATAGTACTTTAGAGTTCAATTTAAGTTGAAGTTATCGATTCTTTTATAAACAAAAGTTTTTTAATATCTGTATGGAAAAATATATTTTAGTGTCCTTAGATGAGAGAAAGTCAAAAGGAATTGCTAATGTAATTTCTAATGATACTTCTAGAAAAATTTTAGATTTTTTAGGAGAACATGATAAAGCTTCGCCATTGAAAATTTCAAAAAAATTAAAGTTGCCATTGTCAACAGTTACTTATAATTTAGAAAAATTATCAAAAGCAGGTTTAGTTGAAAAAAAAGATTTTGCTTGGAGTGAAAAAGGGAAAAAAGTTTTTTATTATTCAATTGTTAAAAAAATTATTTTAATTGCGCCAAAAGGAGTTGATTGGAAAGATACTTTGAAGAAAATAATTCCTGTTGGATTCTTTGGAATTATTGCTTCATATTTAACTTATGTTTTTACAAGAGTTTCAGATGTTGTAATAACAAGTGAGTTAGAAGAATCAAGTGTAGTTATGACTGAGTCTAGTAATGTTCTTAGTTCAACACCATCTTATTGGTTGTATGTTTTATTATTAATGTTGATTGTAATAATTATTATTTTATTTTTTGAATTGAAGAAAAGAAAAAAGTAATTTTAGAAATCTTTTTATATCTTTATAGATATTAAATAAATAATGAAAAGAGGTTTGGTAGTTATTTTAGTGTTGTTTCTTTTAGTTATACCTTTAGTTTTTGCTGTGGCTGGAACTTGTGGAGATGGAGTTTGTGATCAAGCAGAAAGTAATTGGAGAGCAAGAAATTATTGTGCTCCAGATTGTGAAGGTGGAGAAGGTTTGTTTTGTGTTGACAAAGATTGTGATGTTGGTTTTGAATGTGTAAATAATGTTTGTGTGAATCTTGATGATCTAGGTGGAGGAAGTGCAAGTACTGAGGTAAGTACAACAGGAACTGGTACTGGACAAGGTCAAAGACAAGGTCAGGGACAAGGACAAGGTCAAGGAAGTAGTGCAGGAGCTGCAACAAGTACTGAAGTTGTTTATGATAATGCAGAGTTAAGTTTTGAATATTATTCTGGTTTAGATTTGAGTGATTTGTATTCATTATTATTTTCAGTTGGAACTGTTCATGTAAGTTCAAGTGATTCTTTAATATTACTTAGTGATGGGAGTTATATAGAAGAACTGTGGTTGTATAGCGACGGTTTAGATGTGTATATATTTATTGATGATCCTGCTACAGGAAGATTATCTGAAGTTGGAGTTTATGGAATTGGTGATGATTTGTTTTATTTTGATTATGGTTCAGAAATTTATACTTTAGGTTCTTATGATGATCAAGGTTTTTTAGTTTTAGATTTTGATGGTGCAACTCAAAGTTATTGGGATTTAAGTACTGGTGAAATTGGAGATGTATATAATGTGTATGTAGATTATAGTACTGATGTTAGTCAAGAAACAAGTGATCAAAGTTCTTTAAGTGGGGTTGTTGTTCAAAGTCCAAGTGATTATTATAATTCTAATATGTTGTCTTTGTCTGTGCCATATAAAACTGATGAAGTTGTTGCAGAAGATACTGGTGTTATTCAAGCTACTGCTGAAGAAGTTGCAATTTCCTGTGAGGCAAGTGAGAATTTAAGATATAATTCTGCTCAAGGAGTTTATGAATTAACTTTAGGAGTAAAAGTAATTACTATTGCAAAAAATTTAGATGAAATTATTTTTAGAGGTTCAACTTTAGTTTATGATAATACAGGACAAGGAGTTGAAGCTGAAACTTTTACTTTGAAAAGAGCACAAGGAAGTTTACATGAAATTATAGTTAGAGGAAATAGTATTGGTTCTACAGATTTAGCTAATTATGGAAAACCTATTGCAAGTTTTGATGGACCTACATTGTTTTCATTTAGTGCAAACCCTTTGAATTTGTTAATTGGAAAACATTACATCAGTTTCAAAAATAATGAAGTTGAAGCTTGTAAGTTAGAAGGTAGAAAACCAGAATGTGGTGATAGTTTAGATAATGATGATGATGGTTTTGTTGATTTTACTGGGGGTTGTGATATAGACGGAGATAATAATATTGATTATATGTGTTGGTGTGATATTCAAGCAGATAGAATTCCACAAGATGATGAATGGATGAGTTTTGATTATTGTCAAGGTTCTGAATATATTTGTGGAGATTTAAGTTTGAACCCTGTGAGAAGTAGATGTGTAGATGAAGGAGAAGTATATTTGTGGTTCGATGAGTTTTGTGAAAGTGCAGAAGGAAATAGTGAAGGTGAAGAAGGAGATTGTGTTGATGAAAATATTGTGGTAATGGGAGATACTTGTTTAGATTATCACTTAGATGAAGTTGATCCTTATCAATGTGTAAATACATATAGAGCTGAAATGGAAGTTGTTTGTGGATTAGAATATAGTGGAAGTGGAGGAGAAGAATCTGTTGTTTCTTGTGTTAGTCATGAAGAGTGTGCTCAAGGAGAAGTTTGTAATCAAGAATTGTTTGCATGTGTTTCTTTAGAAGCTGAGGTTCAACAAAATAATCCTCAAAGTTGTAGAATGGATTCTGATTGTAGAAGAGTAGAAAGTTGTGTTCAAGGTTTTTGTATGGAAGAATCTTCAGGAGTGATTACTGGAGACAATCCTATACTTGGTCCTGTTAAGGGAATGTATGAGGCAGGGATGGGTGTAGTAATGCAGAATAATCCTGAGTATCAAAATAAAATGGTTGCAAATAAATTGAGAGAATCAAAAGCTATTGAAGATAGAGTTATGAATGGACAAATGTCAAGAGAAAGAGGAGATAAATTTCAAGAACAAACTATGAATAAAATGTCTAAAGGTATTGAAAGATCTTCTCAAGCAGTTGCAAGAAATATTGAAAAAAATCCTAATAGTCCAGGTTTGAAAAGAGCAATGGTACAGTTAGGTAATGTTGCTGGACAATCTGGTAGAGTTGTTAGTGAAAGGGGTTTAGGAGGACAAGGTTCTCAAAGATTACAAAATCAATTAGGTGAATCACAAAATCGTTTAGCAGGAGTACAAGGAGTTCCCCAAGGAGTTCAAAGTCAATTAGGAAGAGTCAAGAGTGATGTTGAAAGATTACCAAGTGGGTCAGGTGTTCAAGCGGGTCAGCAGGCAAGGCAAGGGCAGTTGCCAGGAAGACAAGGTCAACAAGCAGGACAAGTTCAGTTACCTGGTCAAAGAGGAGCACAAGCTGGACAAGGTCAACAAGCTGGACAAAATCAGTTACCTGGAAGGCAAGGTGGACAGACTCAATTACCTGGTCAAAGAGGAACACAAGCTCAAGAAGGAACTAGACAAACAGGAACTCAAAGACAAGCTGGAACTCAAAGACAAGCTGGTACTCAAAGACAAGCTGGAACTCAAGGTCAAACAAGTCAAAGAGGAAGTAGGTTACCTTCAGGAGTTTCTAGTTCAGATTCAAGATCAAGTGGAGTTGGTTTTGGACAAAGAAGAACTAGTACAAGTAGTAGTGTAAATACACCTTCAAGACAAACAAGTGGATCTTCAAGTGGATCACAAGCTCAGGGACAAAGATCAAGTGGAACAACTGGTTCAAGAACTCAAAGGCAAACAGGAACTCAAAGACAAAGGTCAAGTAGTGGATCACAAACTCAGAGACAAAGATCTGGTAGTGGTGCAGCATCAGGTGGAGGTAGTAGACCTGCAGGTGGAGGTGGAGGAGGACAAAGACCACCAATGCCAACTGGAGGAGTTGTAAATGATCTTAATGAAAATGCAAAAGAATTTTGGGACTTTTTATTTTTTATTAAAGATTAGAAAGTTTTTTTAATGTTAAATTTATTTCTTATTTTATGGGCTCGTGGTCTAGTGGCTATGACGTTTCCTTGACGTGGAAGAGATCCCAAGTTCAATTCTTGGCGGGCCCATATTAAAAAACTTTATAAGTAAGTAAATCTAATATTTTTTAAAAGAGGGATTAATTTTGGTAGAATTAAATAATGAGAGAGTTAATGTTGTAAAAAATTATGTAGCTAATGCAAAATCAAAAGGTTATTCTGATGATCAAATTAAACAAGCTTTAATGAAAAGTGGAATTGATGAAAATACAATTAATAGTATGTTAGCACAAAATCCAAGTGTTACAAATTATGATAAAACTGATGCCTTGAAAAAATATATCTCTGATGCAAGAGCAAGAGGTTATTCTGATAATCAAATTAAAAGAGCTTTAATGAAAAGTGGAATTGATGAAAAAACTATTAACAGTTTGTTAATTGGTAGTACTGGAAAAAAATCTTTCTATAAAACTTGGTGGTTCAATGCAATTATAATTTTAATTTTATTGTTAGGGGCTTTGTTGGCAGTTTTTATGGTTGGTGATTTTGCAGCCGAAGATGATGTTGATTATTCTGACACTGATGAAGTAGATTATGATACTGATACAGATGATACAGATTATGATTATTTAACTGATGAAGAAGATGATAGTGGAGCTGGTGAGCCTCATTGTGGTGATGGTGATTGTAATATAGGAGAAGATTGTGTTGAAGATTGTGGTTGTGATGATGATGGAGATTGTGGTGATGGTGAAGAATGTAATGATGATAGAGAATGTGTAGAAAGTTCAAGTTCTTCTGGTGGAGGAGGTTCCTCTGGTAGTGGATCTTCTGGCGGTAGTTCTTCAGGAGGAGATTCTGGTTCAAGTGATGATAGTGGAACAACAACAGATGTAAGTTGTACAGCAGATGAAAATTGTACTACTGGTTATTGTGATACTGATTTATACCTAGGAACTTTTGTTTGTGTTGAATGTAGGGAAGGAGAAAATGATTGTCCAGGAATTTGTGTAGATAATGTTTGTGATAATAGTTGTACATTTGATGAAAATTGTACTACTGGTTTTTATTGTGATAATGAAACTTATTATGAAACTTTTACTTGTGTAGAATGTGTAAGTGATTCTCAATGTGGAGAAGGTTTAGTTTGTGATACTGCAGAATATTATGAAACTTTTGCTTGTGTAGAATGTAGAGAAACAAGTGATTGTGATTCTGGAACTTGTGTAAATAATGTTTGTGAAGAAGAAAGTGTTGCTGAAGTTGGAGATTCTGAAACTTGTGTTGATGATACTGAATGTGGAGCAAATGAAGTTTGTAATGATGAAGGAGTCTGTGAAGAGTTTAGTGAAGAAGATACTTTTGAAGATATAGAAGAAGGTCTTGAAGAAACAGAAGAAGAAAAAGATTGTGGAGATACTATTCCAAGTTGTGCTGATGGAGTAGATAATGATGGAGATGGTTTAGTTGATTTAGCTGACGATGATTGTAGTAGTTGGTATGATTATGAAGTATCTGAAGGAGAAATTATTGAGGAAGAATATGATGTAGACGAATGTGGAGATGTAATTCCAAATTGTGCTGATGGTTTAGATAATGATGGTGATGGTTTAGTTGATTTAGCTGATGATGATTGTAGCAGTTGGTATGATTATGAAGTTTCTGAAGTTGAAGAAGAAGTTGTAGAAGAGGAAGAGCAAGAAGAAGTTGAAGAAGAAATTGAATGTGGAGATGTAATTCCAAATTGTGCTG
>CAYPLB010000001.1:68277-251522 GCA_964411565.1 Candidatus Woesearchaeota archaeon
ATGGTTTAGATAATGATGGTGATAGTTTAGTTGATTTAGCTGATGATGATTGTAGTACTTGGTATGATTATGAAGTTTCTGAAGTTGAAGAAGAAGAAGTTGTAGAAGAGGAAGAAGCTGAAGAGGTTGAAGAAGAAATTGAATGTGGAGATGTAATTCCAAATTGTGCTGATGGTTTAGATAATGATGGTGATAGTTTAGTTGATTTAGCTGATGATGATTGTAGCAGTTGGTATGATTATGAAATTCCTGAAGTTGTAGAAGAGGAAGAGCAAGAAGAAGTTATAGGAGATGAAGTAGAAGGAGATACTGAAGGAGAAACAGGTGGAGTTGAAGAAGGTACAAGTACAGAAACAGGTACTGAAGCTCAAGAAGCTGAAGAAATAGTTGAATGTAATAAAAATGGAGATTGTAGCTCAGGAGTTTGTATAGATAATTCTTGTGTAACTTGTACAGATAGTGATGGAGTAGATTATGAAGTTCAAGGAAGTGCAAGTGGATATATTGAAAGTTTAGGAAGAGAGAGTAGTATTATTGAGGCTTGTGCTCGAGGAGGAAATTTAAATGAATATTATTGTAGCAGTGGATATTTAGTTTTTGATACTATAGATTGTCAAGATGAAGGTTATACAAGTTGTAGTGAAGGTGCTTGTATTGTTGTAAGTGATGAAACAATCTCAGAAGAAGCTCAGGCTTTGATGGAAGAATCTGAAGCCGTACTAGATCAAGGTTTACTTGTTGATTTGAGTGGTGATGAATGTACTAATGATGAGTGGATTGTAGAAGAAGAATGTTTTGAAGATACTGATTGTGGAGCTGGTGCTATTCATAATTGTGTAAATAATGTTTGTGATAATGATAAACTTTGTACAGAGTATGGAGGACAAAATGCATGTGAACATTTTGATCATTGTTATTGGGTTGAGGTAGCAAGTCAGCCTGGTTTTTGTATGGCAAGTGATGATGATGAGGATGGATATTATGGTGATGTTAATGATTGTTTTAATAATGATGCATCAATTAATTCAGGAGTAACAGAAAATTGTGCTGATGGTTTGGATGATGATTGTGATGGTTTTACAGATTGTGCAGATCCAGATTGTAGTTCAGATTCTGCTTGTAGTAGTTATAGTTGTTCAGTTTCAATTTGTAATAACCATTTAGATTGTGCAGATCAAGGGGATAATAATTATTGTAATGAAGAGGGTTGTTGTGTTAATTTGTGTGGAGAAGATATGCAAGTTTTAGAACAAGCTGTAGTTTTAGTTGCAGAAGAAGAAACAGAGGATGAAGGTTGTAAATCCGATGATGATTGTTCAGGTTTGAGAGTTTGTGATACTACAAGTGGAGAGTGTGTTATACAAGCTGCTTCAAGTAGAGGATTAGGTGGTCCAAGATTTGGTGCTGCTGAAACAGATGAAGGAATCTTTAGTAGATTCTGGAGTTGGTTAGGAGGATTATTTTCATAATTTATTTATGATCAAGGAGGAAAAATGAGATATAAATTAATGTTAAGTTTGGCAATTTTTATGTTAGTCGTAATGGGTACTGCTTTTGCGGCATCTGCACCTTCTACTAGTAATAGTAATATTGAAGGAGGTACAATGGTAGCTTTTGAAGGAGCAACAGAAGTTGATCTAGGTACAGGAGTTTTAGATGGTTCAGAAGAGCCTGAGTGTAATGATGGTGAAAATAATGATGCAGATAGAAAGAGAGATTATTATGGAGCTTGTATTTTAAATGCTGAAGGTTTAGCTTGTGATGAAATTCTTAGTGATACTAGTGTTTATAGTACTGCAGGAGAAGTGAGGGTATCATGTGAATCAGGATGTAATAATCAAAGTGGAATCTATGTAGGTTATGATACTGAGTGTGAATCTGAAGATGATGATAGTGAAGCTGCTGAAGAAACTGAAACAGAAGAAACCGAAACTGAAGTGAGTAGTTGTACTTCATATACAGACTGTTTAGACAATGAAGTTTGTAATGAAGGAGTATGTATTGGTTTCTGTGGTTTTGGTGATGCAGCTTGTAGTGATGGACAAGATAATGATGTAGATGGTGGTTATGATTACTATGGAGCTTGTCAAGTTGATGGTGTAGTTTATACTTGTTATGAAAGTGAGGATGTTATTGGTTCTGTAGGACAAGAGTATTGTTACTTCTATAATGCTGAAGGATTATTGGATTTTTGTGATGAGTATGATTCAAGTGCATATTTAGAAGCAGATAGTGATTGTGTTAGTCCTTTAGATTCATCTGAAACTGCAGGAGTTACAACAACAGGAGCATCTGCAAGTACTGATACAACTGAAACAACAGAAAGTACTGGAACTGATAAAGGAGAAGAAGAAGAATCAACAGGACCTTTAGGTGGTGAAAGAATTGGCGGACCTTTCCAAGCTGCTGAAACAGATCAAGGACTTTTAGCAAGTTTCTGGGATTGGTTAACCTTCTGGAACTAAATATTATTTCTTTTTTTATTTATATAATAACAAAATCTATTTAAATTAAAAATCCTTTGAGATGTTTATGCAAAAAAAGGGGCAGATGACTTTACTAATAATTCTTGGTATAATAGTGGTAGCTTCAGTGATTTTAATTTATACTTTTAGAGCAAATATCTTTGGTTCAGAATGGGAAACACAACAAGCTTTATCTTTAAGTGTGCCGGATGAAGCTGAAGAATTACATAGTTATATTGGAGAATGTATTGAAGAAGTTGTTGAAGAACCTGTTAGAAGAATGGGACAACAAGGAGGTTATTTAGATATACCAAGTGATACTATTGGAAGAGGTGATCATAATCCTTTTTCGAATTCTTTAGAAATTTTTCCAGGTACAGATTTTGAAACTGTATATTGGTTTTACATTGCTGCGAATGGAGTGCAACAATCACAAATTCCTGATCTAGAAACAATGGAAGAAGTTTTAGGAGAATATGTAAATAATAATTTAGCAGAGTGTTTAGATGATACTGAAATCTATGAAGAAAATAATGCAACTGTTGGGAGTGTTCAAACTGAAGTTGAAATTTTAAATGATGAAGTTAGATTTACTGTGAACTATCCCGTGACTATTGAGTTAGATGATTTTAGTTTTGAATTTGAAAGTTTTTATCAAGAAGTTGATATGCCTTTAGGAGAAATGCTTGAGACTGCTATTGAAATTATGAATGAAGAAAATGAAAATTTTTATTTAGAAGAATTAACAGTCGATATGTTAGTCTTGTATGATGAAGTACCTTTCTCATGGACAGAGTTTGATTGTGATCAAGAAGCTTGGAGTGAAGAAGAAGTCGAAAGTAGTTTGAAAGAAATTATTATGAATAATATTTTGGCAATTAAAGTTAGTGGTAGTGATTATTATCAAAGTGAAGAAAGTGATGAAGATTATTTTGAGTGGGATGCTTTGAGTGGAGCAAATGATTATAATATTAATTTATTGTATTCAGAGAACTGGCCATTTAAAATGCAAGTGTATCCTACAGAAGATGGAGAGTTAGTTGAAGATAGTTTTACACAAGGTAGTCCTTTAGGTTCTTTACTAAGTACTTTTTTCTGTATGAATAATTATCATTTTGTTTATGATATTAAATATCCTGTTTTGATTTCATTGTATGATGAAGAAACAGATTTTACTTTCCAGTTTGCAACAATGGTAGCTTTAGATAATAATGCTGCAAGAGAAAATGAGTTGGATGGAGATCTTAATGAAGTTGAAGATACAATTTGTCAAGATGCAACAACAGAAATTACAGTTTATCCTGTTGAAGTTGCAGAGAGTGGAGCGTTAGTTGATTTAGATGAAGTAGAAATTAGTTTCCAATGTATAAACAATGTTTGTCCATTAGGTGAAACAAGAGGAAGTGGTTTAGTTGCAGAAGTTCCTGCATGTGTGAATGCACAAATTGTTGCATCAAAAGAAGGTTATAATGATGGAATAGAAATTGTAACAACATTAGAAGAAAGTACAGTTACTGTAACTTTAGAAACTTTGTATGAAATTGAATATGAACTTAGAGTTGTTGATGCAGAAGAAGGTACAACAAGAGAAGCTACAAGTGAAGATACAATTATTGTGACAATGACTGATGAAGAAACAGGTTACGCAGTGTCATTGATTAATCCTAATGAAGATAATTTGATTAAACTATCAGCAGGAACGTATAAAATTGAAGGTAGCTTAGTTAGTGAAGTAGATTTTGATATTGAAATTCCTGAAAGTTCGTATACATCATGTACAAGTAATCCTTTGATGAGTTTAGGAGGATTGTTTGGTTTAGAAAGTGATGCAAGTTGTGTTGATGTTGATACAGAAGGATTTGAATTGCAAAGTGCAATGTCAGGGGGAGTGGATCAAGAATGGACTGTTGATAGAGATGATCTTGCAAGAGCTTCAATGTTAACAATATATGTAACATCACCAGGAGTGCCAGAAAATTATGATGATTTAGATTCAATATCAGCTTACTTAGATACAAAAATAGGGCAGGTAGAACCAGAGTTAACATGAATAAAAAAATATTAAGTTTGATTTGTATGTTTTTGATAATTAGTAGTTCGTTTGCAAGTGTTTTAGCTGCAGAAATTGTTGAAGATGAAGATGCTGAATATGATACTGGGGAAAGTATTATTGTACAAGTTGAATCTTATGAACCAAGTGTTTTAATTGTAAATTTGTTGGAGGATAATAATATTCCTGTTTATGCTTATTTGAAAGGAACGACTATAGGGAATATAGTTGGATCAAGTAATGGTTTAGAACCTTTCTATGGTGGAATTACAATTGATAAAGTAAAAATAAAAAGTGCAACAGTAGCAACAGATGATTTCTTAGCAGGTGGAGTTGAATATTATAGACCAAATAAAATTGATGAAGATACTTTAGGATATTTGAAAATGACTTTGAAACAAATGGATCCAAGTGAAATGGATCTTTGTAAAAGTGATGAGGAATGTGAAAATGGATATAGTTGTGATTTAGTTTGTGTTCCTGAAGAAATTAATTTGAATTTAAGTGCAGAAATTTGGTTTAGTAATGCTGAAAGATTGTATAGTTTATCTAAGACTGCTTTAGTTTTACCTGAGGATGAGGATGAAGAAGATTGGGTTGACTCATTAGGAGAAAGAGGAGCAATGTATTCATTCTATGGAGGAAGAGGTTTTATTAGAGTTAGAAATATTGAAAATGGTAGAGCTGATCTTACAGTTTATAGTAATAAAGATTTATACTGGCCAATGGTTGGTGCACCAAGAGCAATTGCAGAAGTTAGTTTAGAAGAAGGAAAAACTTCTGATTATATTAATCTAGGAGATACTGATGAACAAATTTTAGGAAATTCTAATTTTAGATTAACATTAAGTGATCTTGATGATCCTTCAGAAGAAACAGCTACAGTTAGTTTGAATATTGCAGGACAAAATTCACAAGTTATTGTTTCAGAAGGTTCGCCTTTATTTCCTGGTTCCTCATGGACAGTTCAAGAATTAAGTTATGGTTTAAGTTCAAGTGGAGCTGAACAAACTATGACTATTAAAGATGCTAAAGGTAATACAGAAACAATTACAACAACAACCTCAGGTGGTATTAGTGAAGATGAATCAAATCTTTTGAATAAAAAGTTTTATCACTCAGATGATTTAAGAGATCTAACATCAACTGAAAGAACAGAAGTAATTGTGTTTGATGATGATACAGATGTTATTGTTTCAACAGAAGTAAAAAATCTTGATGAAGTTTTTAGAACATTTGATATTAATGTAGATATGTCAGAAGTTAGTGATGGAGAAAAAGAAACTACAAAAGTAAGAATTGAATCTGGAGATACATTAAAAGAAATTTTAGTTACAATGTTACCAAGTGGTTTTTTCTATTCAGTGAAAAATGCAGATACAATTGAAGTAAAACAATATGGTTCAACAGATCCTTGTGAAGATGTAGAAACTTATGAGGTAGGTGGTTTGCCAAGTTCTTATAGTAAATATGATAACGAATTCTTTTTGAGTGTAGCATGTACAGCAATTAAAAATTATCAAGATGTTGTTGATAATTATGCAGGTGAAATTGATCCTAATACAGAAGAGCCTCTGGAAAATTATGCTTTAGCAGATATGGGTTATGTTTATGAAAATGAAATTGGAAGATATTTGTCTGGTTTTTTAAGTGCAGAAAAAGTAAATGGAGCAAAAGAAAGAGCATTAGAAGCTTATAGGGAATTGGAAGATAAAGGTGGAATTGCAGGAGATGAAAATTATGCTGCTGCTATAGCAAGGTTAGAAGAAGAAATTATTGGAGATACAAGCTTTGGTACTGAAAGTGTTGAGGATAATGGGAGATCAGTATATGTAAAATTAATCTCTGTTGATTTGTTAGAAGAAGAAGAATTGTCTACATCAGTTTTGAGTAAAGATGGAATATCAAGTACTTATACAGTTGGTGATAAAATTACGGAAAATAGTGATAATTCTGGTGAATACTATTGGAAAGTAAATAGTATTGATGAAAGTTATGTTGAGTTTAAGAAAGTTTATACTGAAGCTAAAACAAGTAGTGCTAGATCAAAAACACAAAAAATTTCAGTAGGTAAAAGTGATGATATTGAAGAAATAATAATTAAAGTGAAAAGTACAGATACAAAGAAAGTTGCAAAGATAACAGTAACACCCGGATCTGGAACTGATTTAAAGTCTGTGTCTAACTTTTCAATACATATTCCTATTGAACAAAGAGCAATAAAGTTAAATCCTGATAAAATTGGAAATAGAATAAATAAAACAAGAGCTGCACAAGAAAAAGTTGAAAAAGCTGCAGAGAAATTAGAATCAATTGTAAAGTATTGGAATATTGCTTGTTATAGTGTATTTGCTTTGGTAACAATTAAAAGTAGTTTCTTAAGTTCGTCTTCAAAAGCTAGACAAGATGTAGTAAATGGAGTTGATGGAAGTGGTGGATGGGCTGCTTATTGTCAAGATCAAGTTAATGATAAAGAATATTCAACTTATGATGCTTGTATGTTAGATCATGCTTCAGAAATTGAGGATGATATGGAAAAAGCACAAGAAGCAAGAGAGAAAATTGATAAGTTGTCAGAAGATTGTGTAGATTTTGATGATTATAGTTGTTTTGAAGGAGAAGATTGGTATGATGATTTGACTGAAGGTTATGATAATCTTGCAGAGTGTAGAGAATTAATTGGTGATGATGATGTGTTTATGAGTCAAGGTAGTTTACAAGAATATGCTTATTTAAGTTATTTAGAAGATGAAGGTTTGTCAAGTGAATATAGTAGTGAAGGAATAAGTGTTGAAGAAAAATTAGAAGAGTATGTAGGAGACAAAGGTTCAGAACAAGAGGCAAGACAAGAAGCGTGTAATACAGCTTTGGAAGGAGTAGATAGTTCAAGTAGAACTTGGGATGATGATGATAAAAGAAAAGAACAACAACAAAAAGATGTTGCAAGTAGTATTTATGAATCAACTTATCTAATTGAAAAGAGATCAGCGTCTGGAGATTCAAGTGATTTCCCTGTAGTTAAGAATTTTGAAGCCTTGAGTTTGAATGTATTTGATGATGATGATTTGAAACAAGTTGGAAAAGTTTTCAAAGGAAGTACAAGTATAACTTCTACCGTTTATGATGTTGATGATACTGTAGAAGTTTATCAAATGGATCTTGGAGACTATGAAGATATATTAAAAGAATTATTGAAAACTGAAACTGATAGTGCTAAGAAAAGTCTGATGAATAAAGATCTTGAAACAATTGCAGATTATAAAGAGAAAGATAAAAATGAAATTGATATTACTTCAACAGATGGATCTAGTTATTATTGGGAAAGAAATTTAAATAATATTGTAATTTATATTGCACAGCCTGCTTATAGCTCAGGTGCATTAAATGAGAATTATGCAGAAGGTGCAAAAATTGAAATTTATGGTAGTAGTGAGTTTGAAGGACTACCTTATTGTTTACCTTATGAAGAAGGAAATTTCATTAAGATTGTAGATTATACAAAAACAAATGAAATCGAAACTATACAATTGTGGAATGTTGGAGCTGATGGCCATTTGTGTACAGGTGACGATATTTTAGTTACACATCAAAGTGAATTTGATTATAGTTATACAAATCCAAGTTTAGCAAACCTAGTAACTTCGTCTAATAAATATATCAAAATGGACTTTAGCGAAAATGAAATTATTGAAATTGATGATCATACTTTTACTGTAAGTTTTTCAAAATCTAAAACAACAATGTCAGGAGCTACTTCAAGTTGTTTTGATGTGATGGATCCTACAGACTGTAAAAAGTTGTTTAATGCTTGTGATCCGGTAATGTGTCCACCTACAAGATTTAATTTAGGAGGAAGATGGAATGTTGATAATGTTGTTGAAAGTGGAATGATTGGTTCATTAGTTTTAGGTTGGGGTAATGGAGATGCTGTGCCTTTCTGTTTAACTGGTGTCTTATCAAACTTAAAATGGATTAATTCAATGTTGGAAGGTTATGTAGAATGTTTAGAAGCTGCTAGGTATGAAGGTGAAACAGTTGGAGTTTGTGATGAAATGAGAAGTGTATTTATTTGTGAAACTTTAGTAAGTGAAGCAGCAAATATTTTAGATGGTAATGAAGGAGGATTGTTAAGTTTCTTTGCAGAAAAAGCTTATAGTGTAACTGGAGGAAGTGGAGGAGAATATTTGAACTTTAAAGAAAATATGGAGAATATGCAAAACTCTGTAAGTTACTTTACAACTGAATATGCAACGACAGCATTCGCAGCTTTCAAAGGAAGAAGTACTAAGGAAATTGGAACTGAAATATGTAGACAAGCTTTCTATAGAAAAGCACCATGGTTTAATGATTTTGTAAATAGAGTTACACAGCCAGAAGAACCTAATCAGTTTTATGCAACCTTAACTGTAAAACCTTATGCACCATCACAAGGTTTAGCATCTTATCAAACTTATTATCATGTTTATGCAGGAACAAATGAAAATATAGATCGAATTGTGTATAGTGTTTATTTAAGAAATTCGCAAACAGGTGAACAAAATTATGTGACTGAAGAATGTAATGGAGTAAGTAATACATTAGAGTTAGGTGGTACAGCAGATCAAACTATAGATTGTATATTTAATGAAGGAATGGATGAAGTTTGTGTGATTGTTAATGGAGAAACAAATTGTGGATTTGGATCTGTAACAACATTGTTTGCAGTTGATTATGTAAAAGATGCTTTAGTTGCTGATGAAGCTAAGAGAGAAATAAATTCTGAAAAGGATTGTTATCCAGATGTTCCAACAGCGTCTCCAACTATGAGTGAAGTTGGTAGTGCGAGCTTAACTGAAAATTTGATCTTGCCATATGAGTTTGGAATTTTACAAACTGGTGTAGAAAGAGTTTGTTCTCTAAATAATCCTGGAAGTGGACAAGGAAATAGTGGAACTTGGACAGCAGTTGGAAGTTGTGGAGAAGATGAAGTTGGAAGAAGTTTAGGAAGTTGTTGGTTGAATACAGATAGTTATAGTATTAGGGATACTGAAAGATCTGAAAGTACTAATGAATATCTAAATGATGTAAGTTGGAATTATAGTAAAACTTTAATGGGATTAGATGAAGCTGATCTATTAGATAGTGAAGGAAGTACTGAAGAATTAATTGAAGTGTTGTTGTTAATGGATGAATTAGAAACTTGTTCAAAGGGTGATGATTTACCTGGTGAAGCAAATGAAATTATTGAAAGATTAGCTATGTTAGAAGAAAGAACAACTTCATATCAAATGGGAGCTCTAGCAAAATACTATATTGCTCAGACTTATTTGAATATAGTATGGGATTGTGATCTACAAGGTAGACCAAGTATAAGTTATGATATTTATTATGAAGGAGAGAAAGTTTATACAAGTGAACAAATAAATGTTAATGAAGGAGATAAAGGGACTTTAGAATTTGATGTGTATGGTTTGTTAGAAGATGATTATGTTGAAATAAAAATTGATGGTGGAAGTAGTTCCCAATGTACAAATCATGGAGATGGATCTGGAACCTGTAGTACAGGGAATATTGAAGTTGAAGATGATGATATAAAAATTGAAATTAAAGTTAGAGAAGGTGGAAGTAGAGGAACTGTAATTAATGAAAAAACTTTTGTTTTAGCACCTGAAGGTTCAAAAAATTCAGGTAGTATTAGTGATTATGATTTAGATGAAGCTGTGTGTGGAGTTTGTCCTGGAGATTGTGAAGAAGATGAATGTCATGATAATGGAGATATGTGTTACTTTGATGATGGATATCTTTGGGATAGTTGTGAATCTTGTTTAGGTATTTATGAAGAAAATAAAAATGATGATGCAGATGAATTATGTGATGAACTAAGTGTTGATATGGATAGATGTGAGGAGTATGAATGTTATGATGAATTTTTAAGTAAAGCAGGTTATTCTGGGAAGTGTGAATGGAATGATGATGATAATGAATGTGTATATGATGGAGATACAACAAGGTCTACTGGTGATGATGATAGCTCAAGTGGTTCAAGTAGTGGTAGCTCAAGTGATGTTTCTGGAACTTCTTATTCTGAATTAGATGATAAATATGGTACTACTGAAAGTAATATAGGACGTTATTTGACTACTATAGATGTGTTTGGAATAAATCAAGAAGTAAATGTAGATGTAGAAGATAAATTTATTACTGTTTTAGAATCAGTTGAAAATATTTGTCCTTCAGATTCAGATTTTATAGATTATGGTTATGGTTTGACTTGGCAAGAATTTCTGTCTGATGCAGGTGGAACTTATAATTATAGATGTATTCAACATGATGGGACTCCACCAAACTGTAATAGAGGTTTGAGTCCTCATTCATATGGTATTGCAATGGATATTAGACCTGATTTGAATCCTGACTATTCAAAATCTGCATATGATCCATGTGATCATAAAATGCCTGATTGTATAATTGATGCTTTTAAAGATGAAGGTTTTGTATGGGGAGGGGATTGGAGTACATATTGTGATCCAATGCATTTTGAATTTGTTCCTACTTGATTTAATATGAAAAATATAATAAAAACTTATTGTGTAGATGTAATAACTTTAATACTAGTCTTTATTTTAGGAGTTTTTTCTAAAAATTTTATTGAAAGTTTTTTTGAAAAAGTTGATGTTTTTGAAAGTCAAGTTGGTGAGTTAGGACCTGAACTTGCTAATCAATCTATGAGTGCCTTTGCAAGTGTGGAAGGTTTAATTCAAGATTTTAATGTCTTAGTTTGGTTTGCATTTGTTTTTATGATCTTTGTAGTTCCAGCTTTACTCTATTTATTATTTTCAGTCTCTCAATCTTTGAATTTTGCATTGATTAAAAATAAAGTTACAAAAAAGTATATTTTGAAAAGTGTTATTTATGGTTTGCCTTTGTTATTATTGTTTTTTGTTTTAGAAGGACAAATTATTTCAGGAATTGTAGATTTTATGACAAGTGGATATAGTTTATTGTTGTTGTTGTTTTATTTGATTTTAGTATTTTTGATGGTTTATACATGGTTTGTTATAGTAGTTTTGCTGTTGAAAAGTAAAAAAATTAATCTTAAGTTTTTGTATAAAAAAGCATACAAGTTGTTGCCAGTGTTTATGGTTTTTGGAATATTTTATTTTCTAAGTTTGAATCTAGTAGGCTATGGAGTTGTAAGTTTTGTTACTGATTCATTCTCAAGAAATGAAGGATTATATTTGGGATTGTTTGTATTAATATTATTAATTCCAGTGCAATTTATTAGGAGTTTTTTTGTGAAAATAGTGGGATAGAAAGGTTTAAATAGAGGTTTAGGTACAGTTAAAATGGAAAAATGGCAAGAGTTGATTGTATTCATTGATAGAAATTCTGATTTTAATAGTTGTCTTGCTGTAGAAAAGTTTTTTAAAGAGAAAGAGAAAATTAATTGTTGTAATGACGGTAGTGGTCCAATGGTTAAGATGCCGGCCTGTGGAGCCGGCGACGCGAGTTCGATTCTCGCCTACCGTCCTTTGAATCTTTCTCAGGAGGAATTAAAATGAAATTAAAACTAGCTAAAGGAACTAGAGACTTCTCTCCTGAAGAGAAGATTGCTAGAGATGAAATATTAGTCTTATTAAGAGAAGTGTGTGAGCTTTTTGGATTTAGTCCACTTGAGACACCTATCTTTGAAAGGTATGAAACACTTGCAGCTAAATTTACTGCCGGAAATGAATCTGATGCTATGAAAGAAACTTTTAAGTTGACAGATCAAGGTAAAAGAAAGTTAGCTTTAAGGTATGATCTTACAGTTCCATTCTCAAGATATGTGGCAATGAATAAGGATATTAAAATGCCAATGAAAAAATATATGGAAGGTGAGGTCTTTAGAGATGGTCCAATTAAAATTGGCAGGTATAGACAGTTTACACAATTTGACCCAGATGTGGTTGGTTGTAAAAGTATGATTGCTGAAGCTGAACTTTTAGCGTTAGCTGATACAGCTTTTAAGAAACTAAATTTGAAGTTTTATATTCAATTGAATAATAAGAAAATTTTAGAAGGAGTTTTGGAAGATGTTGGTATTAAAGAAAAGGTTTGGTCCACTGTGATTATTTCTATTGATAAGTTAAAGAAAATTGGTGAGAAAGGTGTAGCTGAAGAATTAAGAAATAAAGATATTAGTGAAAAACAAATTAAAAAAATATTGAATGCTCTGAAAAAAGAAAGTACAAATAAGAAAAGTTTAGATTATTTGAAAAGTTTGATGAAAAGTGAAACTGGAAAAGAAGGTCTAAGAGAAGTTGAAGAAATTTTAAAATATTTGAAAAAATTTGGTGTTAAAAGTGTTGTATTTGAACCCTCTTTAGCGAGAGGATTAGGTTATTATACTGGTCCAATTTATGAAGTGTTTTTGAAAGATTCTAAAATTACAAGCTCAGCAGCAGCTGGTGGAAGATATGATAAAATGATTGGAGATTTTATTGGAAGTAAAAATGAAGTGCCAGCAGTAGGTCTAAGTTTTGGAGTTGAAGTTTTGATTGAAGCTATGAAAGAAAAAAATAGAATAGATAAAAAAATAGTTAGTGAACTTTATGTGATTCCAATTGGTGTTTTTGATAAATGTTTGAAAATTGTAAAAGAACTTAGAGAGAAAGGAGTGAAGACTGATCTTGATCTGTTGAATAGAGGTGTTGCAAAAAGTATGAAATATGCGAATACCTATAAAATTCCTTATGTGTTGTTTGTAGGAGAAAATGAGCTGAAAAAGAAAAAGTTTAAGTTGAAAAATATGAAAACAGGAAAGGAAGAAATATTGAGCTTGGATAAGGTGGTTAAGAAGTTTGATTAATAAGATTTATATATAATTGATAAAAAAATAAATTTTATGAATTATACTTTTATGCAAAGTGAAAAGGGTAAAGAAAATAATTTGTCTTTTTTAGATGAGATTGGAGCAAATTTTGTTTTGGATGATGATTTTAGAGATTATTTACAAGAAAATTCACAATCTAATTTTTTAAGAATAGATTTGGGAAGGAATATTTCTGATTTGGATATAATGAGAAATATGTCATCTGAAGTAATTGAAGAAGTGGAATTATTTTTAGGAGAAAAAATAAAATATAGGGATAGACCTGGTTTTGAATTTAAAAAATTTCCTTTGGAAGTTTTAGCTGTTGATCTAGCTATAGCTGGTATTGGGATAGCACTAACAAATTACTGTGTTGATTCTATTTTTGTTGATATTGAAGCACAAAGAGATTTACTTCAAATGATTCCTGAAATATTTGGGTCAATTGGATCAGCAACAGTTGGGGGTCTTGGTATTATATCTGCATTTACTGATCTATTTAGAAAAGGAGGAATTTATAATCCCCATAGAAATCTAGTTTTGCTTGATAAAAATTTTAAAGAAGTTAAATTTTTTTATTTGTGTGCACATGAAATAAGTCATTCAATTCATTCTTCCTTTATTGAAAAAGAAATAGGTTACGGAAGAATATCAAAGGAATATTTTTTTGATCTCCCTGGGACTATAGTTGAAGGTGTGGCAGAATATATTGCAATAAACTCTATGTATTCTAAATCTAGAAATTCTGGGAATTTAAATTATAAGGATTATGCTGATATAAAAGTTGCAAATCATAGGATTCATTCTGAAAAATTAATGAAGAAAATTGAAGACAAAGGAACTTGGTCAATTAGAGGTACTTTGAAAAATAATGCTTTCTTTTCTCTTTTTGAATATAGTTTAGGATTTTCTTTAGTAGATTATACAATGAAGAATAATCCTGGAAGAGAAAAAGAAACGCTTAATGAAATTATGATGGGAAATATTATTTAAGAAGTTTGAGTAATTCTTCTCCTTCCTATTCTTTCTTGGATTTCAACTCCAGACTCTTTTAATTCTTTTATTCTTTTTCTTATATAATAAATACTGTGACCTGATTCTTTACTGATTTCTTTTAATGTTAATTCTGGATTTTTTAGGAGTGTATCTATTATAGAATAATCTATTCTTCTTCTTCTTCTATCAGGAATTTCAATCCCTTCTGTTCTCAAATAATTTGCTCTATTTGTTAAATATTGAATACTTGAATTTGTTTGTTCACTTATTTCTCTGTAAGATAATTGTTGATCTTGAATAAGCTCATCTATTCTAGAAAGTTCTGTATGGCTTCTATTTTTCTTTCTTTTCTTTGATTTATCACAATCTCTTGTAATATTTAGTCTATTTAGATGGTAACTAATAGTGGCTACTTGAACTCCAAATATTCTTGCAATTTTACCTAATGATATATCTTCTTTTGCAAGTTCTTCTAATTTACTCTCCTCTTCAGAAGTTGTAAAATACTTTTGTTGTTGAAATTGGTTTTCAAAATCTAAAGGTACATCATGTAAAGCTTTTTGAAGAATTTTATAGATATGTATTGTATACTTAGGATCTAATCCAGCAAGTCTTGTACATTTTTTATACCCATTTCCTTCTCTTCTCAATCTAATTAATGTTTCAATTTCTTCTGTAGAATAATTTCTTCCCCAACCATATATCTCTTTTAATCTCCAAGCTAAAGCATAATTTTCTCCTCTTTCTTCCTTAAGTTCTAAAAAAGCTTCTCGAATTTTTAATAAATTTAGTAAATTTCTTCTTTCTTCCATTAATCTTAATTTATTTTTTACTTGTCTATTATGCTCAGTTCTTTGATCTGCATAATTATTTATACCTTCATCAATTATTATTTTTCTTATTGATTCTCTTGATAAATTGTATGCTCTTCCTATTTCTTGATAACTATCAAACATTGATAGAGCACATTTTACAATCTCTTCATTTCTAAGTATTAAGGAAGAATTATTTGATCCTCTTTTTCTTCCTCTTCTTCTTTCTGGAAGATCAACACCTTCAGCAATTAAATCTAAAGCTCTAGATCTTATTCTATCATAATTTTCTCCAGTTTCTTCACTAATTTCTGAATATGTTAATTCTGGATTTTGAAGATGTATATCTATATTAGTATAATCAAATGCTTTTCTTTTTATTCTTCTATTTTCAGGGAGTTCAACTCCTTCAGATTCTAATTGTATTAATCTAGTTCTTAATGTACGATAACTTTCTTCTGTTTGTTCACTAATTTGTGTTAATGTTAATTCTGGATTTTGTAGCAGTTCATCTATTGTAGAATAATCAATGGTATTAATTCTTTTATTTCTAACAGGTAATTCAATTCCTGATTCTTTTAATTCATTTATTCTTCTTCTTATTATATTAAGAGATACTCCTGTTTGTTGACTAATTTGCGTCAATTTTAATTCTGGATTTTGAAGATGTTCATCTATTGTTGTATAATCAACATTTTTTCTTCTTCTATATCTTTCTGGTAATTCAACTCCAGATTCTTTTAATTCATTTATTCTTCTTCTTAATGTAGTATAAGATATATTTGCTTGTTTACTAATTTGTGTGAATGTTAATTCTGGATTTTGAAGTTGTTCATCTATTGTAGTGTAATCAACAGTTTTTGTTCTTCTACCTGCCTTTCTTTCTGGGAGATCAACTCCTTCAGATCTTAATTCTAAATATCTTCTTCTTATTTTACGATAAGAAACACCTGTTTCTTGAGATATTTTTTTATATGTGATTCCTTCAACAAGTAATTGATCTATAGTATTATAAATGGAAGGGTCTGATTCTGTAGGGATATTGTCTGTATTTGAATTATTCATATAAAAAAATTTTAAGTTATGTTATATAAAATTATTTATTTTATTATTAGAAGTGATAAAGATATTCTGTTGTGATAATACATAAAATTTATAATAGTTTGATTCTTATTTTAATAGATGACTTCTGATTCTGAAGAGGTTGGATACATTGAAGATGAAACTCCTGAATATGAAAATGAAGGGAGTTTTTATTTTGTAGATCAAGCTATTGATAAATTAGATTTGGAAAGAAGTTCAGGAGAGAGTCCTGTAAGAAAATTAACAAGATTAATTCTTATTGATGCTATTAGGAAAGATGCTAGTCATATTTATATAGAAAAGATTGGAGGAGTAAAATATGAATTTGATGGTTTTGTTCGGACTGTTATGAAACCTTCAAGTAAACTTCATACTATGGTGGGTGATGAACTAAGATATATTTTTGGACTTCTTGAAGAAAAGGAATTACCTTTAACTTTTTGGCAAAGGTTCAAAGGCATTATTCCAAAAACTGAGTTTGTTCCTATAAAAGATTTTTCTCATGGACAAATAGTAACCACAAGATTCAATTATCAAAACTCTGACTGTTTAGGAGTATTAAATCATTTTAATGTAAATCTTTCAACAATGAAATTAGGAGATAGTGAAGCTTATCATGTTGAATTTTTTGGAAAATTTCCAGAATTTAATTGGCAGAGGTTAGATGGTTTTGTTTCAAAACCTGGTCTTTATGTTATTTCAAGTCCATTTAATCAAGGGAAGACAACGACTGCATATTGTATGTTTTCTAAGTTTAATATTGCTTCAACAGTAAAAATATCTTTGGAGGAGAAGGCTAGTTATACTTTAGGTGATGATACTAGAGTACTTATTGCTCCAGAGGATCCAGAGTATGAGCAAACATTAAAGGGTATTAGAAATTATCAACCTAGACAATTACTTTTTGATGATGTAAGACATAGTAGAACTCTAGAAGAAGCTCTTTACTATGCTTGTGGAGGTGCGAGTGTTCTAGTAGTTGTTCCAGCGAGAGATATTTCTACAAGTTTAACATATTTAGAGAGGTTAGGTGTGTCAAGAAAAGAATTAGTAGCAAATTTGAGAGGAGTATTTTCACAAAGGTTAATTAGGAAAGTTAATGAAGAAGAAGATAGGGGACGAGAACCTTATTCTGGAGTTGCATTAGTTTCTCAAAGAATTGGTATTTCAGAGATTGAAGGATATAAAGAAGATATTATTGATGGTAACTTTTCTGAAATGGATTTGCCTTCATTTTCAAGTTTGGTTGGAAAATTGGTGGAAGAAGGAATTACTAATGAGAATGAAGCTAATAGAGTTGGTTATGATTAGATTAAATTATTGATAGGTAAAACTATGTCAAAAGGTTATTGTTTAATTTTTTTTAAGAATTTTAATAATAATAATGCACGGGACATGCGTAAGACCTTTGTTCTGGTTCTCCAAAAGTAACACCTTTGGGCTAATATTATTTGTATATTTATAGAGGATATAAGGCTATTTAAGCTCTTCTGTTTTGTATTTTATTATTGTAAGTCTTTGAAAGTTAGTAGATTATAATTTATTATAATCTTTAATCTCATCTAAACTCATATCCAATTAACCTTGACAGGCCTTCAACTTCTCCCAAATCAACCCTAGAAATCCTTCTTCTAACAACTTTCTCCATTCTGGGATCTTCATTTCTATCAAGGGGTTCACACATTAAGGTATGAGCTAATTTTGAACTAACCATTCTTAGAAAAGTATGCCTTAGTTGCGCTTCAAAACTCATTCCATAAGCAAAATCTTCTCTACCCATTCCAAAATTCAGAAGATTTGAAGCATCTTTTGCCTGAAAGATCTCAGGATCAACATCGAAAATCTCTGCTAGTTCTTGACTTTTTCTTATACAAGTTCTATCAGAATCAACAGCCACTAAACCTTCACCGCCAAGAAGAGTATAAGCTAAAGCAGAAACTCCTAATCCACAACCTAACTCATAAACACCTTGAACTCTTTTTCCTAAATCTCTTCTTATTCCAAAAGCTAAAGCTCCAATTTTCACAAGACTTTCTACTCTTGTTAAATAATATCCTTCTTCTCTCGGATCTTTTCCACCTTTAGCTCTATATCTGTCTTCAGAAGTTCTAAAACTAGCTAAGACTAAATCACTCTGATCTCCAAGAATCGGAATCACTCTGTCTTGATAAGTCAATCTAGAAGGATCAAGACCTAACTCTCTTAATCTAGTGTTAATGTGCATAAAATTGGAATTTTGAATTGCCTTATAAAACTAACTTTTTTCAAAATAACGGGTGTTTAACGGGATTTTTGTTAAACTGCTTCTTATAGCATCCTATGAATATTATTTCTTATGAGAAATTGCATAATCTGTAACAAAGAATTACAGGAAGAGGAATGGAAGCTGTGCAAAACCTGTGCAGAATTCTACAATAGAAAATACAGCAATGAAGAGATTGATGAGATTCTCGAAGAACTTGAGAGGTTGGGTAAATGAAACCAAGAGTTTTAGACCTATTTGCAGGCTGTGGAGGTTTTAGTCATGGCTTTCAAAGTGAAGGTTTTGAACTTATTGGTTTTGTTGAATACTGGCCACCGGCAATAACAACATTTCTAAAAAACCATCCCCATGTCTTTCACCTTGGCAGAGATATAACTCAGGTCAAGAATGAGATTCTTGAATCTCTGAGAGGCAAAGTTGAAATTATTGTCGGTGGTCCACCCTGTCAAGGATTTAGTTATTGTGGAAAAAGAGATTCTAATGATAAAAGAAATCAACTTTACAAAGAATATCTGAGATTTGTTAGAATAATTCAACCTAAAATTGCTATTATGGAAAATGTTTCTGGAATTCTTAGTATGAAAGATGATAATAATGAAAAAGTGATCAATAGAATAGTTAATGATTTCATAAACTTAGGATATTTTGTTTCCTATAAAATTCTAAAAGCTTCTGACTATGGAGTTGCGCAGAATAGAGTTAGAGTCATCATTATTGCTAAGAAGTTAAATCTGTTTCCAGAACCTAAACTTCTTAAAAAATCTGTCATTGAAGCAATCTCAAACATTCCTCAAAATCACAATGCTCATATTCATTTTAATCCAAAAAAAGAAACTTTAGAAAAAATTAAACAGTTAAAACAAGGTGAAAAAATATCAAAGACCTATAATTTTTCAAGACAAAGATTAAGAGCAGACAAACCTTCAAAAACAATTCCTACAAAAACAATATATATTCATCCTTTTGAAGATCGATTCTTAACACCTAGAGAATTAGCTAGGTTACAAAGTTTCCCAGACGATTTCTATTTTTGCGGATCAAAAACTAATATTGTCAAACAGATAGGCAATGCAGTTCCACCACTTATGGCTTCTGCAGTTGCTAAAAAAGTTAAGGAGGATTTAAAAAATGATTAATTTTTGGATAGCTTTGTTTTTCTTTTTACTTTTTGTTAATTTTGTTTTAGCCATTTTGGTAGTATTAAAGAAACCAAAGAAAAAAGTCGCAAAAGAACAAAAACCAATAGAGAACAAACCAAAACAAATTGATTCTCTAACAGGTTTTAGAAATTTATTCTCAGGAGGTATAAACTAATGAAAAAATTGGAGTCAACTTTGTTTTTGTTGCTTTTTATAGCAACCTTAGTAACCCCAATAGCATTAGCAGAGATAGACTTCGATACAGAACTAACTGAAGATGAAGAAGATCAAGTAGATGAAATTTTAGAACCTATAATGAAAATCTACAACTTTATCAAATATGCAGCAACAGTTCTTGGAGTCATAATGCTTGTGTTTGCGGGAGTTACTTTTATTACAGCAGGAGGAGACACAGGACAGAAAGAGAAAGCTAAAAACATGGCTATGGGTGTAGTTATAGGTTTGATTATTATCTGGATTGCACCAACAGTAGTGGAGTTTATCTTCTCATGAACAAAACTTTTTTTATTTTGGGAGTAATTCTTTTACTCCTACCTTTTGTTTCTGCTTTTGATTGTAGTTTGACTTCTGATGAAGATTATTGTGAAGATATTATAGAATCTGATTTGAATGAAACAGAAATGGATTTAGTTCTTTCAACTTTATTGTATGGTTATACCAATTATCCTAATTATGATTTTATTGAAGAGTATAACTTAGAATTAGAGATAGATGAACCACCAGATAACACAACAATATATGATTCAACTTATATCAAGGATGCTTGGCTTTCTTTCTTAGCAGTCTATCCTTCTATTTATGAAGGTGATATTCTTTACATAACTGAAGAAATTAATCTGTTAAGTACTTATGATTATGAAATAGAACTTCCTTCTGGTAGAGCTTCCGGAGATTGTAGGACTGAATATAGTCTCTCAAGTAATTCAGCTAATGTTTATTATTATCTTAATGGAGACTTATTAGGGACTGATGAGAATTATATAATTTCTGAAGATGGAACTCTTACAGCAGAATTAGAAATTTATGTAACAATAGCAGTTACTCACTATAGAACAGAAACAGAAGAATTTCAGTACTATATAGGGGGGCCAATTCATTACAGAGAAGTTTGTGAATATTCTCATACAACTTATGAATCCGATTCTTTAGCTATAAATGAAGATAAGGAAATTACTTTTTATGAACAAGAGCCTTACTTAAACATAACTATAACTAACCAATATAGGAATACCACAAAAGGAAATTATATAGCTAGTAATTATAGTTACTTTATAATCTCATTCAATAGTTCTCACTTAGAAAAACAGACTTATTATTATGATTTAGTATTTGAAAAGAAACCTTACTATATAGCTTATTTAAAAGCAAACCCTACAAATGAAACTTCAATAAGTAACCTTTTCTTCTCAGAAGAGACTTTTTATGTAAGTGATACTAGCAATTGTTCATTATATGCTTACAACCATTTCTATAACTATTCTTCAGAGTGTGATCTGACATTATATCAAGAAGAGGATAGTGAGCTAAGTATAGAAGCTAATGATTTAGATTTAAGTCTTTTAATCTGGGTTTTAACCTTTCTCCTTATAATTTATATAATTTATAGACTTTTACAAAGCCAAGCTAAAAAAATAATTATTCCAATATTACTTTTAATCTTGATTTTAACACCCTTTGCATTAGCGGATGATGAAGAAGAATGTGGTTTAACAAATTTAGCTTCTTGTTTGCCTGAAGCAATCTATGATTATATCCTAGTCCTGATTAATGCTCCAATTCTTCCCTTACTTTCAGCAATAGAAACCATGTTTACTTCTGAAGTTTCAATAGATTTATTTTATACTTTATGGTCGATAATGAGGTATATTATAAGCTTCTTCTATATCTTTTTATTTCTCTACGTTGGCTATGTATTTCTAACTTCCAATTCAAATCCAATAAAGAGATCACATGCTAAAGATATGTTAAGAAATATTTTCTTAATGATTGTTCTCATACAAGGATCATATTATATCTATGGATTATTAATAGATTTGAGTACAATTCTAAATAGTGTAATCTATTCTTTCATTGATTCTACTTTCTTTTTAATTACTGCAGATAATATAACTAATATTGCTTTAGAATTTGTTTATGCCTCTACATATGTTATTGTTATTTTTATAACCCTCTTAATGTTAGTCTTAAGATATATATTAGTAAGTTTTGGAGTGGTTTTATTCCCATTTGCAATATTCTGTTATTTTATTCCACCTCTAAAAGGATATGGTAGATTTATGATTAATGCCTTACTTATTTTTATATTCATAACTTTCATTGATCTCCTAATAATTTTAGGTGGTTCAATGATGGTAGATATTGCCTTATTTGAAAACTTTGAGATATTGATAATGATCACATGTTTTAGTCTTGTAAATTATTCACTCTGGCTTGCTATAAAGTTTGCCATGAAAATGTCAGTCACAACTTCACTAAAAGATGATCTTAATCAGGCAGTAAAGTATATTGCCTTAATTGCATAATGAGCTATGACATACCTCCCCCATTACAGCATAAAGAAAAAATTATGTTTGGATTAACTTTTGTTCAATTAGCTTATGCTTTTGCTGCTTTTCTAGTTATTTTTTTTCTTATGTTTAAAACTAATTTTAATATTTATGTCTCTGGGAGTATTAGTACTTTTATAATTTCTGCTGCTTCATTCTTTATGTTTTTTGATGGAAAGAATAGAATTATTAATCTAGTAAAATTTCTAAGAAATCAAGAGATAAAAGTTAATTCTGAGAAGCTTAAAGATATAGTAAATATCAAAGAGATTAAAGATCGTAAGATTATTACTCCTAAAACAAAGTTAGCAATCTTAGAAGTAATTCCAATAAACTTTATGATTAAAACTGAAGAAGAAAAGGAAGCCATCATTTCTGGTTTTCAAAAGTTTCTAAATAGTCTAGATTTTCCAATTCAAATTCATATAAGCAGCCATGATATTAGTCTAAGAGATCATTTTCTTCATCTTCAAAAGAAAACCAAGAAGCTTCCAGAACTTTTCGACTCCTATTGTAAATTCATTAAGGATTCAATAAAGGAAAACAATATCAAAAATAGAAAATTTTATATTATAATTAATGAAAAATATGATTTAGATATTCAAAGTAAAGTCTGTGAAGAAAAACTAAAAAGTCTTGGTTTGAAAGTTAAAAGATTGAATGATAAAGAACTTTTAGATTTGTTTTATAATTATGTTGCAAATAAAAGAGAAAAAAGATTAGAAGAAAATGAAAGTATAGAAAATTATACTCATTTTTTGTTATCTCCAGAAAAAGTTACTTTTTATCATGATTTTTTTCAAATTGATGAAAAAATTTGTAAGATTATGGCAGTCAGTGGTTATCCCCATTCTGTAGAAATGGGATTTCTTGACAAGATTATTTCATCTGGTGATGATTATGATATATCTGTCCATATTGAACCTTTTCAGATTGAAGAGACAATGGTTAAGTTAAACAGAGAATTACAGAAGCAACAGTCAGACCTTTATTCAGATTCAAAGAAAGGAATAATCAATCCCTCCTTAGAGATAAAGTATAAGTCTACTAAAGGAGTTCTTGAAGATTTACAAAAAGGGAAGCAAAAATTGTTTAATGTTTCTCTTTATCTTATGAGCAAAGGGAAGGATAAAGAAAAAGCTGAGTTATTGTCTAAGAAAATAAAAGCTGATTTAGATGGCTTGATGATTCAGAGTAATATTCCTTCATTTCAAATGATAGATTCTTATGAGTCAATGCTGCCATTATCGAGGGATGCTTTAAAGTTAAGAAGGAATGTTCATACTTCTGGATTAAGTGCTTTCTTTCCCTTTTCTAGTCCATTTTTGGACATTGATAATGAAGGGGTACTTCTAGGCCTTAATAAGAATAAAATCCCCTATATCAAGAACATATTTGCCTTGACGAATGCAAATGGGATAGTACTAGCAACTTCCGGCTCTGGAAAGAGCTATTTTACCAAATTATTTCTTTCAAGACAGTTTATGAATGGTTCTGACATCATAATTATTGATCCACAAGGAGAGTATTTAGCTATTACACAACATTACAAAGGAGAAATCATTACTATTTCTAAAAATTCTGAGACAATTATTAATCCTTTAGATCTGATGGGACATGAGTATCTTGAAAAAAGATTGTCTTTGATGGATCTATTTCAAATTATGTTTGGTGATTTAACTGAAATTCAAAAAGCTATTTTAGATAAAGCTGTTGATTTGACTTATGCCAGAAAAGGAATTAATAGAGATTTGTGGAAAGGTAAAAAACCTCCAAAAATGGAAGATTTATATCAAGTCTTGGTTAATCTTGAAAGAGGTTGTGCTTCACAAGAAAGGGTAACTTATAGAGCTTTATTGAATAGATTAGGAATGTATACAGATAAAGGAGTTTTCTCTTTTTTAAATAGAGATACTAATATTAACTTTGATAATAATTTTGTATGTTTTAATATTGGTGCAATGCCTAAACAGGTCAAACCTATTGTTATGTATTTAGTTTTAGATTTTGTTTATATGAGAATGAAAGATTCTTTGAAAAGAAAGTTGTTAGTTATTGATGAAGCCTGGGCAATGCTTCAAACTGCTGAAGAGTCTTCTTATGTCTTTGAAATTGTTAAAACTTGTAGGAAATATAATCTTGGTTTGCTTATGATTACTCAAGATGTTGCTGATTTAGTTGGTTCTAAGGCAGGTCATGCTGTTCTAGCAAATACCTCTTATACTTTTTTATTAAGACAGAAACCTGCAGTTGTTGGTAGTGTTGTAAAAACTTTTAATCTGAGTAAAGCTGAGAGAGATCATCTTGTTACTGCTGAAAGAGGGCAAGGTGTTTTAATATTGGAGAATGAGCATCAAGAGATTGAAGTTATAGCTTCTCCTAAAGAACATGAATTAATTACTACTAATCCTGATGAAATGATAAAACAAGCTGAGATGAAGAAAGGAGAGGTTAAAAATTTAGATGAAAGTAATATTACCCTAGATATAGAACAGGATGTTCATAGTGCTTGGGACAAGTCTATTGAAGAAAGAGTCTTCTTAAGTAATAATGGATATAAGTTAGGTAATTTTGTAGGAATTACTAGTAATAAACCAAAAAAATATTTTATAAAAAAGAGACATCCTGAAGGAGCTAAACATACATTTAATGTCGACCAAATCTACCAAGAGATTTTAAAATATACAGATAAAGTTCAGAAGTTTAGAACTGAAAAACCAGATCTTATCTTTACTAACAAAGGCGGTGAAGAAATTGTAATTGAAGTTGAAACTGGAGATAAAGCTAAATACAAAAGTATGAAAGGATATCAAAATAAAAAATTTAGTCAACTTAAGAAATCTTATGGGAATAGATGTTATATTTTTCTTACAACAAGGAATATGAGAAATAGTTATAAAAGACAGGAATTGCCTTTATTGTTTAGAACACAAGTTAAGGAATTTGTAAAGCTACAATTTAAGAGTTTAAATAATTCTACTATTGGAGAAAAACTTAGCCGTGCAGATTGAGAATTCTTAAGATTTGAAGCTTGTATCTATAAAATTAAGGTGTGCAGTTAGGTGTGCAGATAAAGGTGTACTTTCTAAAAATTTTGGATTTAAATTAAACTTCTTTCTAATTCAAATTTTTCAAAGTCATTTAAAGATTTTAGATAATCTTGAAATTTTTTTGTACAATTTAAATTACCAAAAGAATCTAGGGTTAAATTGTTTATCTGTTTATCTTTTACTAATTTCAAAATAAGACTCTTAGAAATACCAAATTTATGAAGATTTACTTCCTTTGGATTATTACTTCCATAAATAAATAGTTCATATTCCTCTTTATTTATTAACTCCTTATCAAATAATATTTCAACAAACTTATTTAAAGTAAATTTGATAAAATCTTCTTCTAATTTTATTTTTACAATACTCAAATTGACAAAATCTTTATAACTTTTGTTAGATAAATCTGTATAAACCTTTAAATTTCCTTTATATTCAGAAGTTTGAAAGGGAACATCTCCATATGATCTTCCAAAATATAATAATGGTTGACCAGATTTAGATTTTTTTTGTAAAATTTCAATCATCTTTTTAATTGATTCTTTAAGATTAAGTTTGTAAATCACTTTTTTATAAAATATATAATACTCTCTAGCAGCTTTGTCTTTTAATCTTCTAAATTCAAGATTAGAAATATTATTTATTTGGTCCTCAATAAATAAAAGATAAATTTTGTCAATAACATTAATACTTTTAAATTCTTGAGATTTTTTAACAATTTCTCTTTTTCTAATAAAAGAATCTACTGTAGCATTTATGTCAAAATAATAAATATCTAATGATTTTTGAATAAAATATTTTTTAATAGAATTAAATTCATCATCATAATTTTCATCAATAAATTCTTCTTTATCTAAAATTCCTTTTAAGGCTTCATCTAATTGAGAATTTTCTATTAATAATGGATTTGAAATATTATCTTTAAAAATCCTATTTCTTAAAGATTTTAATTTTAAATTATGATTTTTATAATTTTTAGAATTAATAAAATGTATCTTAGGATTTAGTTTATTTAAATTATTAATAAAACATTCACAAAAAATATAATTTAATCTATTAACTCTACCAATTAAATTTACTAATTTTTTTGCACTCAAACCATGAGTATTATGAATAAACATATTATCAATAGGTAGATTAATTCCTTCTAAAATTACAGTATTTGCAATAACAAACCTTAATTCTTTAATTTGATGAAACTTATATTCTAGATATTCTTTAATTTTGGTGGGTAATTTCCCATGTAAATATATTATTCCTTTATCTAAAAATTGAATCATTAGGAAATCTTTATGTACTTCATTAGACAATATTTCTTTTAAAGAATTGATTTCTTTTGAAGAAACTAGCTCAAAGTTATTAAACAAATCTGAAGAAAATTTCTCTATTTTTTTAGGAGAATTTTCATAGATAAAGTTTTTATTTAATGCATTTTCTTTAATATAGTGATATTTTGAATTAACTCTTTTTATAGGATAAAATTTATTTAAGAATTGATCATAGATATAAACTTCATTGTTAAAAGTCAGTTCAAAATAACTTGGTTCTTTTATAGAGAACTTTGCAAAAGTAATTAATTTCAGAAAACTTCGTTTTCTATCGGTTCAGATGCCACCGAGGCTTAAAACTTTCTTGCTTTCCTAGTCTTTTCCTCTTTTTTCGCTCTCTTTTTTCAAATTTTAAGAGAGCTCACGCTAGTCATGTGATTCTCTTGAGTTGCAAGAGATTATACACAAAGCAGTTCATTAACTGTTGTGTAAACACTCTATGCAATTCTGTATAGAGTGTATGTCCTCCTTTGAGAACAGTTTTTATTACTGCAAAAGGTCTTTCTCCTGGCTTTCTTTGATCTGAAATCCTTTTATTTCTTAGCCTTTCTCTGATTGTATATTTTTTTCTTCTTTGAATTGTTGCATCACCTTTTGCTTTTGTTTTTTGTCCAGTGTATCCTTTGTCTCGATAAACAATTTCATCTGGTTTAGCCAGATCAATTTTTCCATCATGCGTCTTTGCTGTTGTCACAGCAAGCTCTGTAATAAAACCATTTTCTTTTTCCATTTTTGCATGGAGTTTGTATCCAAAGAAACTTTTCTTACCCTTCTTTGTCCAAGTTCAAATCCTCTTTTCATACTTCTTTCATCAGACCATTTTATTTCTCTGTGGAAAGTATCTGCCTGAGAAGGATTAACAGTTTCAACATAAGTGTTACCAAAAGCAGCAATTCCTAACTTTGAAAGTAACTCTTGTACCCAAGTTCTGCCCAACCGAAAAACCGAAAGGCTTTTCTTTATGAATTTCTTTACTCCCATTGTTCTTGTCGTTTCAACAAGAATGGTGAGCCTTCGGGCTCATCTATTTTTTGTGTGCACTAAAGAATTACGAATTCTCTGCGGAGATACTGTAGAAATATTTATAAATCTAAACCCTTTACAAATTTTTAAATGAATTTTAAAAGGAGGAAAAAAGAAATGAATAAAAAAATATTGTTTTTAATTTTGGGCTTAGTCGTTCTTTCTATTGGTATAGTAAGTGCGGAATGTGAAATGGATTCAGATTGTAGTGATGGTTTATTTTGTGTAGATGGTTTTTGTTCTGAAGAAGAAGGATCTGATGATGATTCTCTTTCTGCATTTGATAGTAGTGATGGTTCATGGGAAGCTTGTGAAATGGATTCTGATTGTAGTGATAGTTTATTTTGTGTAGATGGTTTTTGTTCTGAAGAAGAAGGATCTGATGATGATTCTCTTTCTGCAAGTTCAGCAGTGACTTCAGGTAATTTACTTACAAGTGCACAATGTAATGATTACCAAGATAATGATGGTGATGGTGAAATTGATTATGGTGGAGGTTGTGATTGTGATGGTGATGGAGAATTAGATTCTTTTATTGGAAAAGGAGATAGTGCAATTATAGGAAGTTTTTGTGCAAGTGAAACCTCAGATGAAACAATTAGTTCTTATAATACTAACTACGGGGCTTCTGTAGAAAATGAATGTCCTGGTGAAGGAGTTTTATATACTTCAGATGATGAATGTGATGATGAAGATGATACAAGTGAAGGATCTGATGATAATTCTCTTGTAGTTGGTGATGAAACTTTTGATGGAGTTTATACTATAGATGGTAGTGGTAGAGAAGGTAGTGAGTGTCAGGAAGCTATTGATTGTTTAGAACTTTATGATTCAAGGTACAAATATATTTGTGAAGATGGTGTTTGTATGCAAGATGGTTTGTTAGGAAAAAGAGTTCCTAAAGTATCTGCTTCAGGTGTAGGTTTTGGTGCTGCTGAGGATGAAGGTTTCTTCTCAAAAATCTGGGAATGGTTATTCTGGGGTAGATCTGATGCAAACTTAGAAACAACAGAATAAATTTTTTTATTTTTTTAAATTATTTTCTCAAACACATCATCAATAAAATAACAAACTTGATTTCCATCCATTAAAAGTACACAAGGATCATTTGTTTCTGTATAATTATATGCTATCAACAAATCATTATTTAATCTATCAATATAAGAAACATCTACATCATTAATTTCTGCACAACCTTCTCCAAGAATAATATAATCTTCATCTTCATAATAAATTGGAAATTGATTCATAAAAGTTTCATTGAACATATATTCAGGTTCTCTTGCATTATATTTAAACAACATATAATATCCTTCTTCCAAATAATAAGAAACTAATTCTTTTCTGGGGAATGCTTCAGCAGTTCTTCCATTATAATTATAAGTTACCCACAAATTTGTTTTCAATGCACATTCCTCATCAATACCTAAATATTCATTTGCAAAATTTTCCACTGAAACAAATTGAAGATTGGAATTTGTTCTTGAATGATCTAAATTCAAATCATTTTGTTGTTTTAAAAAGTGATATATTTTCTCTTTTACTTCGCTTCTAGTAGGAATAGGCATATTTTTATTTTATTTTAGAAAGATATAAAGTTTTTGGAAGCACTGCTCGAAGCACTGCTTAAAGCACTGCCTGAAGCACTGCCAAACAATTAAACATTCTGCCGTTATACTTCTTTTCATGAAAAGATATGAGTTCACTTTGACCGAAGATCAAGATAAAAGGCTTAAGAGAAGGGCTGAGAAGTTTGGATTTACTAAAAAGAGTGATTATATTCGTTTTTTGTGTATTATGGAAACAAATATTCTAGAAAAGATCGAAGAGATTCATAAGGAGGTTTGTTCTAATGTTAGAAAAAGTAAGAAGAAGAACTAGGTCTAAATCTATCAGCATTTCATTAGATTTATGGGAAAAGATTGAGAAAGTATGTGATAGAGATATTTCAGTTTCTTCTTTCATTAGAATGGCGGTTATGAAAGAATTAAGAAAAAGAGGTGTTTTTCTTGAATAAGGTTACTCATGAAGAATTTCAAAAGGAATTAATCAGATTAAGAGAAGAAATGTGGAATGATATTGATCTTATTATAGAAAATACTGAAAGGAAAGTTAATAGATTAAAGGAGATATTAGATGGATCTTGTTAATTATTCTTTAAAAAAATATCATTATAGGAATAAAAGTCTAACTCTTAAAGTTTCGAAGGTTGAATATGCGAAGTTAAAAACAATTTCTAAAAAAATGAATAAAAGTGTTTCTGACTTAATTAGAATAGGATTTTTAGGAAAAATAAAAAATTAAATTCTTCTTGACCTTTCTTTTATAAATCGCTGTTCCATTTTGTCAAGTTTTTGGATAATCTTTTGGTTCATCATTCTTTCATGTATTTTTGCTTGTTCCCTTAGTTTTTCTCTATCTAATGGCCTTTTACAAACTAAACAGATTTCTTCAGTATATCCATTATCTTGGCCACAAAAATGACAAATTTTTATTTTCATGTTCAATTCTTCATTCTTTTCTTCAAATAAACCTCTTTTTTTTAAGGCCATTTTTAAGACATCCTCTTGAGTACTCATATCGTATATTTGTAGTTGTTTTGTGGAAGTCCATCTTGCAACATGTTGGATTTCAATATCACTATCCCCCCTTAATCTCCTATGTGTAATTCCATTCCTTTTTAAGGAATAACAAGTGATTCTTTTATCAATTTCAAGAACTTTACAGGCATACTTCAAACGCTTGTTAATATTGTCATTTCTTAGTTGTTTATATTTTCCTTTATTATTCTGATTGATAAAGAAAAATGCTTCAGGATTATCTTTTAATGGATGTTGTTTAAACCAATTTAAGATGTAAGGATAAGAGTCTATTGATTGAAGCATACCAGTTCCTTCTTTTCCATGTTCAGAGATCCAAATTCTAGCATAATTATCATTAAATTGATAATCTTTAATTTTTGTGTATAGAATTTCTTGTGGTCTTCCTAAAGACTCAAAAGCTAACATAAGGTAAGCTTGAATCTTTGGGTCTTTGTCAAAGAATTTCACAATTTTCTTGAATTCTTCAAGTGTAAATCTATCGTTTCTTAACTTTTCTTTACTTTTGTCAATTTTTCTTGAAATATGTCTAACAACATAAGGCATAATAGTTTCATCAATCCGTCCTTTAGAATCTTTTTCAGGTAAAATTACTTTCCAAATAAATTTTAAATCTTTAACAAAATCTTTTTTACTTGTAACAGTTTTGAATCTTGTATGGCTAAATGCTACAAGTTCATTTATATCTTTTCTTGTACAATCTTTTAGGTCTTTTTTTATTACATAGGTGATTAATTTTAAAGTATCAAAAATTCTTCTTCTCCTTATGTAGCTCAAATCTTTTAGTTTGAAGTATTTGATAAAAGACTTGAAATATTTGACATTAGCTTTGTTCTTACAATAATATATGCCTCTTTTTGGTTCTTCTATAATTTTGTCTAGATTTTTAATAAATTTTTCATATCTTTGTTTGCTTTGATAGATATCATCTTCTGCCATCTTTACCTCCTATAATATTAGAACCAATATATAAACAAGGGGAACACCTCTGGCGCACCAGAACAGAAGGCTGATGCATCCCCTATTTTTAGTAGGGGGCATCAGAACACAAGTATAATGCACGGGACAGGGTTCGAACCTGCGTAGGCACTAAGCCACTGGGTTTCTTACAATAGTAGTCCTAAGCATAGCCAAACAATAATTCCTTATTGTTATCCAGCCCGTTTGACCACTCCGGCACCCGCGCATTACTGATTAGAGAAATAGTTATTATTTTAAAAAGATTTGGTTTTAGAAAAATTAATCTTTTCTATTAGCTTTCCAAGTATATGATCTTAGTTTAGCATATTTTCCATATCCACAACTTGAACATGCTCTATTTATTTTGTGATAAGAAGCTTTTCCGCACCTTCTACATCTAATGTGAACGTCCTTCCCGGACTTCTTACCCATACTTGCTGTACCTTTACTCATTTTATTATTAAGCTGGTGATATTAGGATTATTGTGTCACCACGAATGAAAGCTTTTCCAATCTTTCTTTTCATGTTTCCATTTTCCCATTCTTCAGCATCCTCTAAAACTGTGTTTATGTGAATATCAAAGGCCTTTAATGTACCTATTAACTGTTGTTTGTTCTTTAATTCTAATATTACTCTTTTACCTCGAGCTTCGTTTAATGCGTCCAAAGGACGAGCTGCCATCTCTGCCATTTTTAATTATCCTCCAAAAAGATATTCTATGAGAAAATTAAACAGTATTTAAAGGTTTCTACTGTCAATATTTGTATTTATTGGAAGGAAAAAGTATTTAAATGGTAGATTTTTCAAGAGTGGTATGGCATTAACATCACAAAGATCAAAAAGAAAAGCAACTGGTGGAAGGTATAAAGGTTATAGAAAGAAAAGAGTTTTTGAAATTAGAAATCTTCCAATATTGACTAAGTTAGCTGAAAGAAAATCAAAATTTGTTAGAGGTGTTGGTGGTTATGTTAAGCAAAAATTGTTAGCAGAGAAATTTGTTAATGTTTATGATGCTAAAACAAAAAAGCATTCTAAAGAAGAAATTAAGAATATTGTTGAAAATGTAGCAAATAGACATTTTGTAAGAAGAAATATTATTACAAAAGGTTGTGTTGTTGAAACTGCAAAAGGTAAAGTTAGAATTACTTCTCGACCTGGACAAAGTGCTACTTTGAGTGGTGTTAGGGTATAGATTTATATATTAGTTTATTTCTTGAATTTTATGGAAGAAGATATTTTCTCAGAAATGTACTTTTCTGATCAAAGATGTTTATCTTATGGAGAAGTTTTAGAAGATTTTTTGAGGAGAGAAAGTGAAGGAGAACCTCAAAAATTTCTTTATAGTACTACAAAAGGAAGGGTTTATGTGAGAAAAGAAGGAGATAATTTAATAATTAAACATTATGGGACAAAATTATAGATTTTCAATACTTCTATCATATGTAGCTTCTTTTTCTTTTGAGAAATAACAGCCAGGAAGTTCGTTTCTAGATCTATGATATGCTATACATTTACAACAAATACCTTTTTTGTCACAAGGATATGTACAGTTACAATGTTTTAGGTTTTTCTCTCTATTTGGACATGTCATAGAATAAATTATAATTAGTAACCTTTAAATATGTGCTGTTTTTTTTGTATTTTATGGAAAATAATAAGGATTATATGAAAAATGTTGCTCAAGGTTTGGGAGCAACTTTTAATGGTATTTTTGGTTTGAGTTTTGTTATGGATTATTATACAAATAAGTCAGCTGTAATTCAATCAGAATTAATGAGAGCACCTGAATTAACTGATAAAGTGTATGAAGCTGCTTTAGAAACAAGTGAGATAGTTTCTAGAGGGAATTTGTATGTAGGGATTGGTTTTGGAACTTTATCTGGAGTTTGGTTAGGTTTGATGACTTACGACATTATTAAAAAAGGAAAAAGTCAATTTTAATCGAAAGTTTTATAAAGGCTTCTGTTTTCCTATTTATAAAATTTATTGTTATGGAGATCTAAAATGGCTGTTAAGAAATGTCCCGAATGTGGAAGTTCAAAATTAATTCATTATAAAGACAAAGGGGAAGTTATCTGTAAAAGTTGTGGTCTAGTTATCGAGGATAAAATGGTAGACTTCGGTCAGGAATGGAGAGAATTTGATTCTGACGATGCAGGTAAAAAAAGGAGAACTGGAGCTCCTATGACTTATACAAAGTATGATAGAGGATTAGGTACAGATGTAGGTCAAAAACAAGATATTTACAAATTAGCAGGAAGAGGTAAAAATAAGTACTTTAGATTGAGAAAATGGCAATATAGAATATCAACAGCTATTGAAAGAAATCTTAAATTAGCTCTAGCAGAATTGAAAAGAGTAGCGTCATTCTTAAAATTACCAAAATCAGTTGAAGAAGAAGCAGCAAGAGTTTATACTTTAGCAGTTCAAAGAGGATTAGTTAGAGGAAGATCAATGGAGTCTGTAGTTGCAGGTTCACTTTATGCAGCATGTAGAAGACATGAAGTGCCAAGAACATTAGATGAACTTTCTGAAGCTTCAGGAATTGATAAAAAAGAAATTGGAAGAACATATAGATTTGTAACAAGAGAATTAGGTATTAGAATTTTACCTTCAAATCCTATTGATTATATTCCAAGGTTTGCATCTGCTCTAAGATTAAGTGCAGATACACAAAGTAAAGCTGTAGAAATTTTAGAAATGGCTCAAAATTCTGAGTTAACATCAGGAAGAGGGCCAACAGGTATTGCAGCAGCGTCACTTTATGTAGCAGCTTTGATAAATAATGAGAAAAGAACTCAAAGAGAAGTAGCAGATGTGGCTGGTGTTACAGAAGTTACAATTAGAAATAGGTACAAAGAGTTGCTTAAGAGATTAAATCTGAAAGATCAGATAAAGAAAGTTGTAAAAGAAGAATAATAAATTTCTTTTTATTTTTATTATGAAAAAAGTTAAGAAAAAAAGGTTAAAAGGTTATTGTCCAAGGATGAAACCTTTTGAAGAAGAAGTTCATTAATTTTTTAAAGTGAATGAAAATTCTGTTTTTTATGGATAAAGGTTTAGAAGCTTTAGTTTATTTGAGAGAAAGAGGCTTAGAGTTTGAATCTTCTGGGGGAGTATTAAATGTTGGAATTGATGATAATAAATATATGGTTTATCCAAGTAGGAGAATAGACTTTTGCACTTTTGTTTTAGGGGGAGTTTGGATTGTTGAAACCTTAGATGAAGTTGGTATGAAATATAGTTGGAAAGATATTGAAGTAAAAATTTTTAGGAATAATCTAGGTCCTAGAGAAAATTATGAGTTTTATTCTGTAGATTATGAGAAGTATAGAGAGAGGATTAAATGACTCCAAAAGATTTTAGTAAAGCCCAGATTAGAATCACTACTCCACAAGTTAAAATTACATAGTCCCAGAATCCAAATGTTTTCATGTTATTTTGTAAGATTTAATTATTTAAATACTTTGTTTTCAATCTTATCAAGTCTTTTTTCTATTCCTTTAAATCTGAAATCAATGTGTTTAAATTTCATATTCATAAATTGTTTAAATTTTCCTAATTTGTAAATTGCAGCGATAACAGTGATACCAATTCCATAGTAAGGGATCATTTCAGTCCAAATTGGAGAATTTATTATTCCAAAAGATTTTAATAAAGCCCAAATTAAGATTATTATCCCACAAGTTAAAATTACATAATCCCAGAATCCAAATGTTTTCATGTTTATGTAGTTAGCAATTATTCCTTAAAAAAGTTATCTAGAAAAAATTGAAAATTTTTCAGAAACCATAAATATTAAAAATAGAAGATCTTTGACAAACTTATGAAAAAGTTGTTTTTTTTAATGTTAATAGTATTATGTGTAATTCCTTTAGTTAGTGCAGATACAGATGTTTATATTTTTTATGGAGAGGGTTGTCCACATTGTGAAAAATTAATGGAATTTTTGGATACTTTAGAGTATGAAAATATTAACTATATCTACAAAGAAATTTATTTTGATGAAGAAAATAGAGATTTATTTTTTCAAATGGCTGAACAGTACGGAGTTGAAGTTAGTGGAGTGCCAACAACATTTATTGATGGACAAGTTTTTGTAGGTTATAGCGAAAGTATTGCTGAGGATTTAGAAGCAGCTATTGCTTTGTGTAGTGAAGAAGGTTGTTCTGATAGTTCTGATGTAGTTCAAACAAATAGTTCAGAAGTTGTTGATAAAACTGTTTGGGAAACTTTAACTTTACCTGTTGTAATATCTGCTGCTGCAGTGGATGCAATAAATCCTTGTGCTTTTGCAGTTTTGGTTTTGTTATTGACAGCAGTTTTAGGAGCAAGTAAAAGACATAAAAAGAAAGCTTTGTTTGCTGGATTAGCTTTTAGTTTAGCAATTTTTATTTCATACTTTTTGATGGGGTTAGGTTTGTATACTGCAATTGGTTATTCAGGAATTACTAAATATATTTACCTTGTTGTTGCAATCTTAGCAATTTTTATAGGATTATTTAATTTGAAAGATTATTTCTTTTATGGAAAATGGTTTAAGATGGAAGTTCCTGATTCTTGGAGACCTAGAATGAAATCTTTGATTAGAAAAGTAACCTCAGTTCCTGGAGCTTTTTTGATGGGTTTTATTATTAGTTTGTTTTTGTTACCTTGTACATCAGGACCTTATATTGTTATTTTAGGTTTGTTATCTGAAGCAGCGACAAGAAGTTCTGCAATTTTTATGTTGTTATTATATAATATAGTTTTTATTCTGCCAATGATTGGAATTACTCTAGCAGTTTATTTTGGAATTACTACAACTGAAAGAGCAGAAAGATGGAGAATTGGTAATCTTAAAGTTTTACACTTAATTACAGGTGTAGTTATATTGTTGATAGGAATTGGTATGCTAATTGCGTTGAGTTTAGGGTGGATTTAAACAATATAAAAGTTTATAAATTATTTATTTGGAGGTTTTTCTTATGAAAGAAATTTATCAAGAAATTTGGGATTTAGCAAGGCCTTATTATTTGAAAGGTAGGCCAATGGATATAAATCATATAGAATGGATTATGAAGGATGCTTTGAAAGTTAGTGAAAAAGAAGAAAATGTTGATGGAAGTTTATTGGTTCCTTTAGCAATTTTACATGATGTAGGATATGGTGTTACTGGTGAAGCAGTTTATATGGAGGCTAATAAGAAAAAAGCGCACATGGTAGAAGGTGCAAAAGTTGCAAGAGAAATTTTAGGACAAGTTGGATATGATGAAGGAAAAATTGAAAGAATTGCAGATTGTATCGAAGTACATGATAATTGGATATTTGGAGATCATGAAATCTATAAGAGAGATCTTTTGTTAGGAGTTTTTACTGATCTAGATTATATATGGATGGCAACACCTAAGGGTTTTCATACTGTTAGAAAAATATTGAATTTTGATTCTAAAGAAATGTATGAATATTTAGTACAAAATGAAAAGCCAATAAATAGACCATTTGCAACAGAAACTACTAGAGAATTATATAGAGAATATATGATGGATAGAAAAGAAGAATTAGGAAATCTTTAAAAAAAGAAAAGTGTAAGTATATTCTATGAAAAGAGGAGTATGGTTGATTATTTTTTTATTATCAATGTCTTTTGTTAGTGCTGCAACATGTAGTGACTCTGATGGAGGACAAGATTATTATACATTTGGTTATGTTTCTTATGGTGATTTAATAAAATTAGATTCTTGTAGCTCTTCTACACAGTTGAAGGAATTTTATTGTAGTGAAGGAAGTTATGATGACATTGTAACCAGTTGTGGGCTAGGTTGTGTTAGTGGGGTTTGTTTTGAATCAACATGTAGTGTTAGTGGAGAATGTAATCCTGGTTTAGGTATGTGGTGTGATGGTTTTGAATGGCAGTCAAGTGATTATTGTGGAGAATGTGGTGAGTATGATTCAAGTTGTACTGAAACTTGTGAAAATAATGCTTGTGATTATAATGCTCATAAATATTGTGTAGATGGAGAATGGTATGAAGATTATTATTGTGATGTAAATTATTGTGGTGATGATGAGTATTCTGAAGATTATTGTTATTGTGTTGCTAGTGAAGAAGAAGAAACAAGTTGTACAGATTTAATAGACAATGATTGTGATGGGTATATTGATTGTAATGATCCTGATTGTGATGATCAAGAAGGATGTCAGTGTTCCTCTGGAGAAACTCAAGAATGTGGAAATGATGTTGGAGCTTGTGTTATTGGAGAACAAAGTTGTGTGGATGGTTCATGGGGAACATGTTCTGGTGTAGAAGAAAGTGAAGAAGTTTGTGATGATTTAGATAATGATTGTGATGGAGAAGTTGATGAAGATTGTACTTGTATTGTAGGAGATACAAGAGATTGTGGAGAAAATATTGGTGTGTGTAAAGCAGGGGTCCAAACATGTCAAAGTGATGGGGCTTGGAGTTTGTGTTATGGAGCTTCTTATGCTGCATCAGAAATTGAAGATTGTAATGGTTTAGATGATGATTGTGATGGACAAGTTGATGAAGGATGTAGTTGTGTTGGAGGAAGTACTCAAGAATGTGGAAGTTCAGTAGGAGCTTGTGAAGTTGGAACACAAACTTGTAGTGATGGTTCATGGGGAGATTGTGAAGGAGAAGTTTCAGCTTTCCCAGAAGTTTGTGGAGATTTAATTGATAATGATTGTGATGGATATGTAGATTATGATGACGATAATTGTGCTTCACCAAGTTCTACAAGTGAAGACGATGAAGAAGAAATAGATGTAGAATGTATTAGTGATAGTGATTGTGATTCTGGTTATACTTGTTCAAGAAATACTTGTGTAGAAGAAGAGGAAGAAGAAATTGTTGAAGAAGAAGAAGAGGAAGAAGATACATCTAGTTTAAGTTCAAGTAGTTTGAGCTCAAGTAGTTTGTCAAGTACAACAACTTCAAGCTCTGATGATTCTGGAGGAAGTAGTTTTATATTTTTAGCTTTAGTAATTGTTTTAGTTTTAAGTGCTTTAGGTGGAGGTGTTTGGTATGCAAATAAAAAAGGTTTGTTAAAAATTAAAGGGAAAGGTTCAGCACCTGCTGCAGCTCCTGCAAGTAAAACAATGCCAGTACAAAGACCTGTTCAACAAAAAGAACCAATGAGAGTTAATGTTAGACCTAAAGCAAATGTGCAAACATATAAACCAAAAAATAAAGTGAAGAGTTTTTTAGATAAAAAGTTAGAAAAAAGTTTTGAGAAAAGTAAAAATTTATTTGGTAAGTAATTAGTTTTTTATTCTTAAACCATTGTCTTTGTAATATTTATTGTAGTTGATCATTTCTGCAATCAAGCCTAAGGATAAAATTTGTATTCCCAAAACAATTAGTAAAACAGCTAAAAGTAATAATGGTCTATTGCTTAAAGGATATCCTTCAAACCATTTTATTGTCAAGTATGTTCCAATTAAAACTCCTTCAGCAGTTGCAGCTAAACCAATTGTACCAAATAAATGTAAAGGACTTCTTTGATATGAACCTAAAAAAGTAATTGTACAAAGATCAAGTAAACCTTTGATTAATCTTTCCCAACCATATTTGCTAACTCCATGTACTCTTTCTCTGTGTACAACTTTTATTTCTCCAACTTTGAAACCTTGCCATGAAGCCATAGCTGGGATGTAACGATGCATTTCTCCATAAAGTTTTAATGATTTTGCAACTTCTTTTTTGTAAGCTTTGAAACCACAATTGAAATCGTGAAGATTTACTCTTGTCAAAATTCTTGTTAATTTGTTGAATAATTTTGAAGGAATTCTTTTTCCTAAAGGATCTAATCTATTGTATTTCCAACCTGAAACTAAATCGTAACCTTCGTTAATTTTTTTTATAAAGTTTGGAATCTCTGCAGGGTTGTCTTGTAAGTCAGCATCCATAGTAATGATAATGTCACCAGTAGCTTCTTTGAAACCAGTATTTAGGCCTTCTGCTTTTCCAAAGTTTTTTCTAAAAGAAATGATTTTTATGTTTTTGTCTTTTATTGATTGGATATTCTTTAATGTAGAATCTGTGCTACCATCATCAATGAAAATAATCTCATAAGAATATTTTTTTGGAATGTTTGCGATGATCTCTTTATACAAAGGTGAAATATTCTCCTCTTCATTGTATGCGGGTATAACAAAACTTAGTTTCATTATTGTGCTTTTTTTATATTGAGCTTATATAGTTTTCGCAGTTTGGGTTTACTAAATATTTTTAAATGAGTTTTATTTTTATATGCTGATGAAGGACAAGCTTTGGAAGAATAGACATTTGATTCTTTTGTTAGTTATTCTAGTATTTGCTTTCTTTGTAAGGTTTGATTTTTTAACAGATTATTCTAATCAAGGATTATGGTATGATGAAGGAGAATATCTATTGAGAGCAGAAAGTATAGCTTTTGATGGGTTGGAAGATCCCGAAGGAGTTGCTGAAAGAAGGCCAGTATTAATGCCTGCTCTTTGGAGTATTATTCTTTTGTTAGGTGGTGGTGAGTATGCCATAAAATTTTCTCAAGTCATACTCTCAGTGTTAGCAGTATTGTTTATTTATTTGTTAGGTAAAGAAGCACATAGTAAAAATTTAGGTTTGATTATGGCAGCATTGTTAGCAATATCATGGATACATATTTTCTTTTCAATTAGAATTGTGTTGGATCAAGCTGCATTGCTGTTTAGTATAATGGCTATGTATTTCTTTGTCAGATGTTGTAAAAAAAGTAATTGGAAAGATTCTGTGTTGACTGGAGTTTTTACTGCGTTGGCAGTTATGAGTTTTTATATTCCATTGTATTTAATTCCATTGTTTTTAGTTTATTTATTCTTCACAAAAAAGTTTAATATGTTTAAAGATAAGAATTTTTGGTATGGAGTTTTAGCTTTTATTTTAGCTTTAGCACCATGGTTGATTTGGTCTTATGTGGTTTATGGAGATCCTTTATTTGGTTTAAATCAGTATCATGGTACCGGACAAATTGAAGAAGGTTATGATTTTGGTATTTTAGGATTTTTTAGAGTTTTTCCTGCAGTTGCTTTGACAGGAATGATGATTTTCTTTTTGATAGGTTTAATAAAAAGTGTAGTTGATTTAGGTTTGTCTTTTGATTTAATTTGGAATAGGAAAACTAAAAAATTAGATCTAGATTTGTTGTTTTTTGGTTGGTTGTTAATTGTACCTATAGCTTTAGGAATCGAAATTGTACACGTTGAACAAAGATATATGTTCCCAGCATTTATTGCTATGTTTTATTTTTTAGGTAAAGGTTTACTTTGGTTGAAGGATGTTATTGATAAAAATGTTGCTGAAAAAGCTAAAGAAGCAAAATATTTGTCTTTGATTTTGATTATATTGTTGTTAGTTTATTTCTCTTTTGTGCAATTAGGTTATGCTGATGCTGTAATAGGTGGAAGTAGTTCTTCATTTCAACAACAAAGACAAGCTGGAGAATGGTTAAGTGAAAATATGGAACTAGAAGATAATTTTGTTGCATGTAGTTATATTGTTGTGTACCAAGCTTATTCTGAAAGACAAGGTTATGCCTTTGGGACGAATGTTACTTTGATGGACAATGTTATTGAAAAATATGATCCTAAGTATTTAGTTGCAGATGCGTTTACACCTGATTGTGCATTTGAAGAAATTATTTCAAGAGAAGATCAGTTTGAACAAGTTGCTGTTTATTATTATGATGAAGCACAAACACAACCAATAGTAGTTATTTATGAAGTTGTTTAGTTAAAGCTTCTAAAGTTTTTTTTGCAGAATTTTTCCAAGTATACTGTGAAGCATATTCTTTTAATTTAGGGAATTTTATTTTTTTGTCAAGAATGTTTTTCATGTTGAAAATGAATTCTGATTTTGAGTTTGCTAATAATCCATTTGTTCTATGTTGAATAGATTCATTTAAACCTGCTGTGTTGAAAGAAACTGCTGGAGTGTTACAAGCGTTTGCCTCGATAACAGTTATTCCCCAACCTTCAGCACTAGAAGCTGAAGCATAAAGCCAAGATTTAGCATAAAGATTAAATTTTTCTTTCTCTGAAACTTTTCCTAAAACTTTGATTCTATTTTTTAGAGGAGAAACTTTAACTCTTTTTTTAATTTCTGGTAAGTATCTTCCTCCACCTGCAATTATTAATTCAGATTTAGGATAGTTTAGTTTCTCAAACATTTCAATAAGTAATTGTACTCTTTTGTATTTTTCAATTCTGCCAAGATAAAGAATTGTAGGATTTTTGAATTTAGTTTTAGGTTTGGCTTTTTTGTGATCAAAGCCACAGTAACTTAAAGTAAAATTTTTTGATTTGAATCCAAGTTTTTCAAAACCTTTTTTTGTAGATTTACTTATTGCAACTAAAGGTGTGTTCCTGTATATGATCGGCATTAAATAAACTTCAGCAAAGTAAGGCATCCATGCTAGATAAAATGGAAGTTCTTTGAAAACTACATCTTTGTGAACATGTAATAGGAGTAAGGCTTTTGGTTTGTTTGAAAATAAAGGTGTGAAATATGGAGTTCCATTTTCTACATCTAAAATGTAGTCTGTGTGTTTTTTGAATTTTTTTAAGTACAAGTATGGAAGAGTTATGTAGTTTGAAAATTTTCCTCCAGATCTGAAAACATGGCATCCATTTATTTTTTCATATTTTTTTGATCCTTTGAATCTTGGACAAAGAAAAATAACTCTATAACCTTCTTTGATCCAATGTTCTGCTTGGTTGAATGCATAAACAATTGATCCTCCAGCATATGGATGTTTAAGATCTTTCCATAAAAAAACTGTGATTGTTTTTTGTTTCATTTTTTAGAATTTGAATTTAATGTTTTATTATAATTTATGTTGCATTTTGAAAAACTTTATAAAGGTTATGAATATTATATAGGGATAAGAGTGTAGTAGAATGTTTAAAAAAAGAGGAATACATGAATCGTTTTTGATAGTTTTAGTCGTAATTTTTACATTACTTTTTTTGTCCTTTGTTGTGGCAGAAAGTAATACTGAGTTTAGGATACATTATCTAGGTCCAGATAATGGAAGTTTCTTTGGACCTCAATTTGTAGAGGAACCTGCTTTTACATTTAATGTTAATGGAACTAATGCTTCTTATAAAGTTAACTTGATTTTTAATGGTGGTCAAAATAATTCTGGTTTTGTTGATAATGGAACTTTAGGAAATTTAAGTTTGACTGCAAATATAGCTGACATGGCTGATGGATTTTATGTATATTATTTTAATGCTTCTAATGGTTCTGTTTCTAACTACACCGCTACAAACAGAACTCTTACTATTGATAATACTGTACCTCAAATTAGTTATGCTGCAATGGAACCTAATGAAGCTTTCATAACTAAGAATTCTTTCCTATTGAATATTTCATATACAGAAACAAATCGAGCAAATATAACTTTTAGAATTAGGGATTCAGGAGATAATATTAATACAACAATAATTTCTGATGAAAGTGTTTCACATTTGAATTTAACTAGTGTAACTGGTGAATCTGCTTATAGTGATGAAAATCTTACAATTAATGTAACTATATATGATAATGCAACAAACACTAATATTACATCAAATAGAGTGGTTATTGTAGATACAACTATACCTCAAATAGAGTCACATACATCGTCAAGTATAATTAATAATAGTAATACTTCAAGTTCTTCAATTTTTGTTAATATGAGTTTTACTGAACAAAATTTTGGGAATTTAACATTTAAGTTTGCGCCAACTAGTTATGTAGTTATTAATACAACAGTAGTTTCAGAATGGTCTACACCTTATTTGAATATAACTAGTGTAATTGGAGGTGCAGGATTAAGTGATGCAAATGTTACAATGAATGTTACAATTACAGATAGAGCAGGTAATACTAACATTTCAACTTATGGGATGGTTTTAGATCAAACTCTGCCTACTTTTACATATGCAGGGGCTGTACAGCCTAATGCAACTTTCATAAATAATGATTATATTTATGTAAATGTGTCTGTTACAGAGGCAAATTTGATTAATTTATCTTTTAGTTTGTTAAATTCTACAGGAGCAATAAATTATTCTTTGTTGTCTGATACAATAGGAGATGGTGCTGGATCAGCAATTAATTTTACACAAATGGATTCAAAAGCTGGGGCACTTCCAGAAGGAAACTATACTTTTAATGTAACTGCATCAGATATAGCTGAGAATCAGAATACTTCAATAAATCAATTTATTGTTTTAGATAGGACATCTCCAACAACAGATTATCAGGCTGCAACAACAGTTGCTAATAATAGTAATGTTTCAACAGATTATGCATTCTTTAACATGACTTTTACTGAACAAAATTTAGGTAACCTAACATTTGCTTTAAGTCCAACTGATTATACAAGTACCAATAGTACAGTAGTTTCAGAATGGTCTACACCATATGTTAACTTTACAAGTTTAACTAGTGGTAATGCTTTACCTGATGGAAACTATACTTTTAATGTTACTATTATAGATAGAGCTTCAAATGTTGCAAATTCGGAGATTAGAACTTTCTTTTATGACCCAACATTACCAGTTGTAATGTATTCACATGGTTCTTCAGTTGCTGGGGATAGTGGGACAGCAGCTACATATATCTTTGTGAATACAACAATCACTGAAACCAATTTGATTAACTTAACTTTTAATCTGAGAAATGAATCAGGTGCAGTTAATGCTACATTAATTTCAGATGCAATTGGTGATAGTAATTTGACATATGTTAACTTTACAAGTATGACTGAAGGTTTGGCATTGCCAGAAGGAAATTATACTTTTAATGTAACTGGAACAGATAGAATGGGTAATAAGAATACAAGTGTGAATGGAACTATTATCATTGATCAACAGTTCCCAAATCTTAGTTACCATGCAGATACACCAGCAAATAAAACTAATTTGACAAAGAACTCTATTTATGTAAAAGTTAATGTAACTGAGCAGAATTTAGCTAACATTAGTTTTGTTTTAGCAAATAGTTCCTTTGTGAATGAAACTTGGGTAACAGATACAAATGTAAGTTTTGTGAACTTCTCAAGATTAGGAGATGGTTACTATAAATTTAATGTAACAATTACAGATGTATCAAATCAAGTTAACTTTACAGCTACTAGGAATGTAACTGTTGATACAACTGCACCAGATGCAATAACAGTAAGTGCATCGCCAAGTTCAGTTAATGGTGGAGAATCTGTAAGTTTATCTTGTGGAGCTACAGATAACTTAGGTGGAGATATTTCATATGTGATTGAAGTTCAGAAACCGAGTGGTTCTTATGAAGTACAAACAAGTTCAGCAAGTGTGTCATATACAGATACAGCATCAGTTTCAGGAACTTATAATGTAAGATGTACAGCAACTGATGTTTATGGAAATGCTGATGCAAGTAGTACTAGTTTTTCAGTTTCTATTGAAAGTGGAAGTTCAGGTGGTTCAAGTGGAGGAAGTAGTGCAAGTTATGCTCCAGAAGTAGAAGAAGAAGTTGAAGAAGAGGAAGAAGAAGTTGAAGTAGAGGAAGTTGAAGAAGAGATAACTGCAGCTGTTGTTTTAGAAGAAGAAAGTAGCTGGGAAGAAACAGGTGTTTTAGAATATGCTTCAGCTGTTGTAGGTGATGTAATTGAAATGACATTTACAACTAATGAAGGTGAAGAAGAAGGACACTCAGTAACTTTAAGTGAAGTAAATGTAGAAGAGCAGTTTGTAATCTTGGTCTTTGAAAGTGATCCTCAGGAATTAACTCTTTATGTAGGAGAAAGTAGAAACTTGGATATAGATACAGATGGAAATGATGACTTCGAAGTAACTCTAAATACAATTAATGAAGATGGTACTGTTGATCTAACCTTTACAAAGCTAGAAGGATGGCTTGAAAATGAAGGAGTAGAGCAAAAGTCTTACTGGTGGGTAGGATTAGTAGTAGCACTAGTAGTTGTAGCAGGAATTGTATGGTTTTTTGTTGCTAAAAAGAAGTAATTTCTTTTATTTTTTTAATATTGTTTATTAGCATAATCTTTATAAGTTAGATTAAATATCTTGGTTTATTATGAGAGGAAAAATTTTATTATTAGGCTTGTTATTGTTTAGCTTTACTTTTGTTTTAGCTGGTAATAGTTATGATGTAAGTTTTGAAGATCAAAATTCTCAAGCAATTTATCTTTATGAAAATGATGAAGTTAGGTTTGAGTTATTAGATGGTGAACATTCTATAATTGTTGAAGAAGTTTCTGAAATTGGAGCTAAATTTGATATTGTACCTTTTATTCATGATGGAGTAACTAATGCTTGGCCAGGTATGGCAACTTTAGATACTATTATGAAAGTAGATTTAGATAAAGATGGTTATTATGATATGAATGTAGCTGTTTATTCTGTAGCTTCTGATGGTCAAGTACATTTAGTTTTGCAAGTTGCTGATAATAGTGATGATGATGATGATGGTAGTAGTATTGTTACAGGTTTAGTTGTGGATGATGAAGAAGAAGAGAGTGATATTGATTGGAAAAATTATATTTTAGCAGTTTTAGGTATTTTGATAGTTATAATAGTAGCAGTATTTGTTTTGAGAAGTGCTGATACTGAAGAAGAGAAGGAAGAAGCGAAAGAAGAAGAGAAAGAGGAAGTGAAGGAAGAAGCGAAAGAAGAAGAGAAGGAAGAAAATAGTGATGATGATAAAAAAGATGATAGTGAAGAGAAAAAAGAGAAAGAATAAACTTTATTAATTCTTTTATATATTATTTATTTATGAAATGGTATGTGTTGCTTGTTATTGTACTTTTGTCAATTAGTTTTGTAAGTGCTGAGTTAATTATTAGTTGTGAAAGAGATGATACTTGTAATTTGTTTTTAGATGATTCTTGGTGTGAAGAAGATCTTTGTGTTGTTCCTCAAGTTGAGGAGGATTTAGAAGTGAGAGATGAGTTAAGAGATTATAATGAAGTTGAATGGGGAATGTTAGTTTTGGAAGAAAAAGAAGAATTTTTTTGTGAGAACTGTTTGAATTTTGCACCTGAGTATACTGGTAATTTATTTTATGATTTTATCTATTGGTTAATTTATGCTAAGTAAACAAGCTTGACCTGAAATTGTTTTTTCTTGAAAATTACATGTTTGTGTTAAATAGGTGCAATCTTCATTTAGTGCAATTATTTCTAAGACATTTAATTCATTTAGTCCTTCTTCTAACTTCTCACAGTCTTCTGTAAAACCAATATTTGTAATTAAATCAATGTAATTTTTATCCTTTGACCAGTCAGACCAACCAGAAGCTGTATTTTTGTTTATTAAAGCTGCATAGGAATAATAAGCTTGTGGATATGAAGTTTCTATGGATTGGGATCCTAAAATTAAAAATTTTTCTTCAATATCAGGCATAACTGCTAAGATGTCATATTCTGTTTGTGTGTAGTCTTGGAAGAAAGGAGTTAATAACATATTGTATGAGATTGCTGCAACTGTAGCTAAAGCTAGAATGATTAAAAGAGAAGTTTTTATTTTGTTTGATATTTTATTGTAATTTAATGATACTAGGAAGAATGATGTGAATAAAATTAAGAAATTAGTCCATGGATCAGGATAAATTTCTTTGTATATTGGTATAAAAGTGATTATTCTTGTTAATACTAAGAAAGCTAGAGTTAATGTAGGTAGAAAGAAAAGAAAATCTTTTTTCTCTTTTTTATAGAAATAAAATAATGTTAATAGGGATATAGTTAAACCTGTTAGAATTAAATTACTAATTAGGAAACTGTTGAAGTCTAAAAGCCAGAGTCCAAATTCTTGGTCAATTAAATTGAGCTGTGTGTATGCTTGTAAAAATGGGATTAACCAGAATGAGGAAAGTATAATACCTAAGACTAAAGTGGAAATAATTTTTATGTTTTCTTTGAAATTTTTGGTTAGAATTAAACCTAGTAAGAAAGTTGAACCCAAAACTGTTTCTGGTTGATGAGAAATTATTAAAAAAGTATATAATGGTGCTAAGAAAAGGATTTTCCAGTCAATAGGATTGTCTTTGTAGTATAAAGCTAGATAGAAGATATATGTGAATACTACGAAAGCAGTTAGTTCTGGAAGTCTACCTTGTTTTAAAAATCCTCCAATAGCCATAGGGTTTGCAAAAATGAATAGGTATAATGCGGTAGTTTTGATCTTAGAAATTCTAATGTGTTTTCCAATTAGATATATTGAAATGAATCCTAAAATGTAAAGTAAGATTATTGATAAGTAAGTAGAAAGCATTATGTTGTTTGTGAGATTTAATATTGGTAAAGTGAATAAAGCCCAACCTGGGGCAGATGCTTGAAATAGAATAAATCCATTGTACCAATTTGGAACATTGGCAAAAAGACCATATGCATCTAGAAAACTTAGTTGTGCAACATATGAAGCTAAATCATTTGTGTAGTCTAAAGGGAAATATTTGATTATTTTTGATGTGTCAATTAATCTGTAAATTAAGTTCAAACTAAATAATATTATAGGAATAAGGAATATTTTATCTGATTTCTTCATCTATTTTTTTAGTTTTTGAAGGTTTTATAAGGTTTATGAAGATATTTTTTTACCAATATAATATACAGAAACTCCCCAAGGTAATGAAATTCTATTTTCAACTAAAAAGTTCTCAACTTTTAATATGTTAAATAATATTTTGTTTACTATTGGATTTTCTTCCTTTGCTGTGGTTTCTTCTTTTTTTAGGAAATTATTTAATTTTATTATTAAAAATGCTCCTGGAAATATTGTGAAGTCCCAATAAGTAAGAATTTGAGTTTTTAGTAAACCATTTGTAAGCCCTTTTATTTCTTTTTTTGTGTATCTTTTTTTATGTTGACATAAAACATCATGATGGGACCATAAGAATTGGAAGGCTGAAGTATTTATTACAAGTTTTCCATCTTTTTTTAGAAGCTTTGTTAGATTTTTTATTAATTCTTTATCGTTATCAATATGTTCAATAATATCTAAAGCTAAAATTAAATCAAATGTGTTTTCTTCAAAAGGGAGTTCTTTTGTAACATCTCCTTGAACAGCTTTTATACCTTGAGCTTTAGCTCTTTCAACAGCTTCTTTTGATATGTCAATACCGTATTTTTCTTTAGTTGGAAATTCTTTTAGATTGATACAGGAACTACAACCTACTTCTAGGATTTTTGCATCGGAAGAAACTTTTATTCTTTTAATTAGATCTCTTTTTCCTTTGAACCACCAGTGTTCTTTTTCTAGCTTGAAATAGTCTTGCTCATAATCTTTGTCCATAAATATAGAATTATTTTGTCTTGTTTATAAAGGTTTATGAAGGATCTTAATAAAACTTTTAAATGGATATTTTAAAGAAAATAGATATGTTTGTTGTAATTACTATTCCTGCATATAATGAAGAGGAAACAATTCCTAGTGTTATAGAAGAAATTAAGTTAGTTATGAATAAAACTAAGTATAAATATAAAATCTTAGTTGTTGATGATGGTAGTGTAGATAAAACTAGTGAGGTTTCTAAGAAAGCTGGAGCTATTGTTGTTAGAAAAAGACATAGTGGATTACTTGAAACTTTTAAAAGAGAAATGAGTGAATGTTTGAAATTAAAAGCAGATATAATTGTACATACAGATGCTGATGGACAGTATCCTTCAGAATATATTCCACTTCTAATTGAAGAAATTGAGAAGGGAAATGATTTGGTTTTAGGAAGTAGGTTTAAAGGAGAAATTGAGTCAATGCCTTTTTTGAAATGGTTTGGTAATGTTGCTTTTGCAAAAGTGTTTACACAAATTTGTAAAACTGAAATTACTGATTCAACAACAGGATTTAGAGCTTTTAGAAGAGAAGTTGCAGAAGCGATAGAATATAATACTGATTTTACGTACACACAGGAACAATTGATTAAAGCTTCAAGGTTGAAGTTTAGAATAAAAGAAATTCCTATATATGCGAGAAAAACTCGAGAAAGTAGGTTGATGACAGGAGCATTTGATTATGCATTAAAAGCTTGGATAAATATTTTTAAAATATATAGAGATTATAAGCCTCTGGCATTTTTTGGGAAGATAGGAATTATGTTGTTGACTTTTGGGATGTTAATTGGTTTATACGTAGTTTATCATATTTTACAGTATGATGGGACTGGAGGGACTCCTAGGGTTGTTTTGTCAGCTTTATTGATATTAACTGGTATGCAAATTGTGCTTTTTGGATTTATGGCAGATATGAAAAAATAATATGTTAATTTTTTTTAACACTTGTTAGACTATTTTAACAAACCAAAGATTTATAAAGTTATGTTAATTTTATTTTACATATGTTAGGAATATTTAACAAACTGAAACCTTTTTTTGAAGATAATTATAGAAGAATTAGTGTTAGAGAATATGCAAGGATTTTGAAAATAAGCCCTCCAAATGCTTCAGTAATTTTGAATAATTTTGTTAAGGAAGGATTATTATTGAAGGAGGAAGATAGAAGATATCATTTTTTTAGTGTAAATAGAAAAAGTAAAATGTTTGTTAAATTGCAACAATTGTATTATCAAGGAAAATTTAAATCTCTTTTTGAAGAAATTGAGAAAGAATTTGTAAGTCCTGTTATTATTTTATTTGGTTCTTTTGCAAAAACAGAAGTAAGTAAAAATTCAGATATTGATATTGCAGTTTTTTCAGTGAGTAAGAAAAAAATTAATTTGAAAAAGTATGAAAAAAAATATGGACGGGAAATTCAATTGTTTGTTTTTAAGGATAGAAAGAAATTAGAGAAAAATGAAGATTTGCTTAATAATATTTTAAATGGATTTATTGTTTCTGGGAGTTGGTAGATGGACCTTGAAAATTGTAAAAAGAGAGGATTAGTTAAGGAAGTAAATGTGGATTTAAATAGAATGAAATCTCTTTTGAAAGTTGCAAAAAATAAAGAAAAAGCTTCTGATATTTTACCTGAAGAGTTTTTGGAATCAAAAATAAGTCTACTTTATGATGCATTAAGGATGATTTTGGAATATTTAGCTTTGAAGGAAAATTTTAAAATATATAATCATGAATGTTATGTCTCCTTTTTGAAAGAAGTTTTGAATGAATCTCGTTTAGGAGATAAATTTGATGATTTTAGGAAAATAAGGAATTCTATAAATTATTATGGGAAAGAGTTGGATAATGATGAGGCTAGAGAAATTCTTTTGCAAATGAAGGATTTTATTAAGAAAATAAAGATGAGGAAGTGAGTAAGTTTTTTAAAGAGTATTTTATTTCTTTTTTAGAATGAGTAGTGAAGATTTTTATGGGAAAACATATGGAAAGGATTTTGATAAAAGTTTATATGATCTTCCTGAGATAAAGTTTAGAAGAAAGAAAGTTGTTCGTATGGTTGGAAGGAATAAAAGAGTTTTAGATTTAGGTTGTTCTTTAGGAAATATCTCAAAAGGTTTGTTAGCAAATAGGAATGAAGTTTATGGGATAGATGTAGCAAAAGAATCTGTTGATTTCTGTAAGAAATTAGGAATTAAGGCAAAAGTACATAATGTAGAAGAAGGGAAGATGCCTTACAAAGATGATTTTTTTGATGTTGTTGTTTTTAGTGAAGTTGTTGAACATTTGTTTAACACAGATCATGCTATTAGAGAAATTTATAGAGTTTTGAAGAAAGGTGGATACTTAATTATTACAACTCCAAATATTGCAGCTCTGAATAGAAGGTTGAAATTATTTTTAGGTTTGAACCCTGGAATTGATTTAGGAATTGAGTCCAGTGGTGATGAGAGAGCAATTGGACATATTAGGTATTTTACTTTTGATAGTTTGAAGAAATTGTTGAGAAGGAATGGTTTGAGAGTTGTGCATATGTCAAGTGATGTTATTATGTTGAATAGATTGAGAATGTATGAAATGGCGAAGATCTTTCCAAGGTTTGGTTATACTATTTATTTGAAAGCTCGGAAATGATCTCTAAGTTTTTGTTTACAAAATTTTTCCAAGTGAATTTTTTGGATTGTTTAATTCCTTTTTTTGAAAGTTCTTTGGAATATTTTTTGTCTTTTATTATTTTAGTTATTTCTTTTGAAAGTTTTTTAAAGTCTTTCTCGTCGATAGTTATTCCTCCATTGCCAATTACTTCTGGTAGAGAAGATTTGTTTGAAGTAATTGTTGGAGTTCCACATGCCATTGATTCTAAAGGAGGTAATCCGAAACCTGCATAAGAACATAAGTAAATAGAAATGTCTGCAATGTTATAAAGATAGGATAAATCTTGTTCGGGGACATAATTAGTGAAAATAATGTCTTTTTGGAGGTTTAGTTTTTTAATTATTCTATTTAATTTTTTTCTCATTTCGGGGTAGTTTGACTTTCCTACTTTGATTAATTTTAAATTTGGTATTTCTCTTTGTGCAAGTTTGAATGCCTTTAGTAAAGTTAATAGATTCATTCTTGGTTCTTCATTTCCAACATAGATTAAATAATTATTTTCTTTAGGAAGATTGTATTTTTCTCTTATCTTTTTTAGATCTTTTATTGGTTTGTAGATATTATGGTCAACACCAATATGAGCAACTGTGATTTTTTCTTTTGGATATTTTAAATGTTTTACAATTTCATCTTTTGTGAATTGTGAGATTGCAATTATATGATCTGCTTTGCACATTCCTCTGTAGGCAAACTTTGCTTTTATTTTTTGAAACTTTGTTCCATAAGGAAGTACTAAAGGTATAATATCATAACATAAAACAAGGGATTTTTTGAATTTAAAGAAGTTTAAGATATGTGCGTCAGCTTGTGAAAGTATGTATGAAATAGAGTTTTTCCTTCTTTTTTTTATTGTGGATAAAGGTGCATCTGTTAGGAAATCAAGGAAATTAAGGATTCTATTTTTTGGTTTGTAAGAAATTATTCTTTTGTTAATATTCTTAGGAAGACCTTTTAGCAATTCTAACTTACATCTGTTCATACCAAAAATTTCTTTTGTATGTCTACCAAAGTATAAATCTAGTTTCATTAGGTTTTTTGAAAAAGGTTTTGTATATAAATGTAGTGGAGTTATCCTTGAACCTTTGTTAGTAATAATGGGAAAAATTTTGGATAAGCTTTGTCTAAAATGTCATAGGCTTGGGAATATAAAACTCTTAATCTTTGTTGTTCTTGTGGATTGATTTTTCCATCAACTGTGTAAGTTCCTGAGCTATGGTTAATACTTACTTCTGATTGTAAAATTTCATTTTTGAAGTAAACGAAACCAGCTTGATGGTATAGAGAATGAAGAGGATGATGGAAATAACCTTTTAGTTCTTCATCTTGGTTTAATCTTGCTCTCCATCTGAATATTATTGAAGCAGCTTCATTACTATATCTTAAGGTGCAATTTTCAGTTTCAAGTTCTTTTTCTTGTTTAAAAATTGTTGTTTCTAATTGAGTTCTATATTCATCGTTTTTTAAGGATGGAGGTTTAAAAGCAGTTCTTCTTTCATGATTAGGATCAAGAATAAATAATTTTCTTTCTAGCCTTCCAATTTCTTTTTTTCTTCTTTCATGTTCTTTTGCACCAATTAGTGGCCATCTTAGGAATGGATTTTGAGATTTTAAAATTATTCTTTTTGTAGAAGATAATTGGAAAAGTGGATATTGTAAATCTAATATTTTAAATTTAATATCTTTAAGAGTTGGATCTTCTTCTTCAAGAAAAGATAACATTTCTTGTTCATATTGTAAATTTCTTTTTCTATGATTAATGATAGGGATACTAGTTATGATTCCAGATGTTAGACATGCTCCAGCTGTTAATAACATTCCAGGAATGGAACCTAATAAATATGGCATTGTACTAGCAGCTACAACACCTCCAATTAAAGCTCCAGATATTACAGGTAAGTGAGGGAATTCTTTTGTTTTTCTTTCTGCTGCTTCAATTATACTTGTTTGTTCAGAAAGTATTTGAGAAATGTCAGTTGTTGTTAATGTCAGTTTTTTGGATTTGTGTTTTGGTATTATTGTTTCTACATAAGATTCTAAATCTGATTTTACTTCTCTTACTGTTTGATAATTTTTTGTTAAGTCTACAAGCAATAATTTATCAACAATGTTTTTTAATCCTTCTGGGATTCTTTCAGGAAGTTTATATGGACTCACTCCTGTGATTCTGCTCATTAAAATTTCTCTTTTTAGTTCTCCTTCTAAAGCAAAAGCTGCTGAACAACCAAGAGCATATAAATCACATTTTGTATTACTCTCTCCAATTTCTTGAAGAGGGTGTCTGGTAGTTATAGAACCTACAGAAGTATAAGAAGTTCCTTCTCCACCTTTTTCTTTTGAAGTGTCCATGTCAATGATTCTAACGAATCCAATATCATCTACAATTAAATGTTCAGGCTTTATATCTCTATGAACAATGTCTTGAGAATGTAAATATTCTAATCCTTCGGAAGTGCTAAGTAAGATAGGAGCTAATTCTTTTGCTGTAAGTCTTCCTTTTTCTTCAACCATTTCAGCTAAGCTTTTTCCTTGTGCTTTTTCTCTAATAGCTAAGAAAAAATCTTCATGTTCGATTACTTCTAATAGTTTTGGGAAGTGAGGATTATCTATGATTCTTGAGTTATTTAATCCTCTTCTTATTGCATTGAGTAAGGAATCATAGTCTGCATCTGCTAAATTACCAGCAACAAGTTTTGCAACATATTCATTTTCATTATTATCTTTTAATTCAAAAACTAATCCTTGTCTACCTATACCTAAAGTATCTGTAATTTGGTATTCTCCAATTGTACCTGTAGGATATAATTCAAAAAAATCATCAAATGTTCTTCGAAATCTTCTAATCTCTCTTTTATTCAATTTTTCTTCTAATTTTTGTCTAGGTAATAATTCAATAGCTTGTTGCATTAGAAAAGAAATTTTATTTTGATTTATAAGAATTGTTAAACTGCGAAAATATTAAATATAGGTTTATTATTAAGGTATTTATGAATATGAAATATTTAGTAGGTTTGGTTCCTGCTGTTGGGATTATAACTGTTGGGACTATAGATATACATTCTATAGGGGATGATTTTAATGTTAGTGTTAAACAAGAAGGTTTGGAAGCTAAGTTTGATATTTCTAATCCTGGATATAGAGATCATTGTTTGAGAAATTATGATATTATGGTTAGAATAGTTCAAGTGGAAGGTATGAAATATGCTGACCATGGAGATGGTTATGAATTTGACTATGATTCTGCAGATTTACTATATAGAGCTCCTATTTGGAATGGTGATGGAAGTAGAGCTGCACCAACAGTAGGTGAGTTAATGTTACAAAGTGGAGTTTTAGTTGAAGATGGAGACAAAATATTGGTCTCTGAAGAATATAAATCAATAGTAAGTGAAGAAGAGGTAGAGAGAAGAAGAAAGGAAGAAAGTAATGTAATTTTTGTTGATCCAAATGAAGGAGGGCCAATAGGACTTTTTTATACAGTTGTAAGAATGGGTGGTAGATTTTTGAAACAAGTTAATGAAGAGGATGATCATTTGCGACTTTATATTGCAAGAGTAGATCTACCTCTGATTGCAAGAGAATTGGAAGAGTCAAGGTTGCAAGTTGTTGAAGAAGAGGACAGTTCTTTTGTGTTTAGTTGGCCTTGTTGTATTCCAAGTTTTAGAAGTTCAAAAGCAAAGGAAATGAGAGAAATGTATCCTGATCCAACTTTGGGAAAGAATTTTTTATAAAAATTGGTTTTAATTTATTTCTTTTTTGAAAAATTTTCAGATTTTTTATAAATAGATTTATATATTACTTAGTATTACTTTGTATTATGGAAACAATAAGTTTGAAAATGGAAACTAAATTAATAAAAGATATTGATAGAGCAATGAAGAGACATAGATATTCTACAAGGACTGAATTTATTAGAGATGCTATTAGGAATAAACTTGGAGCATTAGGTAAAGAAGAAGCTATTAGAAATTTAGAAAAATATTTTGGTAAAGGGAAGTCTAAGAATAAATTTTCAGATCGAGAATGTAGAGAGTTAGCTTGGAAGGAATATGGTAGAAAATATAATTTAGATTAAGTCTTCTGGTTTTTTAATCTCTAAATATCCTTCAAATATAATCTATTCTAGTATCATAAAGCTTTTAAAATGATGAAATTGGATTTATTTTATGTCTTTAAATAAGGAATTAAAGAAACTTATCTTATTATATTTAGCATTTGTTTTGGGGAAGGTTGTATTAGGGTTTTTTATTAGTTCTCCGAGTGCCTTAGGTGATGAGTATCTTTATTCAAAAATAGCTAGAAATCTCTTTGAATATAGTTCTAGCTTGTATCATGGAGATGTTTTAGCTCATAAGTATCTTCCTTTGTATCCTTTGTTTTTATCAATAGGATATCTATTTTCAAACATGGAAGTTGTATACTTTGTAATGAAAGTAGTTAATGCATTTCTTTCATCAGCTATTATTTTTCCAGTTTATTATTTAGCAAGAGAATTTTTAGAATCAAGGAAAGCTTTTGTCGGAGCATTTTTAGTTTCAATATTTGTAGCAAATTTTAATGTATTTGCATATTTAATGTCAGAGAATTTATTCTATCCTTTGTTTATGTTATTTGTATTTTTAGTTTATTTTGCTTTTAAAACAGATAATAAATGGTTGTTTTTAATCTCTGGAATAGTTTTAGCTTTAGCTTATTGGGTTAGAGTTTTAGCTTTAGTTCTGATTCCAGTAGTTTTTGTGGTTTGGTTATTTAGAAGGACTAAATTTGTGAACCTAATTTGGCATTATGGCTTTGCTTTGCTCTGTGTGATCCCAATCTTTTTTAGAAATGTTGGAACTTATGGAGGGTCAGCAATGGCAGTGACTGGAGGTTATGGTGGTCCATTAGCTTTTATGGGTAACTTTATGACAAATCCTTTAGGATTTTTTAATTGGATTGCTTTATACTTTGCTTATGCATTGATTGCTACAGGATTTATTTTTGGATTTTATTTCTTGCTTGGATTGAAAGTTAAAGATAAGGATTTTAAATTATTGTATATGATTACAGGAATTAGTTTTATTGTCAATGTTTTAGTTATTGCAAATCAAGCAAATGGAAGTGATTTATTGTATAATTCACCTTTCTTTCCTTTGTTTTCAAATAGACCTATAGGTCGATATTTTGATATGACTTTGTCCTTAGTTTTGTTAGTAGGGTATATTTCTTTTGAAAAATTTGAGTTTAAAGAGAAATTTATTAAATTTGCAATTGGATTTAGTTCATTGATTTTGTTGTTAGGTACACAGCTGACAATTGCAGCTTTATTTCCTTTCAATAATATGGCATTATCTTTGTTGGGTGTGTTAGATTTATTTTTAGAATGGTTATTTTATGGTTCAATCTTTTTAGAGTTTACTTGGTTGCCTTTCATTATTATTGCTTGTATATTATTTATTATTCCGTATACTCTTTTATTGTTTAGAAAAAATAAGAATTTAGTGTTTTATTTAGGTGCTGGGTTTATTGTTCTTACTACAGTAGTTAGTTTCTGTTTGATTTCATTTAATGCTGCACATTATTGGGGAGATTCTGATCAAGCAGAGTTAGGTCATTGGTTCAATGAAAATGTGGAAGGAAATGTTTTGTTGGATGAAAGATTTGTCTCAGATAAATTGACTAAGTATACTTTGAATGAAGAATTGTTTAATGTAAGGAATGAATGGTCATTGTTTGGGTTTTGGGTTAATGAAGAAATTAGAGTTGGAAGTCCATATAATATTGAAGGATTTGATTATTTAGTTTCTATGGATGAAAACTTAGGTTATGATATTATAAAGAAAGAAGGAGACTTTATTTTGTATGAGTTAAAATGAAAAAAGTTTTGTTTATTTTAGAAGATTTTTATCCTATGAAAGGAGCTCCTGCAGTAAGGATTAATTCTTTTATTAAAAAATTTAAAGATTGTAAAGTTGAAGTTCTTGGTGGTTCAAGCGAAAAGGTTTACAAGAGAGGATGGTATATAATACATAGGCCTTCAGAAAGTAAGTTGTTTTCATTTATTTGGTTTTTAATAAAAATGAATGTAAAAGCTGTTTATTTAACTTTAATAAAAAGGTATGATCTTGTTGTTGTTTCTATTCCTAAATATGAAGTTTTGTTGAGTTTTCCTTTAATTAAATTGTTGAGTAAGAAGACTGTTTTGGATATTAGAGATTCGTTTGAATTTTTGAGATATGATTCTTATTTTAAACATTTTTTTCCAAGGGTAGTGGCAGAAGGTTTGGGTGCTTTTGTAAAAAATTATTTTGTGAGAGGATTTTTGAATGTAAGTTTTAAATTAGCAGATTTGATTACTGTGGCAAATAGAGGTATTAAAAATTCTCTTTCAGGGTTAGATAATGTTTATGTTGTTTCTAATGGGGTAGATGTAGACTTGTTTAGGCCTAAAAATAAAATGAAAAAATCAAATTTACAATTAATTTATGTTGGTAATTATTCTGAAAAAGATAGATTTCATTGGATTCTAAATGTAGTCCCCAAATTTAATGTAACTTTGAATTTAGTTGGGAATGGTAGATGTAAAGGAAAAATTTTGAAAAAATTCAAGGAAAGAGATGTTGATTATGTTGATCATGGATTTGTAAAACATGAAGATATGCCTAGAATTTTATCTTCAATGGATCTAGGTTTTATATTTAGAGATGCTGAAATTAATGAATCAATTCCTGTATCTGTTTATGAGTTTTGTGCAATGAATATTCCTACATTAATAAATGATGTTGGTATTATGTCTAAGTTTGTTAAAGAAAATAATTTAGGATTTGTTTTGAGAAGTCAAGAAGATTTTCAAGTATTAATGAAGAACTTTGTAATAAATCGAGGTGAATTGAGTAAATTTTCTAATTTACATACTTTAGCTGTTGATAATTTTTCTAGGAAAAAAGAAGCTGAGAAATTTAGAAATCTAGTTTTAAGTTAGGAAGTCTTGTTACTTCGTAGATTCTCAAGGATAATGTATTTGGATCTGATGTTCTTTCAGTTAATAATTTGGTTTTTGAATTTAAGTTTCTTCTGAATTGTTTTTCTAATGCTGTTTTAAACATCTTTGATGGTTTATTGAAGTGTTCTTTGAATGTGTAAATAAAAAATGCAGTTTCAATTCCTGAAGGATTGTAAGCAAAACCATACTTGCTTTTTTCTGCGATTTTTAAGTGTTCTTTACTTAAAGCATATTGAGTTAGCTTTTTGAATTTTTTTGATCTCCAAAATGAATGGGAAGGAAATTTTTGTTTTAACATTGCTAGAGCATAAAGATTGAATGCATGGTAAGCAGCTTCTTTTTTGTAAAGATATCTTTTTGAAGTTTTGTTCTTTAAAAAATTTAATGGAGTAATTATTTGAGGATAAATGAAATGTCTTATTAATCCATTTTTGTGAATATGTAAGTTATTTTCAAGCTCGTCCATGAATTTGTTAACCTCTTTTCCAATACTGTCTTTTTTGGAATTAGAAATTAAAGAAGAACAAGCAGCAAACCAAAGTTGGTGATTAAATGTTAAATCTAGGAATAATTCTCTTCCATTTATTTCTCTTTTTTTCCAATAGGATAGAAAATTGTGGTAGTTTATGTAGTGGAAAGTCTGTTTTGCTAAGTTTTTATATTTTATCTCTTTAGTGTTTTCATAAGCAATCATTAAAGCTTCTATTGACCAGGCTTGTCCAATTAAACCATTACATTTGTCTTTACCTTTTTTGTTTCTATAATAAAAAGTATAATTGTGTGGTCTAGCTTCTTTTAAGAAAAGAAAATTTATGTGTTTTATAGCAGCTTTTTTGTATTTTATCTTTTTTGTAATTTTATAAGCTTTGAAGAATAAAATAGAAAGGTGTGCATGAGTTCTAACCATTGTTTCGGGATCTTTGTAAGGACCATTGTGACCTGATTTGGTTTTACTTTTAAGAAAATAATCTGCATTTTTTATTATTATAGTATTAAGGTCTGTTTTCATTTTTTAGATGTTTTTTGGCTTTGTAAGTCATTACACTAACCATAGCAATGTCAAATAATCCTCCATATAATGTGAAGAAAATCATGTAATATTCTAAAATACCAAAAATGCTAAAAAGAATTATACTGTGACATAAGAAAAAATCGTTTAACATAAATTCTTTTAGCCATCCTCTTTTCTTTCTCTCTTTTTTTACTTCATCCATTCCGAAGTTAAACATTACTCTAAAGTTATATTGAACTATTACAGAGAATTCTAATACTGCAAAAGCTGTGAATGTCCAAATCCAAACATATACTGAAGGATTATTTAAGTAAATACCCCAGGCTATTGCAAAGAATAAAATAGGGTTCATTATCCTATCAGCTATTTTATCGTACCAACCACCTAATGGAGAACACATGTCTTTTTGTCTTGCTAAATTTCCATCTACAGTGTCGAAAACGAATGATAAATAGTAAAGTAAAGAAGCTATTAAAACATAAACATAAATTCCTGTTGAGTAGAAATATGATGCTACTATAAGTAATAACATGCTAAAAAAAGTTACTTGGTTTGGTGTAATTTTTGTATCTTTTATTGCATGAACAATGAAGTATGTAAGTGTAACATGAGGAATTCTTAAAATATCTGTGTAAAGTCCTTCTTTGATATGTTTGCCTTCTCTAATTTCTTTTAATGAAAGTTTTTTCTTTTTTGTTTTTGTAGTTTGTTTATTGAATTTGTAAATTCTTAATCTTGTTTCAGGGAATTTGTTTAATTCACAACCCTCTTCAAACATGTTGTTATGTTTTATGATATCAAAACCTATACTCTTGAAGAAATTTATGTATTGTTCTGGAGTTCTGTAAGTTGCACTGTAATAAGTTTGTAGAGCTTCTGAAAATCTTCTATTAATCTCATATCTGCCTTTGATACCTGTTCCATCTCTTAAAATTATTTTTGTATTCTCATGTGAATATTGTCTAATCTTTTCTCCTAATTTTATTAAATCAGTATCATTTAAGTAAATTAAAAGTCTTGAGATAAAAATTATGTCATATTTTGTTTGACTATCATATTCTTGAGCTGAAGCTTGGAAATATTTTATGTTGTTTATTCCTTGTTCTTTACATTTCTTTTTCCCTAAAGCAATTAAATCGAAACAATAATCTACTATATGAACTTCTTTAGCTTTTTTTGCAAATCTGAATGCCCATCTACCATAGCCACCAGCTAAATCTAGAATGGTTTTATTATGTAAATTTGGAAGAAATTCGTCAACTCTTTTTTCTTCTAAGTCTGTTTTTAATTTTCTTAACCTATTATCATCTTCAAGATTAGTAATGCCTTTGTTGTCACTATGTTGTTCTGCTCTCTTTTCCCAAAAGTCTTTTACTTCCTTTAAGTTGATTGCCATTTTAAGTATGATAATTTTGTATTTGTTAATAATTTGTTTGATAAACTTAAATTTTTAGGTTTTTTGATTCTTGTATTAAATAAGAAATCCATGTTAAAGGTTGTGAATTCGTTTTCTTGCTTTGTTGGGATAGGTAATACTCGAATGCCTAATGGTTTGTCTAATGTTGATGATAAAGATGCTATATCTAAGATAATAGAGTTTAGCTCTTCTTCAAAAATGTCACCAGGTAAAGGAACCATGTCTAGACCACATCCGCAAACAGCTGAGTATGATATTAATGAGTCAATTGAAAATAATTTGTTGTTATTTCTTAAACCTAATTGTTCATCTTCTAATAAAGAAAACATAACTCCATTGAATCCTGTAGTTGGGATGTTATTTCTTTTCTGAATTTCTTTTAAGATGTCAGTTAAATAGGAAGTTAAGAATAAAGTTCCATTGCTACCAAGTTGTTCTAAACCTAAGAGTTCTATTAATTCTGCTACACTACTACCTTTCTCTGGATAAGGTGCAAGAGAAAAATCTATTCCATGATATTTAATAAAATGTTTATTTGTTAAAACTGTTAACATTTTATTTATTTGATTTATTTTTGGAGATATTTTTGTTATTATTTCTTCCCTTAATGAAATTAAATCTTTGTTTTCAGAAGAGTTGATTATTTGTATGAACTCTTTTGGAAGTTCTAAACCTGCTGAAATACCTAGTTCTTCTGAACTGTATGTGTATGGAAAGAAAGGTGTGTTTGCTTTTATGTTACAAGAAATACCTACTCTGAAATTATTATAACCAGAGTTATCTAATTTTGATACGTCTTTGATGAATTTACTTGCAATAGGTATTGAATTGTAAGAAATGTTTTTGTTTTTTGCAACAATTAAATTTGAAAAAGTTTTTGAGTATCTTTTTAAGATTGTTAAGGCTAATTTGGATAATTCTTTTGGATTCTCGGTTAAATCAAAAGGTATGTTTATCCATCTAATGTTTAATCTGTCTGCAAAGCTTGAAAAAGTTTCTATTTTTCCTATTATTTTTTGTGAATTTAAATCTGAATTTTTGTTTGTGATTGGAGTTAAGTTTATTCTAAATGTTCTAACATTGATGTTTTCCATAGCTAAAGCTATTGTTGTTTCTTCAAGAAAATTTTTTAGTTTTGATTCTAGATGTAATAAAGTATCAGATTCTATGTCAATAGGAATCCCAATTGTTATTGTTCTAAGATCCATTTTTTGTTTTCTCAATTAAATTAATGTAATCTAAAGGGGTATTTATCTCATGGAAGAATATATCTTTTATGTCAATAATGTTTATTTCAAAATTTTCTAAAGGTAAATTGATTCCAGCAAAAACATTTTTGTTGTTTAAACATCTTTTTTTCCATTCTCTTAAAATATCTGGATTTGAAATTTTGAATATTCCTGTTGTTTCAGGTTCATTTGAAAAATCTTCTCCAAAAAACATATCTTTTATTATTCCTTCTTCAGATTTACATCTTACTGTGTTATAACCTTTGTTTTCTGATTGAAATACAAATACTGAGTTATCTGGTGAAGATTCTATTAAATTTAACATTTCTTCGTCGAAAATTAAGTCTGATGATGTGACTATTGTAGGTCGGTCATCTAAAGCTAAACTTAAACTATAGCTATTTCCTGTGATTCTCCATTGGTCATTGTAAACATAATTTAAATGAGGATATTCTTGCATAACATGTAAAGCTTTGTGGCCTAAAACTACTGTGATTTCATAATCTTTGAAAAGCCTAGAATATTTTTCTATTAAAGTTTCTTGATTTTTCGGATCTTTTATGAAAAGTTTGTTTAAACCATGAACTTTGAAACCTTGGCCTGCAGCTAGGATAATTAATCTTTTAGATTTATTTTCCTTTTCTATTAGAATCTCTCCTTTTAAGTTTTCTAATGGAATATAACATTCACTAATTACTCTGGGAAAATTGTGTTTGACAGTTTTGTAAGGATATATGTCTCCTTGGTTTGCCCTTGCTATTACTGTAGGAATATCAACATATTCTTCTTTTCTTAAAGTCCAAACTTTTACATCTTCATAATTAAAACCTTGTGTAGGTATTTTTTTAATCCCCATTCTTATTGCAGCTTGTAATCTATGTTGGCCGTCAAGAACTAAGTTGTGATTTTTTTCAATATAAATTGGTTTTAACCATGCACCATCTTTTTCAATTTTTTCTACTAAAATATTAACTCTTTCTTCATCAAAATTTTCTATATGTTTAAGTTTTTCAGTTTCTATGAAATTAATTTCTTTTTCTTTTGGTTGTTCTTCATCAAATTCTAACTCTACAGCTTTGTAGTAATCCTCTGGAGAATTGAAAGTTGAAAATTTATATTGGCTAGCATTTCCTTCAATACATGGTAAGTGATTTAAGTTTTCAATCCATGGTATTAAGAAATATTGTTTGAAAGTTTTTTCTGCATAAATGTTAACAAGTTTTTTGAATAAGTCAATTTCATTTGGACCCACTCTCATTAAACCTGTTAGTTTTGTATGGTTTTTGTATTCTTCTCTGTATTCTGGAACTATTCTAATATCATTTATGTTACCTAACTCATCTGATCTTAAAATACCACCATATTGAGTATCATTAAATTTTCCTTTTGTAAGCCAAGTTGATTTCCCTTCAAAGTCAGAACCAGCTAAATATTGTAATAATGAATCTTCAGCAATCATATCAGCTTCAACAATAATAAAAGGATTTTCTATATGATCTAAAGCAAGTTTCATAGAATAAATGTTAGTATCTTCAAAATATCTAGGATTTTCTACAATTTGTATTTCAATATCTGCTATATTTTTTGTTTCTTCAATAATTTTATCTTTTGCAAAGCCCACAACAATTATAATTTTTTCAATATTAGCTTTTTTTAATTGATTGATAACTCTAGATAAGATAGTTTGATCTTTGTATTTCAATAAAGACTTGTGTTTTCCCTCACAAAGCAATCCCATTCTTCGGCTAGATCCTGCAGCTAGAATTATAGCCTCTTTAATCTCGTTCACGAGAGAAATCTATTCTATTTGCTTTTTAAGTTTTATGGAGTTCTTATATGTTATTTAGAGAATATTTACATAAGGCTTATATAGGATTTATTTATTTTTTTAATTATGGTAAGCACATTATTAAAATATTTTGAGGATATACCTCAGATTGGTTTTTTGTTAAAAGATAATTTTCCTTTGGCTAAAGCAACTGGTGTTCCACAAGCTTTTGAAGGAGAAGAACCTAATTGGGATATGTTAAGAGAACAATTTGGAGATGCAATTTATATTAATAGAGGGACAAAGAATGAGTGGAGAGAAGTTTCTGTAGCAACACCTTATAATTTAGACAAAAGAATGATTCCTTCAGGAAGATTATTGAGAGTTCCAGGACAGAAAATAGATTCTTTTTCGGTACAAGCTCATAGAAGAGGTGCTTTAGAAGATTTTTCTTGGATGGAGACTGGACAATATTGTTTTGCTTTAACTCCAGATGGAAATAATATTATTGTTGGTACTAGGGGTGGATCAGAAAGTGTTGGAGAAGTGATAGCTTTGCCTGTAGGTAGTGTTGAATATAATCAAATTTCTGATGGTCGAGATTTAGCTTTAGAAGCAACTATTAAAGAAGGATATGAAGAAGGAGTAATTCAAGAACATGAATGGGATTTTATTAGACCTTTAGGAATTTATAGACAAGAACCTGGAAGTACAGCACCTTCAAATATTTTTATGTATCTAGGACAATTGAATATTCCTTTTGAAGAAGTTTAGAAGAGGCATTTGAGATCAATGTTATTGTATATGAATGCAAGAGCTGAAGGAGCTTTTGAGTCCAGTGCTGATGAATCTGAAGTAGAATCTTTTGCTAGAAGAACTTTAGATAGAAAAGCAAAAGAAAATCCTGGAATGTATGCAAGAGATGCTTGGGAGAATCAACATTTAGGTTTAATACCTGCTGATCCCGAAGAGTTAGTTAGTTTATTGAAAAAAACTGATGAAACTTTAAAACATGGGATGTTTGGAGCAATGGCTTTATACATTAAGCATGTTGGAGGAGATAAAGTTTATGGTCAATTTATGGATGTTTCTTCAGTTAAAAAACAATTAATTGAAGGAAGAAATTATTAATTTTTTTATTTGTATATATTTTTTCTATGTCCAATTTCAATTACAATTATCGTTAACTTACCATTGTTAATGTCAAGTATAGCTCTATATTTTCCTATTCTTAATCTAAAATAAGGAGAAGAAATTAATTTTTTTACATGAGCATGAGGCCTAACTCTTGATCTTTCCAAAACTGAGATTATTCTAATTTTTTCTTCTTTATTGAGCTTTTTAAGAAATTTTTTAGCTTCATTTGTAAAGAATAATTCAAACATTAGAGATCAATCTCCTTTTTAACTTCGTCAAGAGAATAAATTCTTCCAGCTTTTATATCAGCTTCAGCTAGTTTGATTCTTTTTTTTGTCTCTTTTGATAATTCCATTGAATCTTCAAGAGCATCCCAAATTATTTCTTCGTATGATTCTTTGTCATAAAGCTTTCTTTCTTTTAACTTTGTAAGTAATTCCTGACTAATTTGAATAGTTGTTGTCGCCATAATGACTATATAAGTGACTATAGTATATAAACCTTTTGTTTTCACATTCCTTTGTAATTATATTTATAGAATTTCTTGTAAAATTTAGGTAAAGATTTTATTCTTAATTTATTCTTTTTTTTGTCTTTGAACCATAATGTAGATTTGTCTGGATAGTCTTCTTCAAATGTTGCTTTTGCTAAAATTACTTCCATATCTTCAGGCCAGAAGGAATAATCTGGAGTTAGATCAACACCCATCCATTTTTTTATTGTTTTATCCCAAATTTCTCTAGATATTGTGCCAAACCAATAGTTTAATTTTTTCTCAAAAGGAGCATTTAGATATTTTTCTTTCTTTGTGAAAGTTCTTCCAAATCTTCCCCATTCTAAAATTGGGAAACCTCTTAATCTTAATTTTGAATCTAATCTTTTTTCATATCTTTCTAAATTTCTTATTAATTTTTGTTTGTCCATTAAATTTTCTTTTAAGAATTTTTTTATTGTTTTACCTTTTGTAATTCCATTTTCATATAAGTACATTGCTTGGACTGCTTTTCCATAGTTTTTTGGGAATGTAGGTGTATCAACATGTAACATGCCTCTTACAGGATCGTACATCGAAGGTCTGCCTCTTTCTAATTCTCCAGGATGTTTTTTACCATCCCAGAAAATGTGACCTATATGGTTATCGTAATGGTAAATATTTTCTAGGCCTAAACGACCTATAATGATTAAAGACATAACTCCATGAATAGATAATCTGTGTGGTAAAAATGCTAAAACATTGAAATCAAAGAATCTTTTTTTCTTTGCAGCTTTAGAGTTAATAATGAAAAACATATCATCAAAGTGGCCAGTTGGACAATCATGTCTGTACCTAGAAAATCCTAAACCTCGCATAGCAAATTCTTTTTTGTTTTTTTTCATTTCTTTAATAATTTTCAAAACTTGATCTTCTTTTAATGGCCAGGCATCAGTGTGTAAGTGCATAACATAATCTGCTCCTGCTTTTATTGCACCAGTACAAGATTTTTTTATACAGTCAGCAACTCTGCATCTCATGTTAATACTGTTTCGCATCCAAGGCATATCTTTTGTAACATTAATATCATCGCCTCTTGTGAAAACATCAATGTCTAAATTTTTTATATGTGGTTTAGGACTTGGATGGTTACTACAAACAGAAATAATATAGTCACCTTTCCAATTCTTTCTAATAATATCTATTAAAATAGCTAATTCTTCAAATTTGTCATATAAACTGATAGCAATTCCTATTTTCATTGTAAAGAAAAATTAAAAATGTATTAATAAGTTTTTGGAAGATCAAGCTTCTAAAACTTTTAATACTGTATCAACAAGGTTGTCTTTGTCAAGTCCATACTTTTTGTATAAGTCGTTTGGATTTCCACTCTCACCAAAGAAATCTTTTGGTAAACCAATCTTTGTTAAAGCAGCTCTTCCATCATTCTCAACAATTGCTGAAGCAACCATATCACCAAGTCCACCAATAACTCTGTGATCCTCTATAGTTACTATTTGGTCATATTCTCTTGCAACTTTACCAACTGAAGCACCATCAAAAGGATGTATAGAAGGTACATTGATTACTTTTGTTGAAATCTTATGTTTTTCTTCAAGTTCTTTAGCAGCTTCTAATGCAGTAGCAATTGTTCCTCCCTGTGCATATACTGCAATATCGTTACCTTGTCTAAGAGTTACTGTTCTACCTGGAATAAATCTATAATTCTCTTTATTTACTTCTAACATTGGTTGTCTACATAATCTTAAGTAAGCTGGGCTATTGCTTGTAGCAAGATGTTCCATAATTGCTTTTGTTTCTATTTCATCAGCAGGTTGGTATATTTCTAAACCTTGCATTGCTCGCATAATTGCTAAATCTCTTGTACCCATTTGAGTTGCACCGTCTTTACCAATTGCTAAACCTGCATGAGTTCCAACTAAAACTACTGGAGCTCTGTTATAACAAATTGAATTTGCTATTTGGTTTGTTGCAACTTCCATGAATGCACCAAAAGTACTGAAGAAAGGTCTGTAACCTGAAAGAGCTAAACCAGATGCAATACTAACAGCATTTGATTCTGCAATTCCACATTCAAAAAATCTTTCTGGATATTGTTTGCCAAAAGCTTTTGTTTTTGTAGCACCACATAAGTCTGCACTTACTACTAAAATATTTTCATATCTTGAACCTAAATCTAATAAAGATTCACCAAATGATTCTCTTGTTGATTTCATTGATAACCTCCTAATTCAGTCATTGCTTTTTTGTAATCTGTATCTCCAATTTTTTTTGCGTGCCAGGACATTGTGTTTTCCATGAAAGAAACACCTTTGCCTTTAACAGTGTCAGCAATAATCATTGTTGGTTTGTCAGTAACTTCTCTTGCAATTTTGTAAGCATCTAATAAGTCTCTATAATTATGGCCATCAGCTTCAATTACATTCCAACCAAAGGCTTCCCACATTTTGGGAAGTTGTTCTCTTGGAAGTAATCTTGTAGAAGCTCCATCATTTTGAAATTGGTTATAATCAGTTATTGCAAGTAAGTGACCTAGTTTACCTTCTCTTGCGAATGTTGAAGCAGACATAGCAGCTTCCCAAACTTGACCTTCTTGACTTTCACCATCACCAATAATTACATAAGTTCTTCTGTCTAAACCTTGAAGTTTTGCAGCTAAAGAATAACCAATAGCTCCACTTAATCCTTGGCCTAATGAACCTGTTGAAAAGTCAATGTATTCAGGTAAAGCAGTTCTAACTGGATGACCTTCAAGTCTACTGTCAACTTCTCTTAAAGTATCAACAAGTTCTTTTTCAGGAATAAAATCACCAACTGCTAAAGCTGCGTATAATGCTGGAGCAGCATGACCTTTTGAAAGAATAAAAATATCTCTTTCAGTTGGAGCTGGTTCGAAGGTTGGTCTCTCTCCTGTTTTTGAGTGTCTTATTACATTTTTTGTTGGTACACCAAAATTCATCTCCTCAAAAAATAAACTAGTTACTAAATCAGTAACAGATAAAGATGGACCTGGATGACCTGATTGAGTTTTGTAAAGGGATTCTATGATTAATCTCCTTGCATGTAAACTCTTTTCTTCTAAATTTTTAATTTTATCTTTCATTTTATATCCTTAAATATTGATCAGCTACTTTACCTTTTAATATTCCAATCATTGCATGAAGAACATGTAATGATAAATCTTCATATGTTAAATTAAAATCATTTCCACCAGTTTGGCCAGGGAATAATGAACCTTCACCAGGAATGATTATACAATGATCTGCTAAGTCTTTTGCAGTTCCACCATCTTTTCTTGCTCCAACAATTGCAATTGATTTTGCTCCATATTCTTTTGCAACTTCAAAAGCATTAATTACATTTCTAGAAGTTCCACTTCCAGTTAAACCAATAACTAGATCTCCTTCATCAATTTCATAGTTTCTTAATTGTTGTGCAAAAATTTGATCATAACCAAGATCATTTGCTAAGCCTGTTAACATTGCACCACTTGCGCCTAAATCTACAGTTCTTAGTCCTTGAATTCCTTTAGGTAAAGGTCTACTTTTATCTTCACTAACAAAGGGATGTGTGCTAAGATCCATTAAAGCATGAGAAATTGTTCCAGCTGGACCACCATTTGCACATCCATAAACAGTTCCATTATCAAAATAAGTTTGAATTAATGTTTCTGAAGCCCTTCCTATTTCTTCACGAGGTAGACTCATTAAAGATTGTGCCGTTTCTGTTTGATATTGTCTTAGTAGTGTTTCGATTTTCATTTTTTTCCTCCAGTAGTTCAAAAAGCATTAGTTTTCCTAAGTAGTATAGGAAAATGTTGTAAGGTGTATGATGTAATGGTGCAATATTTGGGAAATGTAGAGCACCAAGCACCTTAACTTTGTAGAGATCGTAATTATTGGCTTTAATAAAGTTGTGAAAGATTTTTCTGAATCTTAGAAGGTTTCCTTTGGCTAAATAATTGAAATTTATTTGGTTCCCTTTTTTCTTTACAAAGAATTCGTTTCTTCTAATTATTTCTCCATTGATAATTAATGCATGTTCTAATTTTGCAAAATCATAGTAAATATCTCCAAATTCTAAAATACCTCCAAAGTCGTGTCTCCAGTCAATTAAAACAGAATCTCCATTGTTTTTCATAATAATATTTTCAGGTTGGAAATCTCCATGAAATAATACTGGAACACCTTCACAGAATCTGTCCCAATCAATTCTTTCTAATAAAGAAGCCATTGTTGGAACTCTTACACCATTTATAGTTTCTTCTTCATCTTGAATTCCAGTTCTTAAGTAAAAATCTTTTATTCTACTCTTTGTCTTTCCTTCAATGAAATTTTTACATGCTTCTTTGAATTTAATTTTTTGTTCGTCAGTTAATTCTTTCTCTTTCCATAAAGTTTCTTTTTGTTTTTTTAGAAGATTTTTGAAATTTTCTTGATCAAAAGTTTCTGAAAGCATTTTTCCTTCAATCATTTCGTATGCATAAAAATGAGGTTTACTTAATGTAATCTCAGGAACAATTCCTTTTAGTAAATTTGCTCTATCTACTCTGTCTTTTGCAGATTTTGGATTTGCAAAATATTTTATTACTTTGTTGTTTTCAAAATATATGAATTCGTTTAATTTTGGTAAGACTTTATTTTTACTGAAATTAATACAAGTAATTTCATAAGAGTTTTGATCTCCTGTGTTATACCATGTGAAAGGAATTGCTTCTAGTTTATGTTCAATTAGAGTGTTTAACCCATTTGAAACCTGAAGTTCATTTTTTATTAATTCACTTTTACTTTCTTCTAAACCTTCCCAGAATTCTTTGTAGTTTTTTACTCCAGCCATTCCAATGAAAGCATTGTCTAAGATTGTTTTGTAGTCTAAACAAACTTGTAATAGTATCTCTGTTTCAAATTTGTCAAAGAATTTTATAACTCTATCATTAACAACTTCTGAAATACAAAAGTTTTGTGAGTTTTTTACAGGTGCAACTCCTATCCAATTCCTTGTAGGTTTGGGAATGTCTTCTGCAACTAATGTATCACATGAAGTAAAAATAAATGGACAATTTAGGTGTGGTTTACAAGATAATAAAGAAAGTCCTGGACCTGAGCCTGGGCCGTCCCAATTTTCTACTTCTACAAAAGTAATTAATCTGTCTGGATGAGTTATAGCTAAGTAATCTTTTACTTGTTGTGCTTTATATCCAAGAGGTATTACTATTTCAACATCCTTAGGAAATTTTTCAATAATTCTTGATATAGCTGATTTATGGCCAACTGGAAGTAGAGCATTATTAACTAGTTCTGAATATTTTACTCTGTTATTTTTTCCTGCAGCTAAAATACAAACTTTATACATTCACTCCTCCTCCAAGGTGTTCAGAAACAATTCTCCCTGATTGTCTTCCAGAATCATCACTGATCCTTTCAACATCATCAAGTTCTGGAGTTGATGTTTCGTAAGCTACATAATCTGTAACTGAAATAACTCTGTGAACAATACCTTTTCTTGATGTCCAAAATTGTCCAGGTTTTCTTCTTTCTTTGTAATCATTTAAATTTAAAGATAAAACCTCTTTGTTGGTTTCTTCTCTTGGTTTTGTTAAATCAATTTCAATTCCATCAATAACATCTGCTTCACCTTCTGTTAAATAATTTGTTTCAAGCTTGTTTAAGTGGTATTGTAAACTACATTGATTTCCAGCTGTCATCCAAATTTGTTTTAATACATGAAGGTTTGTCCAAGAAATCCAAAGTTCTCCACCCCAAGGTTTGTTAACTTTTTTTGGATCCTTTATTATTTTGAATGTTGTTAAAGGTCTTTCTATTTGGGTTTGTCCGTCGTCGATAATTTCTTTTATTAAAAACCCTTGAGGGACTTCAGAATGTGTTGAAAACGCTAAGAAATCTTTGCTAATTTCTTTTAGTTGATATTCTTCATTTGGAATTGTAATAAAACCTTGGCCTTCTCTAAGTAAAACTTTTTCTGAAGTGAAAGAATTTTTTATCTCTAATATAGCTTGACCTTTGTGAATGTAAGTTGTCCTTAAATTTTTTGATTTGAAAGTTTCAGTTTCACTTTTGTTGTTATATAACCATTTTTCAAAGGTGTATCTTGGTGTTTTATCAATAAGTTCTATTTTTATTGAACTTTTATCTTCACTAAAAAATCTTTTATTTATTTCAATACAAGCATCGCAAACAGCACCTTCAGCTGAATTAGATTCTGTTACAAAGTCTGCTGACATTTTAGCTTCTCTTCTTGCATTTTGAGGAGCTATTCCAAATGCACATGCTTTTAAAATTGGAGCATCATGAATACTGTCACCAATAAATATAGTTTCATTTAAATTAAAGTTTTTTTTCATGTAATCAGATCTGCTTTCTTCTGAAACTAGTTCTAAATCATAACCCATATCATCTTGGATTCTTTTTTTTGTAATGAGAAAACCTCTCTTGTCTGCTGTTATAAATTTTATTTTTATTTTGTCTTTAATTAATTTTAGTCCATCTGAATCATGTGGTCCAAATATTTTGTAAATTTTGCCTTTTTCAGAATATAAAAATTGTCCTGTGGTCATAACACCATCTACATCTAGTATAAAGTTTTTCATTTATTTTCCTCCCAGTAAATTAATTACTGCTCTTTGCATTTCTTCAACAGGTGCATCTTGTCCTGTATATAATTTAAATTGTGCTGCAGCCTGACCAACACACATAACATAACCAGGAATAACAGTTAAATCTAATTCTTTTGCTTCTCTTATTATTCTTGATTCAATAGGTGAAGTAACAACATCATAAACAACTTCAAAATTGTTTAGATTCATTTGAGGATAAGGAGTTTCATCAGAATTCATACCTATTGAAGTAGCATTAATTAGTAAATATCCATTTTCATTTCTTCTTTCTTCCCAATCAATAACTTTTGCTTCTAAAGTTGATGCAAGTTGTTCAGCTTTTCCTCTTGATCTGTTACTTATGTATAAGTCTCCACCTTTTTCAATTACAGCAAGACCAATTGCTTTTGCTACACCACCAGCACCTAGCATTAAAATTTTTTTTCCGTTAATTTCTGGAAGAGCATCTTTTGCACCTGAATAATCTGTATTGTATCCAATAAGTCTGCCATTATCATTTAGAATTGTGTTTACTGCACCAATAGTTGAAACTTTTGGATCAATTAAATCTAAAAAAGGAATTACTAATGGTTTAAATGGCATTGATACACTACAACCTCTAATGCCAGTTGCTCTAACTGTTTGTAATAATTCTGGAAGTTTTGTTTCGTCTTCTAAACCTAAAGGCTGATAATGGAAATTTAATCCTAAAGCATTATATCCAACATTGTGAACTGTAAAACCAAATTTACCAGGGTATTTTGCTAAAGAAATACATAGTGTAGGTGGGGTATTTTTTTTCATGTTTTTGATCCTATTTTATCCTCTTTATAAATTTTATTTATTTAAGATAGTCAATAGTTTTTTGAGTACTATCTGGGGAGTAATCGTCAATAAAAAGTATTTCTCCTTCTTTTAATTCTCTACCAATTTCTCTTTGAGTTGCTTCAATTAATGCATCTTCTGGAAGAGTTCTTGTTAAAGCAATATTTTTTCTTACTCCTGCTGTTATTGAACCAGCTAATCCTAAAGGAGAATCTTCCCAAACTGCACAATACTTTGGTGGTACTCTTAACATTCCTGCAGCATAAACAAATACATCTGGTTCTGGTTTGTGTCTTAAATCCAGTTCTGAAGTTAAACAAATATTTCCATCGAATAATGCACTTGTTCCTCTAATCTTATCTGAAATATAAAATTGATCTGAGCCTGATGCAACTGCCACTGGTGTATTAGGAAATGCTTCTCTTATTTTTTGATAATGTTCTAAGAAACCTGGAACATGAGAAGCAACTTCTGCATACCATGCATGAATCATTGGCATTCTAACTTTTGAAAGCTCTTGAGCTGTTACTTTTCCTTTTAATCCATGAACATCAATTAATACTTCTAAACCTGGGATTTCAGGTTTTCCAGAAAAATGTCTTCTTAAGTCTGGATCAAATTTTACATTATATGGTTTTAAAATTTCTGTGTTCATGTTAACTAATGCTTGTTCTATGTCAATTACTATTCCGTCATGATCAAATAAGAATCCTTTTATGTTAGTGTCTACCATTTGGCAACAACAATGATTTCGTTTTAAAAGTTTTATGAAGAAATAGTAGATTCTCTTAGTGCTAAAACTGCACCGAAAAGACCTGCATTGTCGCCTAAAGAAGAAGGTTTTATTATAGGCTGCATTTTGAAGTTTTCTAGAATTTTGTTTGTTTCATTTATTAGTTTTGGATGACTTGCGCCTCCACCAATTACAATTGAATCTGGATCAAATGTTCTAATAGCATTATGACAAAAAATTGCTAAAATTTTTGCAGTTTCTTTTAATGTTTTTTCTGTCATTTCATTATTAGTATACCAAATCTCACTAGTTCTCTCTAGATTGCCTCCTCTTTTATTGTGTCTATTTAGAATGCTTTTACCTTTTAGGATACTATCCCAAGTTCCACTTTTTGCTCCAAAAATAATTGAATCCGATTCTATATCAAAAATTGTGTTACTAATCTCTCCAGCTTTTCCGTTTGATCCATTGTAAAGATTTTTGTTAATAATAATTCCTGCACCAACTCCAGTACCTAAAGTAAAACCAATCATATTTTGTGTATTTCTGCCAGCACCAATTCTGTTTTCAGCTAATGTGAAACAATTTCCATCATTTTCTAAAACTAGAGGAATGTTAATGTTTAGTTCTTTTTTTAAGTCAACTCCATTTAATATTGGTACATTTGGTGTATCAATAATGGTTGTTTCTTTGAATAAACCTGGAACTGCAAAGCCTATTCCTGATATAGAAAATTCATTTGAGAACTCTTTTAATTGTTCTTTTATTTGGTTAATCATAAAATCTTTTCCTTTATGAATTGCAGTTTCTAGAATAGTTTTTTTAATTAAATTATTATTTTCGTCAATTAAAGCAAATGCTATTTTTGTTCCACCTAAGTCAATCCCTATTTCCATCTTTAATCAGAAAGTATAAGATTTATTTATAAAATTTTGGTATTAATACTTTACCAATAATTTTATAAGTTTGGTCAAATAAAGGAGGAAAATGGAAAATGTGGTGTTTATTGATCCTTCACATAAAGGATCTACTGAGGAATTTAATTGTGGATTACTAACAATTGGAACTTATTTAGATTCTAAAGGTTATAAAGTTAATTTGATTTTTTCTTCAAATGATTATAGTGTGTTTGATCAATATATTAATGATGAAACTGTTTATGTAGGTATTTCTGCAATGACTACACAAATTCCAGAAGCATTGAAAGTTTTGAAATATGTAAAAGAAAAATGGCCTAAAGTAACAATTGTTTTTGGAGGTTATCATTCGATTTTGTATCCTGAACAAACTTTAGAACATAAAGATATAGATTTTATTTGTTTAGGAGATGGTGTTGAACTTTGTGAAGAATTAATTTTAGCTTTGAAAGGAAAAAAAGAATTTAAGGATATTAAGGGTTTAGGTTATAAAGAAAATGGTAATTTGAAGTTTAATGAGAAATGTGCTCATACAGATCTTTCTATTATTCCAAGGATGAATTATGGTTTAGTTCATGATTTTAAGCCAATTGAAAGAAAATTACATTTTAATAAAGGTGAAAAAGTTAAAACAGGAATTGTTTTCTCAGGGAATGGCTGTCCCTTTTCTTGTACTTTTTGTATTAATTCTGCTATGCAAAGGAAATGGCAAGGAAGAGATATAGAATTAGTCTTAGATGAAATTGAATGGTTTATTAATGAACATGAAGTTAATGATATTTATTTGATAGATGAATTATTTTTTGTAAAGAAAGAAAGGTTCTTTCAATTTTTAGATGGGATTGAAAAAAGAAATTTGAATTTTACTTGGAACTCTCAATGTAGAGCAGAATATTTTGGAGATCATTATTTATCTGTAGATGTTTTGAAGAGAATGAGAAAATTGGGAGCTAGTGGAATTTTGTTAGGAGTTGAATCTGGCTCACAGAGAATGTTAAATAAAATGAGGAAAGGAATTAAAGTTAGTAGTGTCATCAAAGCAGTTGAAATGATGGGGGAAGCTGGAATTGTTCCAAGAGCTAGTTTTATTATTGGAATGCCTGGTGAAACTCGAGACGATATGTTGAGAACTTTTAAGTTGATCATAGAATTGTATAAAATAAATTCGAATCTGTATTTACATGGACCAAGTATTTATAGACCTTATCCAGGTGGTTTAATGTATGATGAATTGTTGGAATCAGGACATTATAGTCATCCAAAAAAATTGGAGAAGTGGGATTTAGTAGATTCTTCTTGGAATGATAGATATCTTCTAAAAGATTCAGATTGGATTGAAGAAAAAGATTTAATTTTAGATATTAAGGATACTTTAAATGTTTTTAAGAAATTTAAGAAAAGAAAAATGTTTGATGTTGCTAGATTCTTTTTGAAGTAAGTATATTATCAAGAAAAGCTGATGGAATTTTTACTTAAGAAATTACCTTATATGGATCCAAGTGCTAAAACTTTATTTAGACCTGATTTGGATAGATCATATATGAATCTTTTGAGAATGACAGATGAAATTGATGTTTTAGATGCAGAAAAAGTTATGGTTGAAGCAAAGTAAGTATCCATAAGCTTTAAAAGTAGTTTTTTTAACAAAATCTTATGAAAAATTTTTATCTTAGAATATTGCATGTATTTATTTTATTGAGTTTACTTTTTGCAGTTTTTTGGAAAGTTGGTGTTGATAGTATTATTGAAGTTTTTGTAAATCTTAATCCAATATGGTTGATTCCTTTTGTTGTAATCTATTTATCAACAAAGTTGATGGCAACTTTGAATCTTGCACTTCTGTTTAAAGCAATAAAGAAAAAAGTTTCTTATTTGATGTTGTTGAAATTTTTGTTATTGACAAATGCTGTAACTTTATTTTTTCCTAGTAGAACCGGAGAATTGAGTTTGCCAATATTATTGAAGAAACATAAAAATTTTGATTATGGAGAAGTTTTGTCTGTACAATTAATAGATAAATTGATTACTTTTGTTTTTTTTGGTGGATTAGCTTTATTTGGTTTAATATTTTTGTTTGATTTATCTAATAACTATTTGTATATTTTGATCTTTACCTTAGTTTTACTTGTTTGTGTTGGATTTGCTGCATGGTCGGATAAATTTAGATTTTATGTGAAAAAATATGTATTAAGGAAATATTCTAAATATTTTAGGAATTTTTCTTCAAGTTTTAAGTATGCTTTTAGGAATAGGAAAAAATATTTGATAGTTAATTTTTTTGTAACCTTATCTCTTTTAATTGTTACTTTTATGGGAGGAGTATTTTTATTCTTAACTTTTGGACAGGAAGTTTCTTTGTTGCATGTTGCAATGATACAAGCTGTTGTAACAATGATAACTTTACTTCCTATTCCTTTTTCAGGTCTAGGTTTGAAAGAAATTTCTGGAATTTATATGTATGGAATTATTGGAGTTCCGTATGCTGTTTCAGTTAATTATTTTTTGTTTAACTTTTTGTTTAAGTATATATTTGGATCTGTTGTTTATGGGATATTTAATAAAGAATTCTTAGGGAAGAAAAGAAATCATGTTGTTTCCAGTGTTGAGGATAGTTGAACCTTTTTCTTGTAAAAATTTTAATCCTCTTTCAAAATCTTCTTTATTTTCAAAATAGTAAATATTTTTATCTTTTAGTTTGAATAAAAAGGAAGTTATATTTTTTTCAATTGTTGTTTCATCAATTTGTTTCTTTGCAAAATATTCTTCTGTTTCTTTGAAAGTTTTGATTGTTCCTGTGTCAAGCCAAGTGAAAACAACACCTTTTAGTTCTTTTTCAAGTAAAGCATTTGAACCATTTGAAACTTGAATCTCATCTTTTATTAGAGTCTTATTATTTGTTAATGCACTCCAGAAAGTTTCATAGTCCTTTATTCCTAAAGCTCCAATATAAGCATGTTTGTTGTCACATTTTACTTTGTCATCAAGTCTTATTATAATATTTTTTTCATCCATTTTTACAGAACAAAATCTTTCAACATCATCGATCTTAGAAATTCCCATCCAATTTATAATTGGTTTTGGTATTTCTTCTAATACAATAGTATCAGCTGCTAAGTGAATAAATGGACATTGAAGGTGATTTTTACACATTAACATAGAGTAACCAGGACCTGAACCTATACCTTCAAATTTTTCAATATTAACAAAAGTGATTTTATGATCTGGATGTGCAAATTTAATGTATTCAATAAGTTTTTCTTTGAGATATCCTACAGCAATTACAATCTCAACATCTTTTGGAAATTTTTCTATTAAATAAGATATTACTCCCTTGTTATTTATAGGAAGCATAGCTTTGTTCATTGTTGCAGCTAATTTTCCCATCCTAGTTCCTTTACCTGCTGCTAAGATACAAACTTTGTATTCCATAAATCTCTAAAAATTGTGATCTATTTAAAATTTTTATGATTCTAAAGTTTTTTAAATAAATCTTTTTATCTTTTTGATAATGTCTAAAAGTTCACTAGATTGGATTGTAAGAGGAGCATTTTTTGTGTTTATAGGTTTGTTTTTCTCTAAATTGCTAAATTTTGCATTTAGAACTATTGTTGCAAGATGGTTAGGTCCAGTAGATTATGGTGTTTTGAGTTTAGGTATTGCTGTGTTTAGTATTGTTGGAATGGTTGCTTCTTTAGGTTTGGAACATGGTGTTGAAAGATACTTAGGATACTTTTATGGAAAGAAAAAAGAAATGAAGAATGTAATCTTTTCAGGTTTGAAGATAGCTTTTGTTTCAAGTATTATTTTTGCTGTGTTATTATTTGTATTTTCTAGTAATTTATCAAGTTTGATTAGTTCAAATGGTACATTAAGAAGTTTCTTACTAATATTAGCTTTGGTTTTACCTTTCTGGGTTATTACTGAGTTGTTTATGGCTGTGTTTAGAGGAACAAAGAAAATTGAAAACTATATTACTGTTAGGCAAATTGTTGAGCCAGGAGTAAAAGTTTTGTTGGCTGTAGCATTTTTATATTTTGGATATTCATTGTTTGGAGTTATGTGGGCTTATGTTTTGAGTTATTTTGTTAGTTTTTTTGTAGGAATGTTTTTTGTTTGGAAATTGATTTCAAAGTATAAAGATAAAAATTTAGGAAAATCTTTTGGAAAGAAATTGTTGACATTTTCTTGGCCATTGTTGTTTATGGGGGCTTTGTTTACTTGTATGACTTGGATTGATACATTGATGATTGGATATTTTTTAACTGAAGATTTAGTAGGTGTATATAATGTTGCTATACCTTTAGCTGCTTTGTTAGTTATACCTATTAATTTGTTTAAGGGATTGTTTATTCCTGTAGTTAGTAAATTATATGCTGAGAAAAAGTTTAAGGAAATTAAAAAAGTATATAAGAAATTGTTGTGTTGGTTTGTAAGTTTAACTTTCCCACTGTTTATGTTTATGTTTTACTATACTGAAGAATTAATTGTATTTTTATTTGGTATGGATTATGTTGGAGCTTTGTGGCCAATGAGAATTTTGTTGTTAGGAACTATGATTGTTACTTTCTTTGGGGTTTTAGGATTATTGTATAATAGTTTTGCTATGACCAAAATGAAATTATTAATTAGTTTTGTTGCTACAGTTATAGGTGTAGTGTTGAATATTGTTTTTATTCAAATTTATGGGATTACAGGTGCAGCATTAGCAACTGCTTTGTCTTTGTTAGTGTTTAATATTTTGTTGTTTGTGCCTCTGTTTAGAAGATTTAGAATATCTCTTTTAGATTTTGATTTGATAAAACAATATTTTAGAGTTTTAATTGTTGGAGTTTTGAGTTTCTTTGCTTTAGTTTGGATTTTTGGTAATGTAGAGAGATATATTCTTATTTTATTTGCTTTAGTTTATGGTTTTGTTTATTTATTGTTCTTGTTTATTTTTGGTGGAATAAATAAAGAAGATGTGAAAAGTTTTAAAAGTTTTAGAAATTAAGTTAAAAATACTTGTTTTGATATGTCTTCTTTTTTTAGGAATACATGTATTGTTTTTGCAATCCAGTATATATTGTAAGAGAATGCATAGAATAAAATGTAGTACTCTGGAATTCCAATTAATATAGAGATAAATAACATTTCAATTGAATAATCGATAAGCATTATTTTTCTTGATATTGAGTAAATATTGTGTAGTTTTCCTTGTTTTTTTGGTTTATCATCAGTAATTTTCTTTTGGTAAATGAACATCTCTTTTAATGGGATTAATTCTTTCATGATAAATCCAATTAGGAAAAAACTCATAGCTATAATTATCCAAGTTTTACCTGTGTTTAGAAAATATGAAATAGCTAAGAAAGTTTGTGGTAAAATTGCCATGGACCATGATCCAATGAAATCTATAATTGCTCCTTTCTTACTGAATTGTTTTTTGTATCTAGCTAATGAACCATCTACCATGTCTAATTGTAAACAAAGTAAAATAATTGCACTTGCGATTATGTGTACTGAAAAGTTGTAGATCAAGAAAAAAGGTGATGTAATTAAAACTAGTAAAACCCAAAACATTGTTAATTGGTTTGGAGTTATTTTAGTGTGAAGTAAAGTCCAAAGAAAATAAGGAGAGAAAATTCTAAGATGAGTTTCTGTTTTTCTGTTTTTGAATTTCCAAGCGAACTTATTTAATTCTTTTATTGATGGAACTTTTTTCATTTTTTTCTTGCTATGAATACAAACTCTTGAGGAGTGATTGGTGGATATCTTTCGAATTCTCTGATTAATGCCATTGCTATTGGGTCTAAGTTTAAGTAATATAATCTTGAAGCATTTACTTGCAAATTGTAGTGATTGATAACTGTGTCAACTTCAATTATTTCAAAACCAGCTTCCTCTAATTCTTGAATGAATTCTTTTTCTTTTATTTTATAATCTACAACATCAATCTTTTCGTTACTTTGTTTTATTGATCTATCTATGAAATTTTTGTTTGCCATGTCTGTAATGAAAATTGAATTGTCATTTAAGTGAGAATGTACATTTGCTAAAAGCTTTTTTCTGTCTTCTTTGTCAAAATGTCTGAAAAATCTGAATGAATAAATTAAATCATATTTATTCTTTAACTTTAAATTAAATGCATCACCTTGAATAAATTTCCAGTTTTTGCCTTTTAGTCTTTTTTTTGCAACATTTAACATATTTTTTGCATTGTCAAAAGCAGTTCCATTTTTTGCATTAATATCCACAGTTAATCTTGCTGGTCCACAAGCCAAATCTAAAACATTTTCTGCATTGTATTTTTTAATATAAGAATTTACTATAGAAGTTTCTCTTTCATGTAAAAATCTGCCTAATGGTTTTGAGAATCTGTTTTTAACATAACCTTTGATTAAGCCTTCTGAATCATAATGATCTTTTATATCATTCTTTTCTTTTAACATTTAGACTATTTTCTTAAAGATTATTTATAAATTTTTGGGATCTATAGTTTAAAAAGTTCTAATCTCAATTTTGTGAGAAAAAGTTTTTTCGTAATTATCTGCAAACCTTTCTAGTTGAGGAATAATGTCTTTATCTAATACTTTTATTATTAAACCTTCTTGTGGTACTATTGAGGGGGACCTCATTTCATCATCTTTACTTGGAAAATGTAATGTTGCTTGATATTTTTCTCTGTCTGTGCTAATAACATGAGAATAACAGTCAGGTAAAGTTCCATGAATATCATCACAATATGGGTGAGTATAATGTATTAATTCTTCATTTTCAAGTAATTTATTTATTGTTGACATAATAATGTTTTTTTTGAGGTTTTTATAAACCTTTTGGATTTTTTTTTATAAATATAATTGAAGAATAATAAAATTTATATAGATCTAATTAAGGAATTTAGAAGGTTATGAAGATAAGTTTAGTGTTTGCAAGGATGAAATATAAAACTGGAGATCCTCCAGGAGGTTTGGCATTACTAGCAGCACAATTAAGAAATAATGGTTATTCTGTTGATTTGGTAGATTCTACTTTTAATCCTACAATGGAATTTATTAAGAAAAGAATTGATGATTTTGATGCAGATTATGTTGCAGTATATTGTGATTCATTAATGTTGAATGATGTTAAAGAAATTGCAAAATATTCAAAGTCTAAAGGGAAAAAAGTTATTATTGGTGGGCCACAAGCTACACTTAGACCTGAGACTTTAACAGAATTTTCTGATTATGTTGTAAAGGGTGAAGCTGAATTAGCTATGTTGGATATTTTGAAAGGCAAAGCTAAAGAAAAAATTTTAGAAGGAGAAAAAGCAGATTTAGAAAATTTGCCTATTATGGCTTATGATCTTTTAGATATGGAAGAATATATCAAACTTTGGCATGTTTTTGATAGTATTGATCCAACTGTTAGAGGAACAAATATGTTTTCTTCAAGAGGATGTCCTTTTAGATGTACATTTTGTCAGCCTGTTCTTGAAAAGATTTTTGGTAAAGGAGTAAGAACAAGGACTGTTGATAGTGTAATTGAAGAAATGAAATATTTGAAGAATAATTTTGGTATTAATGCAATATGGTTCAATGATGATACTTTTACAGTTAGGAAAGAATGGATAAAAGAATTTTGTGAAAGAATTGTTGATGAAGAGTTAGAAATGCAGTGGGGAATTAATTCTAGAATAGGTTTATTAAATGAAGATGAAATGAGAATGATGTATGCTGCTGGTTTGAGAATAATGCATGTTGGTGTAGAAACTGGATGTCAAAGAGTTGCTGATGAAATTTATAATAAGGATATTGATCTTTCTAAAGTTCATGGGGATGTAGCTATGGCTGAGAAAGTTGGAATAAGATGTCTTTGTTATTTTATGCTTGGAGCTCCAGGAGAAACTAAAGAAGAAATTTTACAGACAATTAAATTTGCTAAGTCTTTAGATGCTACAGAAATTACTGCTACAATAACAACCCCATTACCTGAAACTCATATGTATGAAAGAATGAAAGATAAGTATAAGTTGACAGAAGATTATGATTATTATAAAAATAGAATTTTTGAAGATGATAGTATCTCATTTTCAGAATTGAAATTTTTACAAAAAAGGTTGTTATTTGAATTTTATACGCATCCTAAGAGATGGAATTATGTTGCAAAACATTTAACTTCTGTTCAAGGATTGCATAAAATGTATTTGAAAGTTATGAGGTTTATGTAAAATGGTAAAAATATATGTAGCACATTCAAAGAAGTTGAATTTTTTTGAGGAATTATATATTCCTTTAAGACATAGTGTATTAAATCTTGAGCATGATATAACTCTACCACATGAAAAAAGTGATGCTCTTTATAGTTCAAAAGATTTTTTTAGAAATGATTGTGATCTATTGGTTGTTGAAGCTTCATATCCTACAATTGGTGCTGGTATTGAAGCAGGATGGGCTGATGCTTATGATGTTCCAATTATTGTTATGCATAAAGAAGGAATGAAGTTATCAAAATCTATTGCTTCAATGGGGGATGTAATAAAATATAATTCTTTGGATGATATGATCTCAAAACTTTCTGAAGCTGTGAATGAGAAAATTAGTTCTTAGATCATAAATCTTAAAAAAGGATTATATTATTTCTGGATTATGAAATTTATTAAAGATAATCTTAGTTTGATTTTAATATTATTATTAGGTTTCTTTTTAAGATTATTTTTAATGTTTACAATTGGGTATAGAGATATGGCTTCTGATGCTTTGGGTTATGTAATGATAGCTAAAGCTTTATTTCAAGAAGGATTTTTGATAGAACAAGCTTTATTTTTCCCACCAGGATATCCATTGTTTATTGGAGTTTTTAATTGGTTTATTGAAGATGCTTTGATTGCAGCAAGATTTGTGTCAGTAGTTTTTGGAACTTTGACAGTGTTTGTTTCTTATAAAATTGGAAAAGAAATGTCAAATAAATCTGGTGGATTGTTTGCAGCTTTAGCAATGGCTATTTATCCCGGAATTGTTCAAGCTGGTGCTCTTGCAATGAGTGAAGCATTGTTTATTTTCTTTATGTTTTTGGCAGTTTATTCTTCAATAAAAATTTTGAGAGATATTAGTTGGTTATATATTGTAATGTTAGGTGCTTCAATTGCTTTTACATATTTGATTAGACCTGAAGGAATATTTTTGTTTCCTTTACCTTGCTTTGTAATATTTTGGAATTGTAAAAATTTTATGTTTAAGAATGCAAGTAAAGTTCTTGTTGTGTTTTTAGTTTTTGTTTTGATTACAAGTCCTTATTTTTATTATGTTTTTTTGGAGACTGGAGACTTTTCTATTAGTGGGAAAGGTGGATGGAATTTGTTAAAGGGAGAGATTGTAACAGGTCCTGAAGAAGAATGGAGAATTGAATATCTTTCTTTGAATGAAGATAAAACTTTAACTTTGCTTGAAGAAATTTCTTTTGAAATATCGACATTAGATTATATTCTTGAAAATCCAGGAGATATGTTTGATCGGTATGTAATACAGTTTATTGAAGTAGTAAGGTTATTATTTTATTTGATAGTACCTGTGTTATTTGCTTTGATCTTTTTCTTTTTGAATAAGTATAAAGATGTAGGTTTGATGTATATGCTTTTAGCTTATGTTATTATGTTGATTTTTATTTATCCTCTTTATACAATTCATCCTAGATATTTGTTTATTTTAGCAGCTCCTTTAGTTTTGGTGTCAAGTTTAGGTTTTGCTAAAGCTAGGAGAACTGTGAAAAAGTATTATGATAAATATGATTTGGCTAATAATATTAAAAGCATTTTAGTTTTTATTTTAATTTTATTTTCATTCTTGTATCTTGTTTCTTTAGCTTATGATTTACCTTATTATGTTTCTTATGGTCAAGGAGATGTGCCTGAAGTTTATTCTGATGCTGCTGATGTGATTCTTTCTTATGAGGAAACTGAAAGATTGAATATCATGGCTGCAACTTCTTATATTAGTTACTTTTCTGATTCTAATATGGTTAATTTTCCGTATGCAAATGTTGAAGACTTTTTGGAGTATGCAGAGAATAGAGAAGTTGATTATATTGTTATTGAAGAAAGTTCACAAGGTAATTGGGATGTATATGAAGATTATACAAATCTAGATGATTATGATTATATAGAATTAATATTTGAAGATGATTCAACAGGAAGTCTAATTCAAGTCTTTAAGGTTGATTGACTTTATATTTTCCTAGAAAATTATTGTATCTAACTTTTAGTAATTCTTTGAACATGCTATAACCATCTTTTATTGGATGTAATGTACTTCCTTCTTGGTCAACCCATTGTACAGGAACTTCTTTTATTTTATATCTCATTTTTTTTGCTAAGAATAAAAGTTCTACATCAAAACCAAAACGATCTATTGTTTGGTGTTTTATGATGTTTTGAATAACATCAGTTTTGAACAATTTGAAACCACATTGTGTGTCACTAATTCCTCTAACTGCAATAACTCGTACCATTAAAGGAAAAGTTTTTCCCATGATCTGTCTGTAGAAAGGTTGATTAACAATTATTTCTGAATCTTCTAAAGTTCTTGATGCAATTACAATATCATTATCATTTATGTTTTCAAGTAAAATATCCAGTTCATCAATTGGAGTTGCTAAGTCACTGTCAGTGAAAAGAACATAGTCATATTTTGCATTCATAATTCCATTTTTTACAGAGAAACCTTTTCCTCTGTTAATTTTGTTTTCTATGACTCTTAAATTTGTTTTATCTTTGAATTGATTTGCAACTTCTGTAGTTTTATCTTTTGATCCATCATTAACTACAATGATTTCATAGTTTAAATTTAAGGAATCTAAATAAGGTATAATCTTCTCTAGTGACCCTCCAAGTCTTTTCTCCTCATTGTATGCAGGAATTACAATAGATAAATCCATTAAATTTGGTTAAAAAAACTGGGTTTATAAGGATTTTGTAATAAAAGTAAAGCTTTTTAAGTTGATATTTGTTTAATTTTTTGATGGTAGAAGAAGTTCAAGGAAGTTTTGATAAGTATAAGGATTGTGAGTTAGATGGTAAAGGATATTTTTTGATAAAGATTTATTCTGATGAAGATAAAATTGGGATTAGGTTTTGTGAAATGGAAACAAATAAACCTGTTATTGATATTTTTGGAAAAATTCCTCAAGAGTTATATACTGAAGCTATTAAAAGAGATTTAATATCTAGTTTGGAACATGCAGCTTATTTAGGTAAAGAATTAATGAAAGCTTATGTTTGTTTGAAATTAAAAAGAGAATATATCCAAGATGAGGATAATTTTCTTTAGAAAGTTTTATAAGTTTCTTTTATATGATTTAGTTTATGCAAGAAATAAAGAGGTATTTAAGGTTAGCTTTCTCAGATGAAAGATATGAAGTAGGCTTGTTAAAAAGAGAAGTAAATGTTTTGAAAAAACTACAAGCATCAGTAGAGTCTGGTGGAGTAAGAGATGTTAAAGGATCTATTTTACAATTACAATCCTTTTTTATTGCATTATCAAGGACTAATGAAAAATTTTTGAATCATTTATTAGTATTAGAAGAATCGTTTCCAAAAGATGAAAGAATTTCTCAAGTAGAGAATGAAGTTAAAGCTAAGTTTTTAAGAATTTCTGAGTTGTTGAGTCCTAGTTCTGAGATTATGAGTTTTGTTGTTGATGGAAGAAGAGACGATGTAAGTTCTTTAGTTCCTTTATTAAGAGAATTAAGGAATTCTATATTAGATCTTTTAGCTACTATGAAAGAAGCTGATGAAGATTTTAAGGATATCAGGAAAAATTATAGGAAGTTGTACAAAAAAATTATTACTTCTCCTCAAGAAAAAATTGTTGATCTTTTAGCTGGAAAAGGAAAATATAAAGATGTTGATTTGTTGAAGAGAAATGAAATATGGAAGAGATGGAAAGGTATGACTAGAGTTAGAGTTTTGAAAGGTAAAAAGAAAAAACCTTTGAAATTATCTGGTTTAGAACTTGCAGGATTTGATTTTAGAGAATTTAAGTTTGAAAATGTAGATTTTTCAAAATCTACTTTTACTAAACATGGAGTTATATTTGGAAGACTTGGTTGCGGAACTTCTGTAGGAGTCCCTTTGAATGCTGAATTTATTTTAAGAGTTAATATGAGTAATGCAACTTTTTGTGCTAAACGTGATGGACAAAAATTAGGAGCTTCTGCTAAAGGCCTGAAAGGATTAAACTTTGATCAAGTAAATTTTGAAGGAATGGATAATAGAAGTCTAAGATTAATAAGATCAGGAAGAACAAGTATTGATTAATTATCTTTTTTAATTATTTTTTATTGTAATTTTCTTTAATAAAGTTTTTAAAGAGTTTATATTATTTGTTTGCTATGAAATTTGTTTTAGCTTTACCAACATACAATGAAAAAGAAAATTTGAAGATTTTACTTCCTAAGCTTTTTGAAATTATAAAGAATATTGAAAATTGGGAAGGAGAGATTGTTGTTGTTGATGATAGTAGTCCAGATGGTACTTCTGAGTTTGTTGAAGATATGATGAAGAAATATTCTAATTTACATTTAGTAAAAAGGAAAGCTAAGTCTGGTTTAGGTAGCGCATATATTGCAGGGTTTAAGTATGGGATTAATGTTTTAGGAGCAGATAATGTTTTTAGTATGGATTCAGATCAAAGTCATGATCCAAATTTAATTCCTAAATTTTTAGAGTATGCTAGTACTAATGATATTGTTATTGGAAGTAGATATATCAAAGGTGGAGATTTTAAGAATTGGCCTTGGATTAGAAAAGCAATTAGTAGAGGTGCTAATATTTATGGACAATTGATTTTAGGTTTGAAAGTAAATGATATCTCTTCAGGATATAGATGTTATAATACTTTGTTGTGGAAGAAAATAGGGTTTGATAACGTGAAAACAAATGGTTATTGTACTCTTGAAGAAATTCTATATTTGGCTAAGAAAAAAAATGCTAGAGTTAGAGAAATACCTTTAGTTTTTGTGGATAGGACTATTGGAGAAACAAAGCTAACATATAAAGAAATGATTAAGTTTTTTACTACAATTATTAAGTTGAGATTCTCTTAGAAATACATAGTTCTTCATAACATTTTTCTAGAATAAATTCTTCTGGAACTGGATCATCTTTGTGAGAGATCCATAAATTTGCATGTTTTACTCTATCATCTTGTGCAATTAATAAGTTTCCTTGTATCTCTAAAATTTTGTCATAATAATATGTAGGAGATGCTTGTAATGATAAAGTTGAAAAATACTCCGAATCTTCTGTAAAAGCGTAATATTCTTCTGGTAAGAAATAAGATCCTTCCCAAAGATATACCGCAACTGTTGGATGTAAGATTGCTCCGTCTATATTGTAGTCATTTTGTATTTGTTCTAAATCTGATGGATAAGATGCTTCAACTGGTGAGTAAAATGGAACTATAAAGATTAAAGTTAAGATTATAGAAATAATTATGTGTAAGTAAACCATTTTTTTGGTTAATACTTTTGAAAGTAAATAGAAAATAATTGCAGATGGAATTAAAATGTATTTTATGTATGATCCAGTTACTAAGAAAAATGCAGTAACTGTAATTATGAAAAAAAGTTCATTTTTGTATTTTTTGAAGTTTGTTTTGTAAAGCATGAAAAGTAAAGGAGAAATTAAGAATATGAAATAAACCGTTTCAAAAATTAATAAACCTGCAATCATTCCTGCATCTCCAGTTGCACCTAAACCTAAAGCATTTTTTAAGTTTGCTCCAAAAAATCTAATCTCTGAATAAAAAGGTAGACCTGTTAGTTTATAGTCGAGAATAATTCTTGGTAAGTAAAATAATCCAACTAGTATTGAAAATGGAATTAGTTTTTTTATTGTCAGTTTTCTCATGAAAGCAATTAAGAACATTAAAGTTACAAAGAACATTGGAGTATAAATTGCCATGGAAAGGCCTAAAGAAATTGCTGTGATCCAAAGATGTTTGTTTTTGTTATTATTTTGCCATTTTTTTATTTGAAAATAAGATAATGTTGTTAAGAAAGCTGCAGGCATGACTGGTGTTAGTTCAGGAGCAGCTATCCAAACCATTGGTGAAAATAAAAAAAGTAAATATGCTTTCTTGTTTGTATATTTTCTGATTAAAATTGCAATCGGAATTAGCCATAGTACATTTAGAATTTGAATTGTTTTTATTGAAGGAATAAATTCTACAAAGAATGCTAAAATGTATGTGTATAACATTGAGTGAGTACTATGTGCTTTGATTATTTGAAAACCAGCAAAATCTTTTATTAAATTAAAATATTCTATAGAATCATGAAAAATTATTTGTTTTGATGTGTATACTAAGATTAATAAGAGTATTGTGAAAATTCCTAAAAGTAGCCAGTCTTTTTTGTTCATTAGATGTTTTTTCTTTAAACCCTTTTTATAGTTTATTATGTTAAAATTAATAATTGTTTTTTCTTTCGGAAAATTTATAAAGAGGGGTTTTATTTTTTATTTTATGGTATGGGAAGAAATTTTAAATCAATATGGAAAAAGAGATAAAAGAAATATAGGAGTTGCTTATAATTTTGATGGATTTAAAATACTAGGTATTTATCATCAACCTTTAAAAGAAGATCCTTCAGCTAGTTTAGAGCTTTTAAGTCTTTTAGAAGAAGATCAGAGTAGAGGAACTCTAGCTTCATATAATCTTGATGGAAGTGGAGAATCTGTTAGATTAGAAAATTTTAGAGGAATTGAAAGTCAACTTAGAGAACTTAGAAGGCATCCTGATTATGGTAGATTATTTGGATCTGTAGTTGATGAAATTTTTGAAGAGTTAAATATTAAACAATAATAACGGTTTCTCCTTCAGAAAACTTATAAATGGAAATTTTGTTAGGTTGAGAATTGGAGGGTTAAAATGAAAAAAGCTTTAATTACAGGAATTACAGGACAAGATGGTTCTTATTTGGCAGAATTTTTATTAGAAAAAGGGTATGAGGTTCATGGTATTGTTAGGAGAGCTGCTTTGGAAGATTCTAAAGCTAGAATGAGTCGAATACATCACCTAAAAGGAAGGATAGTTTTGCATCCAGGAGATATTGCAAGTTATGCTTCTGTGTTAGATATTATTGATAAAATAAAACCTGATGAATGCTATCATTTAGCAGCGCAAAGTTTTGTGCATGAATCTTTTCATGATCCATTTTCAACATTTAAAACTAATGTAGATGGTACAATGCATATTTTACATGCAATAAAAGAAAGAGCTCAAAATTGTAGATTATATTTTGCAGCAACTTCTGAAATGTTTGGAGATGTTGTTGAAGTTCCTCAAAAAGAAACAACTAGGTTTCACCCAAGGTCACCATATGGTGTAAGTAAAGTTACTGGTTTTGATATAATTAGAAATTATAGAGAAAGTTATGATTTATTTGGATGCTCTGGAATTTTGTTTAATCATGAGTCTCCAAGAAGAGGATTTGAGTTTGTAACAAGAAAAATTACACAGAATGTTGCAAAAATGAAAACTGGAAAAGAAAATGTTTTAGTCCTAGGAAATTTAGAAGCTAGAAGAGATTGGGGCTATGCTGGAGATTATGTTAAAGCAATGTGGTTAATGTTGCAACAAGAAAAACCAGAGGATTATGTTGTAGGAACAGGAGTGAATCATTCTGTAAAAGACTTTGTTGATGCAGCATTTTTAGCAGCTGGATTAAGTTATGAATTAGTTGATTTGCATATGATGAGTCCAGAAATGGCAGATATGAAAATTGAAGAACTAAGAAAGGATAAAAGTAGGTTATTTGTTGTACAACATCCAAAATTCTTTAGACCTGCAGAAGTACATAACTTATTAGGAGATCCGACAAAGGCTAAAATGAACCTAGGTTGGCAACCAGAAGTTTCTTTTCAAGAGTTAGTTAAGATGATGGTTGAAGAAGATATCAGACAAATGAGTGGTTAAAATGAGGAAATTACTCTCTTCTTATGGTTTAACTAATAAAAGGGAAGGTGTCGATGAAATTTACAGAGGGGAGTATGTTAATGGGTATGATTTTGAGTTTGGTGAAAAAGAAAGATTAGGTTTGGTAGTAAAGAGATTTGTAGGTTATGGTACTTATGGTGCTGTAGGTTATATTTGTAATGATTTGGATGATCTAAGAACTATTGTTGAAAAAGAAGAAAAACTGGATTATCAATATTTTGAGTTTAGAATTTATAGAGTAGGTGAGAATATTGACTTTTGGTATTCTGCATCTTCAGAAAGTTTATAAATTTCTTTATTTTTTTAATATTTATGGCAACTTGTGAAATGTGTGGATATATGGGTGAGTTGAAAAGAGCAATAGTAGAAGGAAGTATGATAGGTGTCTGTCAGAAATGTTTAAAGTATGGAGATGCCATCGAAATTAAAAGTCCACCAAAAGAAGTTGTTGAAAAAAGATTAGCTTTCAAGGCTAGAAGAAGTTTTGCTGATAGACATAGGATTGAAGATGAAAATATAGTTTCTGGTTATGGTAATAAAATTAGAAAAGCAAGAGAAAAAATGGGTAAGACACAAGAAGATATTGCAAAAGCTATAGCAGAAAAAGTTTCAGTTGTACAAAAAGTAGAATCTGGTGGTTTAGAGCCTCCTTTGAAATTAGCTAGGAAGTTTGAACAATTTTTTAAGATTAATTTAGTAAAGAAAAGTGAAAAGATTGGTGAAGAGACAATAAAAGAGTTTAATATTAAAAGTACTGACTTAACAATAGGTGATATGATTAAGTTCAAAAAGAAAAGTTAAATAAATGAATGTTCTTATTTAATATGTATGAATAAAAAAGAGTTGGAAATTATTTTGTCTAAATTGAAAGGATTTCATAAACCAAAAGTTAAGTTAGAGCAATATTTAACTGATTCTACAATTGCAGCAGATGCTGTTTGGAATGCTTATCATAATAAACATTTAACTAAAAAAACAATAGCTGATTTGGGTTGTGGGCCAGGAATCTTTGGCTTTGGAGCTTTAGCATTAGGTGCAAAGAAAGTATATTTTGTTGATATGGATAAAGAAGCTTTGATAGTGGCTAAAGAAAATAAAAAAATTATGGAAAAATTATTAGGAAAAAAATTAAATTGTGATTTTAGAAATGTTAATGTTAAAGATTTTTCTGAGAAAGTTAATATTGTAATACAAAATCCTCCCTTTGGGGTAAAACAAACACATCATGATAAATTGTTTTTAGTTAAAGCAATGGAATTATGTGGAATTATTTATTCTTTCCATAAGTTATCTACAAAAGATTTTGTGAATAAATTTGTTAGAGATAATGGATTTAGAATTAAACATTTCTATACATATAAATTTCCTATCAAACAGACTTATTGGTTTCATATTTCTAGAGTTAAAGACATAGATGTTGGTTGTTGGTGTATAACTAAAAGATAAAAACTTTAATAAAAGCCAGAGACTAAAGAAATATTATGCCTTTTAATGTAATTGTAGGAAGAAATGAATCTGATAAAAAGAAGTTTGGTGATAAAGGGTCTATTCTATTAGGTAGAACTTATGTAAAAATGGGTCAAACTGTTTCTTTGTCTAATTATATTTATATGGATGTTATTAGGTCTCATATTGTTTTTGTCGTCGGTAAGAGAGGAGGGGGAAAGTGTCTTACAGGAGATTCTCTAGTATGTCTTGATGATGGTTCTTGTTTACCTATTAAAGAATTAGAAGATAATAATCAAAAAATATTAAGTTTGAACAAAGGTTTGAAAATTAATCCTAGAGAAAAAGATGATTTTTTTAAGAGAAAAGTTGATAAAATTGTAAATTTAAAACTTCGTAGTGGAAGGAATATTAAACTTACACCAGAACATCCATTATTAACAATCAAAGGTTGGAAAGCTGTAAAAGATTTAAATTTTGGAAGTAGAATTGCTGTACCTAGAAAGATTGAAGTTTTTGGTAATGAGGAAATGTCTGATTTTAAGATTAAATTATTGGCTTATTTGATTGCTGAAGGTCATACAAGGAATAGTTGGGTTTTGTTTAGTAATAAGGATAAAATTATTTTTGAGGATTTTGAAGATTCTGTTAAAAAGTTTGATGATAATTTACAAGTTTTAGAACATAGTAAACCTGGTTGTTATAGAGTAAGTAATAAAAATAATAGATATGGTGGGAAAAAGAATTCAATAAAGGAATGGTTAATTGGTTATGAGCTTTATGGTAAATATGCTACTGAAAAATGGATACCTCAAGATATTTTTAGATTACCTAGAAAATCATTAGCTTTGTTTCTAAATAGATTATTTAGTTGTGATGGGAGTGTTTATTATAGTAATTCAACAAAATCATGGGAAATATGTTATTCATCATCTTCCGAGAGATTAATTAGAGATGTTCAACATTTGTTGTTGAGATTTGGAGTTTTGTCTAAATTAAGAGAAAAAAATATAAAATATAATGGAGAATATGTCAAATCTTATGAGTTGGTTGTAAATAGGGAAAATTGTATAAAATATATTGAAGAAATTGGTTTTTTAGGAAATAAAAAAGAAATTTCTAAGAAATGTTATAATGAAATTATTAATGTTGTAAAAAATCCTAATGTTGATACAATCCCTAAGGAGATATGGGATATTTATAGACCTGAAAATTGGGCAGCTCTTGGGAGGGCAGTTGGATATAAACATCCTAAAGCTATGAGAGAAAGAATTAGATATTCTCCTTCAAGGCAAACAATGTTACAAATAGGTTTAGTAGAAGAGAATCTTAGTTTGATGGCTATTGCTAGATCAGATATATTTTGGGATGAAATAGTTTCAATGGAAGTTTTGGATGGAGAATTTGAAGTATTTGATATTTCTATTCCTAAAAGTCATAACTTTGTTGCAAATGATGTTATTGTTCATAATTCTTACAGTGCGTCTGTAATTGCAGAAGGAATGGTAGATTTGCCTGATGAAGTTTCAAAAAATCTTTCAGTAATTATGATTGATACTATGGGAGTTTTTTGGTCAATGAAATATCCTAATGAAAAGGATTTAGATTTATTGGAACAATGGGATTTAAAACCTAAAGGTTTGAAAAAAATTACTGTATTTGTACCAATTGGAAAGTTTGAAGATGCAAAAAAAAATGGAGTTCCTGTTGATGAACCATTTTCTCTGAAAGCAAGTGAATTAACTGGAGAAGATTGGAGGTTAGCTTTTGAATTGGATTATTCACATCCTGTGGCAATTTTAATGGAAAAAATTTTAGGGGATATGTTGGAAGAAAAAATTTATGAATATGATATTGATGATATTATTGAAAGGATTGAAAAAGAAAGTACTTTTCCACAATTAGTTCGAAATGAAGGAATTAATAGAATGAAAGCTTCAAAGAGATGGGGTTTGTTTTCTAAGGAAGGTACTAAAATTAATACTTTGATTAGAGGTGGACAAGTTAGTGTTTTAGATACCTCAGCTTATCTTACTGGAGAAGGAGGACAAGCTGTTAGATCATTAGTAGTAGGTTTAGTTGCAAGAAGAGTTTTTGTTGAAAGGATGATCTCTAGACAGTTAGAAGAAGTTGAAGCAATTAAAACAGGTTATTCTTATTTTAAAATGGAAGAAGAAGCTGATAATAAAGAAAAGAAACCTTTAGTTTGGTTTATTATCGATGAATGTGTGCCTAAGGGAACAAAAGTTCATACTCATAATGGACATACTTCTATTGAAGAAGTAATTGAAAGATTTAATTCTGGAAAAGAAGTTAAAGTTATGTCTTATGATGCATTAAGGAATGAATATGGTTTTAGAAAAGTAACAAAAGTTTATGAAAATGGTGTGAAGGACTTGATAGAGTTAAGAACAGAAACTGGAAAAATTTTGAAATGTACTCCTGATCATAAATTATTAGGAGTTTTAGGTTTTAGAAAAGCAAATGAAGTTACAGAGATTGGGGCACCTTTAAATTATCATCATGACAAAAGAGAAAAGTTAATTATTGCAAGATTATTTGGAAATATTGTTGGGGATGGTTATTTGTCATCTAATGGGACAATTGTAGGATTTTCTGGGAAAGGTTGTAAAGAAGATTTGTTGAGAATTAAAGATGATTTGGGAGATTTGAATTTTAGTTCTGGGGAAATTTATAGTAGAAAAACAGAGTCTCAAATTGTATCGGAAGATGGAAAAATTGTAAAAGTAAAAGGTATTAGTCAGGAACTAAGATCTAGTACAAAATGTTTTAATTATTTTAGTAAATTAGAGGCACCAATTGGAGAAAAAATTCTAAGTGATTTTAGAATACCTAAATGGTTGAAAGAAGCAAGTTTTGAAGAAAAGACTGAGTTTTTGGCAGGATTAATGGGGGCTGATGGAAATTTACCTAGTGTAAATAAAAATTGCGGAAGTGATCCAAATCCAATAAGATTGTCTTTTAATTTTTTGAAAGAAAATAAAGAAAAAGCATTAGCTTATGCAGAAGATTTGAAAAAATTGTTTGAAGATGTTGAAGTTCAAATAAGTTCTATATTAATTAGAAAAGGTAATATAAGAAAAGATGGAAAACTAACTTCAAAATGTGTTTTAACATTAGCAAAAAATCATGATAATATTATTTGGTTTTTGGATAAGGTTGGATATAGGTATTGTGAAAATAAAGAAAAAGCTGGAAGAAGATGGTTACTTTATTTGAAATCAAAGAAATTTGAAGGTTATATGCAAAATTTATTGAAGAAAAAAGCAATACAAATACATGCTGAAAAAGGTTTAGGTAAAATAAAAATAGCTAAAATTTTGGGAGTTAAACCTTATCAAGTTAGGGATTGGATATATTTTTCACATTTTGGGACAAGAGCTCCAAATTCTTTTCCTAATTTTAATGAATGGATTAAAGAAAGAGAAATAGATAATGTAGTATTTGAGAATGTTATACTAAAAAAGTTTTCTCCAGCACAAGAAGTTTTTGATTTGACTGTAGAAGGGACTCATAACTTTGTAGCAAATGATTTTATTATACATAATTGTCATAATTTTTTACCATTTGAAGGAAAGACAGCTGCAACTGATGCTTTAGTTACAATTTTGAGAGAAGGTAGACAACCTGGTTTGTCTTTGTTATTAATTACACAACAACCAGGAAAAGTTCATACTGATGTATTAACACAATCTGATATTGTTCTTTCTCATAGATTAACTGCAAAGAGAGATGTTAGTGCTTTGAACTCTATGATGCAGACTTATTTAGGAGAAACTTTAACTGGATATTTGAATATGTTGCCATCTGAGAAAGGTGCAGCAATTATTTTAGATGATAATTCTGAAAGGTTATATCCTATGAAAGTTAGGCCTAAATTTTCTTGGCATGGTGGAGAAGCACCAACAGCATTAAAGTATAAGAGATCAATGAACTTGGGGATTTAAATGTACGAGAGAAGAGATAAGTTTTATGAAAAAGCTAAGAAAGCAGGATATAGAGCTAGGTCTTCATACAAATTAATAGAAATTCAAAAAAAATATAATCTAATTAAAAAAAATGATGATGTGTTAGATATTGGTTGTGCTCCAGGTTCTTGGTTACAAGTTGTGAAAAAATATACCAAAGGAAAGATTGTTGGAGTTGATATTGTTCCAATGAAAAAAGTTTCTGGAGTTAAATTTATTAAAGAAGATGTTAGAGAAATTAAATTTAGTGAGAAATTTGATGTTGTTATTTCTGATATTGCTCCAAAAACAACAGGAAGTAGAGAAGAAGATCAATTTTTGTCTTATGAACTATCAAGAGAAAGTTTTTTGGTCGCTAAAAAGAATTTGAAGAAGAAAGGAAATTTTTTAGTGAAAACATTTCAATCTCAAGATACAGAAGAATTAGTAAAAGAAATGAAACCTTTTTTTGGTTTTTTAAAGAGATATGTGCCAAAGAGTACAAGACAAAGTTCTAAGGAATTGTATATTATAGGGTTAGGATTTAAATAAATTTTATAAATAGATAATTTTTCTTTGTGTAGATGAAAGTTGAAAATTTAAATTTAGGACAAGAAGTAAGGATAAAACATATTGAAGAGAATGAATATCAAAAAGCAAGATATGTAGGTTTATTTGGACAACAAGACCAATTGGCTACTTTTATTTGGAATAGTGAAAGGAAAGATTTTATTGATGGAGTAAGAGCCTATATGGATCAAAATTTTAAAATTCATAAAGAAAATGATGCTGTTTTTGTTGAATATGGAAAAACCAGTAATTGGGAAGGAGTTAGTAGAACTTTAGGTACAGTTTATTATTTCTCAGATTTTTTACAAGGGGAAATTAGGAATTTGGAAAAATTCGCAGAGAGAGAGTATAATTCATTATTAGCTTTTTTGTAAATCTTTTGATTTTTCTGAAAATCTTTCAGTTTTTTCTTGTAAAGTTTTTTTAAATTGTTTTTGTTATTATAGTTTGAGAGTTTTTTTGCTGTTTTTGTTGATATAGCGAGAGCTTTCTTAGGAGGTGTAAGATGAGTTTAGAATCTGAGATTATTAAGGAAATTGAAAATAAAGGATGGGATATAAGTTATAATGGTGAAACTGTTGAAAATATTTATGGACAAGAATTTGAAGTTAATTTTGAGAAATCTGATGGTTTTTTTAGTTTAGGTGGCTATATTGATCCATTAGGAAAGAAGATTGTTATAAAAGATCCTGATCCACAATATGTTGCTTTGACACAAGCAGATTCAAGAGGAGATTTGATGGCGCAAACTTTAGCACATGAATTAGGACATGCAGATTCATATTGGGTTTCATATGGATTGAGTGCTTTGATTATAACATTAGGTGTGCAACAAGCAGTTAGTAATAAATCAGTAAAACCATTAGCTTATGCAGGAGTTACATTTGTAGGTTGTAGATTGCTAGTTGATGAAGTTATTGCTGAAGCTTTTGCTTGTGCTTTTCATGATGTGCCATTTTTTAGAAGCGCATATTTAGGTCTACCAAGTATAGCAGGGTCTGCATCAGAAGTTTGGAATGGAATCCAGGGACTTTTTTAGTTTCTTTTAGGAAGAATTAAATTTAAGTTGAAGGTTTTTATTAGACTTTCAACAAATTGTTCACCTTTTTGAGTAATATAATACTCAACCCTTAAAGGTTGTTCAATTAAAATCTTTCTCCCAATTAAACCAATTTCTTCTAAATGTTTTAATTTGTTTGATAGAACCTTTGGAGTTATTTTATTTACTCTTTTATTAAGTTGGTAGAAGTTTATAGATCCATATGCATAAATTAATAATAAAAGTAATACAATCCATTTTCCAAAGATAGTATCTAGATGGATTACCTTCTTAATTATTTGTGATATATTGGCCTCTAACATAGAGTATTTTATGGGTTTTTTATTATATAAAAGTATGTTATCACTAAGAAGTTTAAGGGTTTAAAAAGGAAATTATAGGATTTTTATGTCTAAGCAAACTCTAAGCTTTCCTGGACCATATTGACCACATTTTGCAACTTCTAAAACTTTAAACCTTTTTATGTGTTGTTTTATTGTCTCAATAGATCTTTTTGGAATATCTTTTTCACTTAGAAAATCGTAAAAGTGGATTGTTCCATTCTTTTTTAGTAATTTTTTTGCATTGTCTAAAAAGTCTTCAGCAGACTTTGGTAAAGGCATTAATATTCTGTCAAATTTTTCTTTGTGAGAGAAAGTTTTTGCATCTTCATTGTATAATTCTATATTAGGATATTTTTTGCAATTCTCAATAGCATATTTGTGACCAATAGGATTTTTTTCTACAGCAACAATTAGTTTAGGGTTTGAATGTTTTGCAATTACTAAAGGATATGGAGCTACTCCAGAAAATAATACTAATACTTTTTCATTATCTTTGACTTGTTTTGCTACTCTTAATCTTTCAGTGCTTAATCTTGGAGAAAAGTAAACTTTTTCAGGGTTTAATTTCATTTGTATTCCATTTTCTCTGTGAATTGTTTCTTTTCTTTTCTCGCCAGCTATATGTTCTAGTTTTAATGTTCTGAACTCTCCAGAATAATTTCCTTTTCTTCTTAATACAACTTTAATATTTGATCTTTTTAATATTTCTTTAGCATCAGATTTTTTTGCTTCTTGAGATAAAATAACTATGTCACCAACTAAGTCATAAGAACTAGATTCAATATTTGATCTTTCAATTTTTTCACATTTTTTTTGTACAATATTTAAACCTTTGATTTCTTTTGTAAGAGGGAAATATATGAACTGTTTGGTAACTAAAGCTTTGTAATCTCTTGAAAGAACCTTAGCTTTGATTAGTTTTTGTTTTAATTTTTCTGCATCTTTCTTCAGCGTTTTAGCGCATTTCATAGTATTATATAAGAAAATGAGAGTTTAAAAGCCTTTTTGGATTATGAGGTAGAAAACTGAAATCTTTAAATATTAGGTCTTTTTGAAGTTTTTTATGAATCCATTATTATTATTACCATTTGTTAGCATGGCTGAAGCATATGATCCTAAAGATATTAGTGCTATTGTTATTGATGAAGCTTTTAAAGATGGAACTTATGAAGATAGTTTAGATTCTAGAGAATATAGGATCGATAAATTTTCTGAACAAAATATGCAATATTTTGGGTGGTTTAAAATTCCTGTATATTTAGATGAAATTGTTTATACTGATAAAGAGAATAATGGATTGTCTGAAGGAGATAAATTAAGTTATAATTTTAGATTTGTTGTAGGAGGAAGGAATATGTATTTTTCATTTGAAGACCATTTTCATAGCTCTGAAGGATTGTATGCAACTTGTGTTTATACTGATTTACCAGAAAGTAAATGTGTTACTGTTGCAGATTTTAATCAGTTTGGAGAAACTTCTTCTTTGATTTATCAGACTACAGAGCTATATAGAGAAAAGGTTGGAAGTCTATTTGAAAAATTATCTTCTCCTTAATGGATATATTACATTTGCACTTTGTCTAGGTGGCCTTTGTGCTTGGAATGTTTCTAAATCTTCTTCTAACCAAGAACTGGATTCTTCACTCCAATGAGGTGGAGCATTACTTTTACCATTAATTTCATTATGGAAATATTCGTTGTTATAGTACATCCAAATGTCTACAGTAGGATAATCATGATATTTGAAATAATAATAAGGGATACTTGAGGAATCTACTTCCATGTAACCAGTTTCATCGTAATAGTTTCCAGCAGTTGCTTCAACATCAAACCATCTTCCATCTTCATATACTTGTACCCATGCATGACCACCAACAGTCCCATCAAAATTTACAGTTCCAAGGACAACTCGAATATTTTCTGTATCATAACCATCTGCAATTAATACTGAAACTAATGTATTAGCTTGTTCTTCACAGTCACTTGCAGTTAAACCTAAAGGATTGGTGTCCAAACTTGCTGTAATTGTTAAAAAGTTTTCAGGGAATAACCATTTTTCTTCTTCACCAAATAACATAGAATCTGACATCCAAACCCAATCTAAGGATTCAGCATATATTTCTTCTATTCCATCAAGTTCATCAGCTAATTCTTGAACTGCATCAGAGTCTGGAGTAATGTAAAGTTGGTATGGAGATATTATGCCACCAGGCCAGTCAATTTCTGGATTTTCTTCTTCAAGTAATCTCTGTAATTCCTCTCTGTCAATAATGTCTCTTTGTATAACTGTTCTATCTAAATTTAAGTTTTTAATTTTTTCATCTCTTGCTGAATTTAAATCTTGTTTTAAGTCACTAATCATTGTTTTAATATTATGGCCTTTAGCAAGTTCTAATACACAAGAATTTGAACTTAAGTATTCATAGTCAGAATCTGTTCCATCTGAGCCAATAATAATAAATTCATCATTTTCAATAGTAATTTTAACTTCACCTGGTACTAATGATTCCCATTCACAACTTTTGTCAAATTTTATTACAATTGGTTCTGTTGTATTATAAAAAGTTAAATATAAAGATGTAGCTAGTGCTAGTAATAATATAATAGTGATTGTAAAAATTATAGTTTTTCTTAAAGCTCTTTTAGTGGCCTTTTTCATTGGTAGAAAATATTTATTTTGAATTTATAAAGTTTTAGAAAGATGTTCTGTGCAGTTAAAAAGCTCCATTTGTTTGTTGTTGATTATTGTTAAGGAAGTGTTATCGGTTAAATATTCTCTGTATTCTTCTATAGGTATGTTGAGTAAATGAAGGATTGAACATATTATTGAACCTCCATGCCCAACAATTAAAATGTTTTTATCTGGTAGTTCTTTGTAAAATTGTGAAATTTTTGGTAGACAATCTAAGTAATTTTCTCCACCTTCAGGTCTAAAGTAACAATAAAGTATATTTTGTTTGTTTAATTCTTTGTAGAAATGTTTACGTTTCATACCTTCATATTTGCCTTTTGACATCTCTCTTAGTTCCTTTTTTTGATTTAATTTAATATTTGGATGAAATTTTAAGATCTCTTTAGCAGTTCTTGAAGCTCTTTGTAAATCACTAGAAAAAGCTAAATCAAATTTTAGATCTTTTAGTCTGTTTGCAATTGCTTTTGCTTGTTCTATACCTTTTTCAGTTAAAGGAGAATCTAGTTGACCTTGTGTGATGTCATTTTTATTAGCTTCAGATTGTCCATGTCTTACCAAGAAAAGTCTCATAATATTTTGAAAAGTAGTAATATTTTTAAAGATTTGTTGCTTTTAGATAAGGATGGTAGATGAAATTGTTACAAAAAATATTGAATTTCTTAGAAAAAATTTAAGTAAATTTGTAAGATCTTCAGCAATGACAGGTCAAATGTATAAAGGATATAATATAATGAGCTATACTGTTTTTTATGATGAGAATGGTAGTTTTAAAAATAATATTACTGAAGGAAAGAATAGTGTTTCTATGAAAATAGCTTTAAGTGATGTGAGCCCAAAGGCAAAATTATATCTTTTTGATTTCAAAGTTCCATTTTTTCCTTGGAAAGTAGGAAGAAAAGTTAAGGAAAGTTTGAATTTATATAATCAATTAGATGGTTTTAAACCCTAAAACCATTTTTTTAGTGTAGAATTTTCTTTTTCATTTATTTTTGAAAGAGTTTTATCAACTCTCTCTTCTGAAAAATCATGTCTCTCAATTAAAATCTCTTTTATTTTCTCAGGATCATATTTTTGTTCTTTAGGTTTTTCATCTTCAACAGGTATATTTTTGAAAATGTTTAATATCTCTTCCCAATCAAAGTCTGTTTCAAGTTCGTCAAATATTCTTTCAAACTTTTTTCCAGATTGTAATAATTTCAAAGCTTTCTTTGGACCAATTCCTTTGATCCCTTTTGGATTGAAATCTGTACCAACCATAATTCCTAAGACAATTAATTCTTCTTGGTTTAATTCTAATTTTTCTAATAATTCATTTAGTTCAATTAATTGAGGAAATACTGGGATAGATCTTCCTTGGAATCTTCTTGTTTTTGCTAGAGTTAAGTTTTGAATTAATCTTGGTGATCCGAAAAGTAAAGTGTCAAAATCTTGAGAAGCAGTTGCCCAAACTATTTTCTTTTTACACATGTGTGAACATTGTGCTTCTGCCTCTGAAGGAGCTTGTACTGTAGGTAAACCTAAGGCATTAAGTAATTCCTTTGATTCTTCAATCATATCTTCGTTCAAGGCAGAAAGCTGTCTAGAATATTTGTGCATTTGTTCGAAGTCTTCTTCTTCTTTTGCATGAATATATTTCTCTTTTGCTTTTGCTTTAGCCTTTCTTCTAATAACCCTGACATTTTCCTTTAATTCTGGAGCTTCACCATCAAATACAAATATTGGAGTAATTCCTTTTTGCATTAAATTAGGTACTCTGGAAAATAAACCTAGTAAATGTGAAGTAACATTGCCATCATCGTCAGTTAAAGGTGCACCATCTTGTTGTCTTATTGAACTAAGAAATTGAAAAATTACATTTTGAGCATCAACTGCAAGTTTTTTTCCATTTAATTGATCCCATTTTAATGGTTTTTTTTCAACTAAATCTGTAAGTTTGATTCCCATGTAGGTTTTCTAGAGTTAAGGGTATAAAAAGTTTTTGTGTTTAGATTGATAAGTTTTATAAATTCAGTAAGTCATAATATAAATCATGGATAAATTAACTCTTATATTTAGTGATATTGAAGCTGGTGGTGGAACTACAACTGATGATTTAGTAGAAGAAGATCTTTTGTGTCAAGTTATTAGAAATAATTTTTCTTATGCTAAGGAATATCCTACAGATCTTGTTTTGAATGGAGATATTTTTGATTTTATGAAAAGTCCATATAAGAAAGAGTATCCTAGACATATTACCGAAAATATTTCTTTGTGGAAATTAGAAAGAATTGCTAAAGCACATCCGTTATTTTTTGGAGTATTAAAAGAATTTTTGAAATATGATAAAAAGTCAAGAGTTGTTATTGTAAATGGGAATCATGATTTTGATTTGATGTTTCCTAAAGTTAAAGAAGAAATCTTAAATTTAATTGTAGGTAAGGATAAAAAACTTAAAGAAAGAATTATCTTTCCTGGGTTTGAGTTTACTGATAATCTTGTGCATATTGAACATGGATCTCAGTTAGATGAATTCTTTTCAGTTGATCCTGATAATTTTGTATTTAATATGGAAGGATATTTTGTAGGAGAACCTTTTTTGAAGTTACCTTGGGGATATAATGCATTGTATGATTATTATATCTATTTGAAAGAAAAAATTCCTTTGTTGGAAAGGTTGTTTCCTAAAAAGATGTTGTTGAGTCTTTTGCCATTAAAAGTTAGGATTAGTTTACTTTGGGGAACTGTATGGTATCTTTTAAAATCTTTTTTTTATACTCAAGTAAAACATAAAGGAGATGTTTTGTATAGATTTCACCTAAGAGATTTTTATAAATATTTAAAGCATTTTACAAAAAGAGAATTTCATGTTGTAGTTAGAAGAAGAGCTAAGAATAAATTAAGAGAAGGTAATTTTAAATTAATGTCAGTTGGGCATAATCATAAACCTGGAATTGTAAAAGTTGGAAGAAAAACTTTGTTGAATACTGGGACTTGGAGAGATGAATATTATTATAATTGGAGAAATAAAAAGTTTGAGCCTGTTGACAAAAGTTATGGTTTTGTTATTCATAATAAGAAAAAAATAAAGGAAATTAAGTTGATTTATGTGCCTTCTGAACAAGATGATATTGAAAAGTTTAGATTGAGAGAATGGTTTAAAAGTTAAATAAGGTTTTTTGAGTTTTGTTTCTTATTATTGTGTTGAAATCTGTGTCAAAAAAAGTAAGTATACTGTCAGCTATAGGTTTAAGTTGTTTCTTTTGATAATGATCATAATCTATTTCATGTTTTATTGCTTCAGTTGGTTCTGGGCCATCTTTTGTAATAATATAATGAATAAGATTAGATTCTAGTTTTCCCTTTGCTTTGATTAGTTTCATTGCAGCTTTTTTATGAGGTGTGTTTACAGCATATTCTTCCAAAGGTTTTCTTAAACTTTTTGAGTAAACTAAAAGGTCATCATATTTTTTGTTGTTTAGGTCTTTTGTGAATTTTATTATGAATTTTGAAGGATCCTTTTCTTTGAAAATTTGTAGTAAAAGTTCTTTTTGGAATTTTTTTGCTAAAGGAGTCCAGTCTCCTCGAACAGCTTCTAATCCTGTAATGTCTAGTTTTCCTTTGACTAAGCCAGCATATCTCTTTTTTGCACCTTTGGAACTTCCTCTTAATTTAGGCATTAAGAATTTAGTGAAAGTTTTTTCAAACTCCAGTTCTAAGAAACTATTAACTCCATATTTCTTTTTTATGAATGAATCTAATTCTTTGTTTATTTCTTTTGCAAGTTTGTTCCCAAGTTTTTTTGGATCTTTATCTGCAATTAAAAAAACCGAATCTGTGTCTCCATAAATAACTTGGTAACCTTTCTTTTCGATTATTTCAATTGTTTTTTTGATAAAAAATTGACAAAAAGAAGTTATTGAGTTTGCTAATGATAAATTAAAGAATCTACAAGCTGGAGAAGCCATGACACCATAAAAGGAGTTCATTAATATTTTAATAGCATATCTTCCAGGTTCGTCTTTTTTCTTTCTGAAGTTTTCTCTTACCTCCCAAAGTTCTTGTAATATCTCAGGTAAAATAGCTTGATCTTTTGAAAAGGTTGCGCCGTTTGGTGCTTTTATTCCTTTTTTACCAAAAGCTAATGGATCAATGTTGAATGTTCTCATTACTGAAGGATATAGAGATTTAAAGTCTAGGACAATAATGTTGTCATAAATTCCTGGTTTAGAATCCATAACATAACCACCTTTTATTGGAAATTCTTTGTTAGAATATTTTGCTGAAGGAACGACATATCCTAAAGCATGTGCTTTCTTTATGTAAATAGAATCTAGAGAAGCTATACTACCTTTAACCTCTGATATCATTAATCCAGTAATTGTAGATTTTTTAATTAATAGAGGAAGAATGTTGGATTTATCTAAAATCTTTAAAACTAATTTTGAATCCTCTAAATTGTAATTTACTAATTTTTGTGGTTCTTTTTTGAAAATGTTTTCAAGTTCTTTGTAGGAAACTTCTTTTGATTTTCCTTGTTTTAAATAATGTTGAGCAACTGTTTCTAGTTTGTAATCTTTTAATTTTTCTGTTTTTTTGATCCAAGGAAGTAAATCAAATATCTGTCTACCATCAGCTTTTATTCTTGAAGTTTGAAAGAAACCATCTCTTATTGTTAATCTTGCAGGTTTTTTCCCTTTAGCAAAGGATAAAGGTATTTTGTATTTTTTACATCTGTCTCTGATAACTTTAAGATCAAAGTCAATTAAATTCCATCCAGTTATTATGTCAGGATCAAGTTCATTAATAATTTCAAAAAATTCTTCTAAAAGTTCTTCTTCATCTTTGTAAGAAATAGCATTTTTTAGTTTTTTATCTGAAACAATTAAAACTTTGTTATATTTATCTTGAGAAATTGCTATGGAGTAAATTTCTTTAGCCTTTGTATCAGTTTCAATGTCAATAGACATTGTTTTTAATTCAATTTTTGTGTTTGTAGGTTTTATTTCTGGTTCTTTGAAAATTTTTATTCCTTCTTGAATGTCATAATCACCATCTATTTCAATTAAAGAATTAATTTTGTTGTCAATTAAAAATCTTCTTGCAAAAGGAATATCAGCTTCATAAGTTTCAATATCTTCTTCTTCAAATTCTTTTCTTAACTCAGGAACACCTTTTGGAATATCAGTTATGATTTTTACAACCTTTTGATCTTTAAAATTTTTTAATTTAGTTTTTTTGTATTCAAAGCTAGTTTTCTTTTGAGCTTTTTTGAGATCTTTTTCTTTTATGAAAAAATAAGGGATTGATGTGTTAATTGTAAGAAAAGCTTCACCTTTGTCTGATCTGCCAAATAATAAAACTCTTGGTCTGTTTCCAAGAATTCTGTATGTAGCATCAACTATGTAGCCTTTCATAAGGTCTTGTAGAACTATTATATTTATAATATTTTGCAAAAGTTTTAAATAGAATTTTATTCTGTATATAAGGTATGAAGAAGAAAGAGGTAAAGAAGAAGAAATCTAGTAATGGAATTAATGTGCATCGTTTTTTTGATAATAAATTAACAATTGGTCAGAGAAGTGCTGATATTGTAGCAGAAATTGTTGGAAGTTGGGGATTTATTATTTTCTTTTTAGTATTTATTGTTATTTGGATGGGATTAAATGCATATGTTCTTTTATTTGGTATTTGGGACCCTTACCCATTTATACTTTTGAACTTTGTATTGTCTTGTTTGGCAGCTTTACAAGCTCCAATTATTTTAATGAGTCAAAATAGACAAGCTGAAAGGGATAGGGTTAATTTTAAGTATGATTATCAGGTTAATAGAAAATCTGAAAGAGAAGTACAGCTTATTTTGAAAGAATTAGCTTTGATTAAAAAACATGTTTATGAAAATTTAGGTGTGAAAATTAAAAGTTCAAATTCTAAAAAGAAAAAATAAATTTAACCGAAATAGTTTGTATGTATCTCTGCACCCCTAGCAGTTCTAATATAACTTTCTTCGATTTCTTTGTACCTTTTCATGTCTTCTGTTCTTATTGAAGCTTTACTCTTTCTGATTGCTTCTTCAAAATTTTCCATTGTAACTTCTTTTGCTTTGATGTCATTTCTTAATGCAATCATACCAGCTTCTCTACAAACAGATTCAATGTCACTACCAACATAATTTTCAGTTTCTCTTGTTAATTTTGGAATGTTAACATCTTTTGACAAAGGCATTTTATTTGTATGGATCTTAAATATTTCTTTCCTTGCTTCTTCACTTGGTAAAGGAGTTAATAAAATTCTGTCAAATCTACCTGGTCGAAGTAATGCTGGATCCAAAATATCTGGTCTATTTGTTGCAGCAATAACAACAACATCATTAAGTTCTTCTAAACCATCCATTTCAGTTAATAATGTGTTAACCATTTTTTCAGTAACTGAATCTCTGTTTCCTCTTCCTCTTTTCTTTGCAATTGAATCAATCTCGTCAAAGAAAATAATTGTTGGAGAAACTTGTCTAGCCTTTTTGAAAATTTCTCTAATTCCTTTTTCTGATTCACCTACCCATTTGTTTAATAACTCTGGGCCTTTTACTAAAATAAAGTTAGATTCAGATTCGTTTGCAACTGCTTTTGCTAAAAGGGTTTTTCCACAACCTGGTGGGCCATAAAGTAAAACACCTTTAGGAGATCTTATTCCTAATTCTGCAAATTTCTTTTTGTGTTTTAGTGGCCATTCAACTGCTTCAATTAAATCTTGTTTGATATCTTTTAATCCACCAACATCTTTCCAAGAAGTGTTTGGAGTTTCAACAAAAATTTCCCTCATAGCAGAAGGTGATACAAGTTTCATACCTTCTTCAAAATCTTTTTGTGAAATTACTAATTTATCTAAAACATCTTCTGGGATAGCTTTGTTTTCTTTTAAATTTATATTAGGTAATACTCTTCTTATAACATTGATTGCTGCTTCTTTACATAAAGCTGCAAGATCTGCACCAACAAAACCATGAGTAATGCTTGACCATTTTTTTAGATTAACATCTTTTGCAAGAGGCATGTTTCTTGTGTGGATTTTTAAAATATTTAGTCTTCCTTCTTTTGAAGGACCACCAATGTGAATCTCTCTGTCAAATCTACCTGGTCTTCTTAAAGCTGGATCAACTGCATTTGGTCTGTTAGTTGCTGCAATAACTACTACTTTACCTCTATCATTTAATCCATCTAACAAAGTTAAAAGTTGAGCTACCATTCTTTTTTCAACTTCACCATAACTTTCTTCTCTTTTACTTGCGATAGCATCTATCTCATCAATAAAAACAATTGCAGGTGATTTTTTCTCTGCTTCTTCAAATTTCTCTCTTATTTTTTTCTCTGCTTCACCTACAAATTTACTAACTACTTCAGGGCCATTAATCGTTAAGAATGTTGCATCTGTCTCATTTGCAACTGCTTTTGCTAATAGAGTTTTTCCACAACCAGGTGGACCATGTAATAAAATTCCTTTTGGTGGTTCAATACCAAGTCTTTCGAATAACTCTGGATGTTTTAAAGGAAGTTCAATCATTTCTCTAACTTTGGTTACTTCTTCATTAAGACCACCAATGTCTTCGTAAGTAACTGAAGGAACTTTGTCCTCTAAAATTTCCATAGCTTTGGAACTTACTTTTAATTGAGTGTTTTCTGAAATGATAACTGCACCCTTAGGATGGCAATCTGCAACAACAAATCTCAAACCACGAACACCAAATCCTCCAAGAAAATCATCTTCAAACATTTGAAATACATCATCAAAGAAAGGATTATCAGACATTGCAGTTTTTCTTCTTTTTGTTCCACCAAGAGCTAATAAATCTCCTTTTACTACAGATCTTCCAAGTAAACCTCTCTTGAACATGTTAGGATCAACTCTAACTGTAACCCCTTTTTGTGCAGGAGCTATTGTAATACTTTTTGCTTCCTTTACTTCAGCTTTTCTAACTTTTACAATTTCACCAATACCTGTTTTAGCATTTCTTCTTAATATTCCATCCATTCTAATTACAGTTTGGCCAATATCAGTAGGATAAGCTCTGTCAACAATACCAACAGTAACTCTTCCACCTTCAATTTCAACAATATCACCTACTCTTACACCAATGTCTCGCATTGTAGTTGAATCAATTCTTACTATTCCTTTGTAAGCTTCCTCTTGTAGAGCTTCCATAACTTTTAATTGAACATCTTTCATCTTTATTCTCCTAGTTTTTTTATTCTATTTAATAAACCTTTTTACTCTTTTGAATTTTAAAGATAATTTTCCTGGTTCGTCCATGCTAAGACTTACAATCTTTGTTTCAGTTTGGTCTTGTTGAAAACTAATAATTTCTTTAGGAATACTGATTACCCAAGAATTTCCTACAGGTCTAAGTTTTACCTTGTAATCTTTTTTCTTTAGCTCCATGTATTCTTTGTAAGCTTCTGTGTCAGCTGGGTGATACCATTGTTTTTTACACTTTGGACAATGCCAAATTCTAATATCAAAACCATTTTTTGTGACGTGGCTCTTGATTGTTTTAGAGCTACACTTGTCACATAAAAGGGTGGTGTTGTATATGTCTTTCATCGTATATCAATCTCCGTATATACAAGCAAGTATATAAAAGTTTTGGTTTTTGATTATATTAAATATTTTTGCCAGACAGAAAGTTCATGTATAAATTCTTCATTTGATCCAGAAATATGGAGAGCATTTCTTAAATGATTTGGATTTAAAGGAATATCATGAGAATATTTTTCTCTTATTTCTTTTTTTAATTTGTTTAATGTAGTATAATCTCCTTCATATAGAGCAAGGGTTAATGTTAATCCTTCAAAATCTTGAATCATATCTTGATAATTTATTCTTTGTTTATGAGCAATATAATGTAGTGCGATATCTTCTAATTTTATTTGTTCAATTTTTGTAGTTTGTAGTCTTGTACCATATTTATCTAGTTCTGTAAGAATATTATCTGTATGTTGAATGCTCCAAGGTTTTATTATTACTATTAATTTTGACATTTTATTAGGAATAATATTAGTGATATTTAAGTATTTAAGAAATATAAAATAAAAAAATTAAATGTATGCTCTTTCTCTTGGTCTTCTCATAGGACCTGACATTACTATGTATGTTAGATCTGATTCACCTTGTTCTTTTCTTAAAGCTCTTGTTGCTTCCTTCTCACTACCCTCAGGGATTACAGCATAACCTAATATATCAGATTCACTAGCCCATGTATCAAAACATTCTGTAATGTGTTTTAATTTATCTACTATTCTTTCTACAGCTTTCCCATAAAATATAATATTACTTGCCATTGTAAAAAGTTTTTTATAATATCAATATATAAAACCAATGGAGAAGGAATATTAAACTGGCTAGTTTATTTAAATTAAATCTTTTAAGGCAAATAGGATATGTTCTAAACCTTGTTTTTCTTGAGAAGTAAGTTCTCTTTCACTGTTTACAACTTCAACAGTTGGAATTAAGCCTTGATTATTTCCATACTTTGATTCAATCTCTTCAGTTAAAGCTTTTTTTAATAATTCTGAATGTTCTGGAACATTTGCAAGTCCTTGTAATTTTTCTTTACCCTCTAAATGTAAAGTATAAGCATGTGCTGCTTTATTCCCTGAGATATAAGTATGAATCTCTATTGAATGACTGTAAATTGATAGTTCTTCAATGTAACCCCATTGTGCTATCGAAGTTCTGTCGGAAGTAATGTATATATTAGAAGGTGGTTTTGGAACTCCTGTAGAAGTCATTTCATCAAGTGTTTCTGGTTGTTTGTAAGGTTTTATTGGTTTGCCTGTAGGAGGGTTTCTTTGATTAGTTGAAGAGTTTCTTGTATTATCTTTTGTTGGTATTCTAACTATATACCTTCTTCTTCTTCTTTCAGCCATGTAAAATAAAATTTTTATATTTGTTTAAATAGTGTTGGTGGCAGAATAATTAAACTAATTGTTTAATTCTTTTTTCTACAATAATAAATAATGCCTCTAGAAAAGTTTGAAGGAGATAATTCTGCTAGGAATTCTTTTACAAACTTAGGAATAAATCTTGGTTTCTGAGGAGGTTCTAGAATTTGTTTCTTTAGAATTTTAAAACCTTGTTTTTTTAAGAAATTTTCTCCTAAATGAATTGGAAAAATGTGTAAATGTCCATGGTTTGAAAAAGGATCTAGTTGTAATTTTTTGTCAAGAACAAATCTTATTTTGTTTAATATGTGGTAATCATTTGGTAAATTAATAATTGCTATGCCTTTATTTGATAATTTATTTTTGACATCTTGTAAAGTTTTTCCTGGATCTGTTAAATGTTCTAATACATCTAATAATAAAATGTAATCAAATTCTTCTTTGAAAGGAATATTTTTTTTGTTTAAATCAACTTGTTTGAAATCCATTTTTCTGTTGCCAATAGAGTTATTTATGTCAATACCATAATATTCACATTTTGGAAGAAAATCTTGGAGTTCTCCAGTTGAACAGCCAATATCTAAAACTTTAGAATTTGGTTTGATTACTTTTGATACTTTTGAAAATTTACTTTCACAATAAACTTCTTTTTTCATTCAATAAAATTTATTTAGGGTATTATTTAAGGTTTTTGAAAGAATTCCATTTATTTTACAATAAAGGATATAAAGGAAGTTGATGTTTAATTTTATTATGTTGAATTATTTAGATTTTCCTAAAGGAATTAGTTTGATCTATGGAGTTTCTGCAAGTGGGAAAACGACTTTATGCTCACAACTAGTGGCAAATAATCCTGGGAAGGTTGTTTTTATTGATACTGAGAATGGGTTTAATATTGAAAGAGTGCAGAAAATGAATCCTTTAGTGGATTTGAATAATATTATGTTGTTTAATCCAACAAGATACTCTGAGCAGTTTAAAATTGTGAAAAATTTGAATAAAGTCAAAAATATATCTCTAGTAATAATTGATTCGTTTACACATTATTATAGGAAAAAACTGCATGAGAAAGTTGTGATTAATCCTGCAACAATTAGAATGTTGAAAATGTTGCAAGATTTAGATGTTCCTGTTATTTTAACTTCTCAAGTTTATAGCTTTGATGGGAAAGTTAGTCCTGTTGCTTCAGATCTGTTTAGAAGATTTGTTAGTTATAAAATCTTTTTAGAGTTAGATAAAGATAGAAATAAAAGAAATTTGAAAATTAAAGATGAAAAATTAGAAGTCCCTTTTATTATTGAGGAGAAGGGTTTGATTGTTTAGCTTCTTGTTGTTTTTTGTATTCCTCTTTTTTTGGACATTCAGGATTTATACAAAAAGCCCAAGCTCTCTTACCTTTTTTTATTAGATTAACTTCTGGGAAGCCACATTCTGAACATTTTTTGTTTGTAGTTCTAGCTAAAAAGAATCTTGGTAAAGAAAATGATTTTTTACAATCTGGATATTTTGAACATGCAATAAAATATGATTTGAATCTTGGAGTATATTTTATTTGTAAGTCTCCATCACATTCTGGACATTTCATAACGAAACTTTCTTCTCTAAGAGTTTCTTTGTATGAAGTTGAAAGAGCTTTTCCAATCTTTTCTTCGTTTTCTTTGAATTGAGTTAAAACTTTGTTTAAAAATTTCTCAGCATTTTTTATTGTTTTTTCTTCTGTACTTTTTCCTTCCCTGATTTTTTCCATATCTTCTTCAAATTCTTTTGTTAAATTTGCATCTAAAATCTCTGGACAATATTTGTCTAATACAGCAATAGCTTTCATTCCTAAACCTGTAACTTCAATTGAATGGCCTCTTCGTAAATAATTTCTGTCAAATAAATGCTCAATGATTTCGGATCTTGTTGCTTTTGTACCTAAGTTTCTTTTCTCAAGTTCTTTGATTATGGAAGCTGGAGTGTATCTTTTTGGTGGTTGAGTTTCTTTGTCATGAATTTTTATGACCTTGACGTTTAATTCTTGTTTTTCTTCAACATTAATTTCTTGTTCTTCAAGCTTAACATAAGGTTTGTAATATCTGTGCCAATTTTCTTCAATGGTTCTTGTACCCTTTGCTATGAATGTTTCTTCATTAATATCAATGTTAACTTTTACAGTTTCTCTGACAGCAGCTTGAGCAAATGTAGACATAAATCTTTTTGCAATTAAATCGTAAAGTTTTGTTTCCTGTTCATCTAACTCTTTTGGAATCTCACCAGTAATGTAAATCGCAGGGTGAGCAGGGTCAGTTTTTTTACCATTGTTTGGCTTTAATGTTTTAAATTTAAGAACTTCTTTTGCAAGTTCTTTGTATTTCATTTGCTTCGATAATTTTTCTAAAAGTTTTTTGTATTCTATAGATTCTGGATATTGATTAGAAGATGTTCTTGGATATGATATGTAAGAATTTGTGTAAAGACTCTGTGCAATTTCTAGAGTTCTCTTTGGAGAAATTCTGAATAATCTGTAAGCTTCAATCTGTAAAGCTGTTAAGTCAAATGGGAAAGGAGGTGCTTGTCTGAATTGTTTTTTTGTAATCTTGTCAACAATTGCTTTTTCACCTTTACACTTTTTTTGTATTTCTTCAACAACTTTTCTGTCCAAGAATTTTCCTTCTTTGTGCCAAGCATTAAGCTCTTTTGCAATCAATTCTAGTTCCCAATAAGGTACTGCAACAAAAGCATCAATTTCTTTTTCTCTTTCTGAAAGAATTTTTAATGCTGGTCCTTGTACTCTTCCTGAACTTAAAACTTTGAAACCACCAATTGCAGATTTTAATGATAAAGTTAAAGCTCTTGATAAGTTAATTCCGAATAACCAATCTAACTCATGTCTAGTTATTCCAGCTTCAGCTTGTTTTAGATCAATAGTCTTCATTCTTTCATCAAAAGATTTTCTTAAGTCTTCTTTTGTTGTTGTTGAGAACTTCATTCTTTGAGCATTATCTTTTTTACATGTGTGTTTTACTATGTTGAAACCTATTACTTCACCTTCTACATCATAGTCACAAGCTACTACAATGTCAGATGCACCCTTTGCTAATTTTTTGATTAAATTAAGATAAGGTTTTGTGAATGAAGCTCCTTTACTAACTTCAAATGAAGCTTTCCATTCCATGCTGAAAACTGGATATTTCCATCCTTTTTTATCCTTTTCAGCAACTGTATAAAGGTGACCAACAGCACAAGCAATTACAATTGGATTTTTATTGTGAGTAAGTTCATAATAAGGAATTCTTCGCATATATGTGAGTTTTTTTGCAGTTTTATCTGCTAAAGCTTCAGCCATTTTCTTTGCAGCAGATGGTTTTTCACAAATAATTAAGGTATATTTTGACATGTTTTTTATGAATCTGGGCCATTGTTTTTAAATGTTGTTGTTTTTTTTGCTATTTTTGATTATAATGGTTGTGTTGAGATTTTCAGGTAGATTTATATATCAAAGTATAATTTTTTGAGTTTATGGTTAGTATATTTGATGATGAAGAAGATAGTTTACATTATTGGCTATCTCCATTAGGATTTAAAGTATATACTACAGGAGTTTTTGCTGCTGGTGTAGTTGTAGGATTAGGTTTAAGTTTATTCAGTCACTGTAATTATGGGAGAATAGATAGTCAAAATAATAATTATAAAGGTGGTTCTGAAGAAATTACTGAAATAAGTGATAATATGGAAACTGGTTTAGAGGGAAAAATGGATAATTTTGAAAATTTTGTTGAAGGTGATTTGAGATTATGTATTAAAATGGATCCCAAGTATGGTTGTGTAGAATAAAACTTAGTGATAAGGTGATATTTCTATGATAGAAAGCTTTAAAAAGAGGGAATTAGTTTTAGATGTTATGAAAATTAATGTTCAAGAGAAAGAGAAGAATATTTTAAAGTTTGAGTTACCAGGTAGAAGTCATACTCTAGCAAATGTTATAACAAAAGAGCTTTGGAATGATGGTGATGTTGAAGTTTCTGGGTATAATGTTGCTCATCCACAAACAGCTAGTGCAGTTGTTTATTTAGAAACTAAGAAAAAAGATGCTAAGAAAGTTCTATTAGATACAATTAAAGCAATTAAGAAAAAGAATGATGAGTTTATGAAGAAAGGAAAAAAGTTAGTGAAGTAAAAGTTTTTAAAGTTCTATTTTTATTATAATGGTTATGAGTAAATTGATGAGTCCTGAAGGGAAAAAAAGTTGTTGGAGGAAATTTAAATTTTATTCTAAGAAAATATATAGATTTATTTTTTATGATGATTCTTTACTCTCGTGGATTATTAATATTATTCTTGCTTTTTTATTAGTTAAATTTTTAATTTATCCAGGTCTTGCTTTGGCTTTAGGTTCTGAATTACCTTTAGTTGCAGTTATTTCTGGAAGTATGCATCATGATGGATTAGATTATGAAGAATGGTGGGATGAAAATCAAGAATGGTATTTAGAGAATGATATTACAAGTGGAGAGTTTCAAAATTATAATTTTGTAAATGGTTTTAATAAAGGAGATGTAATGGTTTTAGGAGCCTATGATGATATTGAAGTAGGAGATGTTTTGGTGTATGCTTCTTCGGGACATCCGTATCCGATTATACATAGAGTTACTTATATAAATGAGGAAGATCTAACTTATGAGCTAAAAGGGGATAATAATGATGTTGCAGATCCTGATTTAGTTGAAAATGAGCAATTGATTGGAAAAGCATTATACCGAATACCTTATATAGGATGGGTTAAAATTTGGTTTTCAGAGTTATTAGGATTTTAGGAGGAAAAGAAAAATGTTATTTTGTCCAGAATGTGGAAGAATTATGATGCCTAAAGAAGAAGGCAAAAAAAGAATGTTGGTTTGTAATTGTGGTTATACAAAAGTTGAAAGAGAAGATATTTTGATGAAAGAAAATGTTAGAGGCAAGAAAAAATTAGAAGTAATTGATGATAAGTCTAGGGAAGTAATGCCTAAAACAGAAGCAGAATGTCCAAAATGTGCTCATAAAGTTGCTTATTTCTGGTCACAACAGACTAGAGCAAGTGATGAAGCAGAAACACAATTTTTTGAGTGTGTAAAATGTAAGCATAGATGGAGAGCTTATGGTTAAAAAAGAAAAGATAAAAGAAAAATTTACTTTAACTTTGTATTTTTTACTAGTTTTATTTTTTATTATTTATAGTGTTGCTAACTTTTTTGCGTATCTTAGAGGAAATGTACATCCTATTTTGAATTCAGTTATATTATTAGAAATGATAATCTTTACTTTAGGAATTGTCTTTTTGAGAATGGCTTTGTTAGGAGGAGTAGAGAAAAGAATTATGGATTTTTTTATTGGATTGTTTTTAGTGGCATTTGGGTTATTTCCTATTATTGTGAGCCTAGGTCTGTTGAATTTTTTACCAATGAAGTTAGAAATGGAAGTTAGTGTTTTACTTTTGAACTTAGTATTATTTTTCTCTAGTGTATATTTTGTAGTAGATATGTATTTTGGTAATTTTAAGAAAGAATATTCTTAAGTATAGTAAAGTATAAATATAGATAGGTTAATTGTTTCAGGTATGAGATTAACACTGGGAGAACCAAGACTGCTTAAAGAAAGTATAAGCATTATTTCTGAATTAGTAAGCGAGGTTACATTAAAAATTGATAAAGATAAAATTGAGATTATAGCAATAGATCCAGCAAGTGTAGCTATGATCGATTATAAGTTGCTTTCATCAGCTTTTACAGAGTTTGAAGTACCTGCTCCACAAGAGCTAGCTATTAATTTAGATCATTTTAAACAAGTTTTGAGAAGATCAAAACCAACAGATACAATTACTTTAGAATTAGATGAAGAAAAGAATAGATTGAAGATTCTATTACAAGGTAATAATAAGAAAACTTTCAATTTGCCTTTGATTAATATTGAAGAAGGAGAACAACAATTGCCTAATTTAGATTTTAAAACAAAAGTTTCTTTAGCATCAGATAGGTTTGATGAAACAGTAGAAGATATGAGTATTGTTTCTGAATCAGTTTCTTTACATGTTCAACCTGATAAATTTATTGTTAAAGCAGAATCAAATTTGAAAGATGCTAATGTAGAAATTCCTGGGACCGAAGAGACAGTGATAATTTTAGATTCTGATGCAGTGTCATCAAAATATTCTATAGAATATTTGAAGAAAATTTCTAAAGCTTCAAAGTTGGCAGATTCAGTTTCTTTAGAATTTGCTAATGACTATCCGTTAAGAGCTGAGTATAAGCTGTTGGATAAGTTGAGATTGAGTTTTATTCTTGCTCCTAGAGTAAGTAATTAACTTTTTTTCTTTAACAAAGCTTAAAAATTCTTAATTTATTTTTATTGAGATGAATATGAAAGAAAAGTATACAAAGTTCAAAAATAAAACTTTTGATGATCCTAGAGTCTTTGATGTTATTAGAGGAATTTTGTTAGGAGGATATAGGCATATGTTCTCTAGAGTTAAGAAATATAGTGAATATGAAGATGGTGATTCGGTTCTAGAAATTGGATGTGGTACTGGAATTTTTTCAAAGTTGTTTCCTAAAGGTTATTTTGGAGTTGATTATGCACCTGAATTTATTGAGTATGCAAAAGTAAAATATCCTCATCAAAGATTTATGTTAAAGTCTGCACAAGCTGTGGATTTTCCTAGACATAGTTTTGATAAAATATTGTTGTTGAATTTTATTCATTTCTTAAGTGATAAAGATTCTAAGGAATTGTTGGAGAAATGTTCAAAAATTGCGAAGAAGTCAGTGATTATTATTGAACCTTTGAAAGATGAAAATTTGTTGACAAAATTCTTTTATTCGCAAAATAGAGGACATAATATTAAAACTCAAGAAGAATTGAGAAAAGTGGTTGGAGAAGAGTTTGATATAGAGAGAATGGAAGAATTTAATAGTGCTTTCTATAAGTTGCTTATTATAAAGGCAGTGCCCAAAGTTACATAAAGTTTATAAATTCACCAAAAGGATTTCTTCGTATGGGATATGGGAGAGTATTTATAACAGGAGGAGCTGGATTTATAGGGAGTCATGTTGTTGAAAAGTTTCTAAAAGAAGGTTCTGAAGTTTCAGTTTTAGTTGAATATAATTCTAATCATAATATGGATTGTTTGAAATATTTGTCAGAAGAACATAAAAAAAGAATTAAGCTAGTTTTTGGAGATGTTAATAGCTATTCTTTTTTGAAAAATAAAATGAAAGATCATGATTTAGTTTTACATCTTGCATCCTTGATTTCAATTCCTTATTCTTATGAAAATCCTGCAGCTTATTTTAGAACTAATGTTCAAGGAACATGTAATGTTTTGCAAGCAGCAATGGATTCAAATGTGAAAAGAGTTTTGCATACTTCAACAAGTGAAGTTTATGGTACACCAATTACTGTGCCAATAAATGAAAAGTTTCCTTTGCAAGGACAGTCACCATATTCAGCAAGTAAAATTGGAGCTGATAAAGTTGCAGAAAGTTTTTTCTGTTCTTTTGGTTTGCCTGTAACAACAATTAGACCATTTAATACATATGGACCAAGACAATCAATGAGAGCAGTAATTCCGTCAATGATTATGCAAGCTCTTTATACAGGAAAAATTAATCATGGATATTTAGAACCTACAAGAGATTTTTCTTATGTAGAAGATATGGCTGAAGCCTTTTATCAAATTGCAAATTCAACAAATACTTATGGAGAAGTTTTGAATGTTGGAAATGGAAGTGAAGTGAGTATGAGAGAAGTTTTGCAAACTGTTCTACAAGAAGCAGGAAAGCCAGTTGAAGTTGTGCAAGATCCAGAAAGAATGAGACCTTCAAAAAGTGAGGTTATGAGGTTGTTAGCTGACACAAGAAAGGTAAAGGAATTAGTTGGATGGGAGCCAAAAGTTTCATTTAATGAAGGAATTAGAAAAACAATTGAATGGTTTAAGAACAATAAAATAAATAATCATAATCTGAATATGTATCATAGATAAAATGAAAGCAGTAATTATGGCAGGGGGATTGGGACAGAGGTTAAGACCTATTACAAAAGTAATTCCAAAACCATTGTTGCCATTAGGAGAACATTCCATTGTTGAAATTTTAATAAAATCTTTAGCTAAGGCAGGAGTAAGAGATGTTTATATTGCTACTAATTATAAAAGTGAATTGTTTTTTGAATACTTTTCAGAGCCTGAACAGTTTCCTGTAAATGTAAAAATTTCTAAAGAAGATAATCCTTTAGGGACAGCAGGACCGTTAAGTTTGTTGAAAGAAGAATTTAATGAACCATTTTTTGTTATGAATGGAGATATATTGACAAGTATGGATTTTGGAAAATTGTATGAAGATCATAAAAATAGTAGTGCTGCTTTAACAATTGTTACAAAAGAAATTGAAACACCATTGCAGTATGGAGTTGTTGTTTCATCTGGAGATAAAGTTTTGAGTTTAGAAGAAAAACCTAATATAAAGTCTGAAATTAATGCAGGTATTTATGTTATATCACCAGAAATTTTAAAATTAATTCCTTTTAATGAATTTAAATTAATGACAGATGTTGTGAAAGAAGCTGTTGCTGCAGGTTTAGAAGTTAGAAAACATACCTTGATGGACTATTGGTTAGATATAGGACAAATGGAGAATTATAAAAAAGCTATGGGTGATGTTTCAAAAGGATTGCATAAATTTGTAAAATGAAAATATTAGTTACTGGGGGTAAAGGATTTATTGGTAGAAATTTAGTTTCTTATCTAGTTAGTCGAGGCTATGATGTTTTAATCCCTAGAAATATAATTGAAGGTTTTGATGTTACTAATGTAGGACATGTTAGAAATTTAGAAAAAGAAAGTTTTGATGCAATTGTACATTTAGCTTCTAAAGTTTCAATAGCAGATTCACTTAATGATCCTTTAAAATATTATAATGAAAATATAAAAGGTGTTTTGCAAATTTTGGATCTTGCTAGAAGGAAAAAAGTTAAAGTTGTTTTTCCAAGTAGTGCTTTGTATGGAAATATTGGAAAAAGTCCTTTGAAAGAAGAGTATGTAGTTGATCCTCCTAATCCTTATTCAATGAGTAAGTATATAGGTGAACAATTGTGTAAAAGTTATGCAAGAAATTATGGAGTAGAAGTTGTTGTATTGAGGTTGTTTAATGTTTATGGAGAAGGACAAAAGTATGGAGTACTTCCGAGAATTTTGAGAGGGATTGAAGAAAATAAAATTGAGTTTAGATATGGAGTTTTGAGTAGAAGAGATTTTGTTTATATTAAAGATGTTGTTAGATCTTTTGAATTAGCTTTAGAATATAGTTTTGAAGGAAAAAATTTAACTTTTGATGTTTTTAATGTTGGAACAGGAAAAAGTAGTTCTGTTAAAGAATTTTTAGAGTTTGTTTGTAAGTTAAAAGATGCAAAACCAGAAATGATTATTGGTGAAGAAGAACAAAAAGGAACAGTTAGTGATTCTTGTGCAGATGTTTCTAAAATTAGAAATTTTTTAGGTTGGGAAGCTAAGTATGATTTAGAAAGTGGTTTAGGAGATATGTTGAAATGATTAAGGATAGTATTACAATTCTTTTACCTGTATATAATGAAGAGCAGAATGTTAGAAAAATGGTTAGAGAGTTAGATATAATACTTATTAACTTGTTTGAAAACTATGAAGTTTTAGTTGTTGAAAGTGGGAGTACTGATAATACTGCTAAAGTTTTAGAAGATTTGAAAAAAGAATTTAGTTGTTTGAAAGTAATTAATGAAGGAGCTAAGAAAGGTTTAGGAAGTGGAATTAATACTGGAATAAAAAATTGTGAGAGTGATATTGTCGTCTATATGGATTCAGATATCCCTTTTGATTTGAGAGTTTTGAATAAAGTTTTTCCTTTAGATGATGAAGTTGATGTTCTAGTAGGTTATAGAACTGGAACAAGAGAAACTTTTGCTAGATGGTTTTTTTCTAAAGGATATAATGTTTTAGTAAAAAATATTTTTGATATTAAAGTGAGAGATGTGAATTATTCTTTTAAAGTTTTAAGGAAAAAAGTTTATAAGAATTTGAATTTAGTTTCAAATGGGTGGTTTATTGATGCAGAAATTTTAGCAAGAGTTACAAAAAGAAAATATAAAATTGCAGAAGTTGGAATACCATACAAACATAGAGAAAGTGGAGAATCTGTAGTAAGAATTAATCATAAACTAATTTTTAGAATGTTAAAAGAAATGTGGGATTACTATAAAGATGAAAAGACTAATAATTAATGCTGATGATTTTGGAATTTCTAAAGAAGTTAATGAAGGAATTGTAAAAGGTTTTCAAGAAGGAATTATTACTAGTACAACAGTGATGGCAAATATGTCTGAATTTGAACAGGCTATGAAATTAGCAAAGAAGCATTCTGAATTAAGTGTTGGAGTTCATTTGAATATAATTGATGGAAAAGCTTTAGTTATGAAAGATAAATTATCGCAAAAGTTAGCTGTGAAAAGTATTTTAGGTTTAGTGAAAAAGAGAGAACTTGAAGAAGAACTAATGGCACAAGTAGAAAAAGTTTCTAAGTATATTGAGCCTAGTCATTTAGATGTACATCAACATCAAGGAGTTTTTCCAAATATTAGAGAGGCTGTAGTTAATGTTGCAAAAGAAAATAATATTAAGAAAATAAGATTGCCTAGAGAAGAATCAAATTCTTTGAATAATTTTTCACAACTTTGGAAGAAAAAACTTATTGATTCTTTTATTCCTGAAACAAAAAAATTGTATGATAAAAATAAATTGAAGTATCCTGAACAGTTCTTTGGAATTCTTAGTACTGGAAGTTTTAATGTGAAACATTTAGAAAGTTTTTTGAAAAGATTAAAAGGCAATGGTGAGTTAATGGTGCATCCAGGTTTTTATTCTGAAAAAAGTCCATTGAAAGGAGATTTTTTAGTTGAATCTAAACATATAGAATTAAATGCTTTAATTTCTGTAGAAGCAAAAGAATTGTTAAGAAAATATAAAGTTAAGAAAATAAATTTTAGAGATCTTTAATTATCTTCTTCTCCTTCTCCATTTGAAAGAGTATAAATAAATTCCAATGATTAAGATTATGAAAAATGCATATAAGTAATATCTAACATTACTTGTTTCTTCTTCAACTTCAGCTGCTAAAGATTTTGGAGCTTCGTTTGCTATCTGACAAATTCCTTCTTCACATCCATTTACACATGGAAGAATTGTGTATGAAGCAACTTCATCAATGCTACAATAATATTCTTTTATGTTGTCACCTTCACAAGAATCTTGGTAAGTTTCACCATCAGAAGTTACACCACCAAAGTCATATTTGTTTTTACCATTGTCTGAATCAAAGCACTCAGCAGTAACTAGACCTGAAAGTAAAATTAACATTATTAGTGCTGTAATTATTCGCATGGAGAAATTAAAAGAGATTTATGTTTATAAATTTATTTCTTTTTGAAAATCTTGGCTTTTATCTTGATTTTTATTTGTAAAACAATTAAAAATAACAAAAGATTTAAAAGTATTGTTTCATATTTGATTAGTTAATTATGATAATTAAAAGAGGTTTGTTGATTTTTGTAGTTCTATTTTTAGTAATTCCATTTGTTTTTGCTGCTAATGGATGTTGTGGAGAAACTGTTTCAGAAAATACTTGTGTTTATACTTCTGAAGAAAATTGTGATACTCCTTCATACTTTAATGAAAATGCACAATGTGAAGATACTAGTTTTTGTGGTGTTGGGTGTTGTGTTAAACCAGATGGTTTGTGTTCTGAAGGTGCTGGTGAATATTCTTGTGATGTTGTTGATGGTGAATGGACTGATGGAAGTTGTGATTCTTTAGATGCTTGTGAAAAAGTTTGTTGTGTTTATGGGGATTTTTATACATATAATACTGAAGGATATTGTGAAAATCTTTATGCACAATATGGAGGAGATATAGATTATTATGATGTGAACTCTGAAACCGAATGTTATGAAATGGAAAGACAAAGTAATCAAGGATGTTGTGTTACTGAAGATGGATGTAGTTATGTTAGTTTAGGTGAATGTGAAGTTGATGAAATTGATATGAGTACTGGATATGGTTTTTTTGAAAATGATTATTGTCATTATGTTGCAGGGGATTTGGAAGAAGGTGGATATGAAGCAGCAGCAATGTGTGATTGTGAATTAGATGAGGACTATTATGTTTGTGATAGTAGTGGACTGTATGTTTTAGAAGTTGATACTTGTGGTAATCAAGGAGATATTGTTGAAGAATGTAATTATCCAAGTTCAATTTGTTCAGAAAGTTCTGGTAAAGCAGAATGTATCTCAACAAGTTGTACAGAAACTTTTAGCTTTCCTGAAGATTCTGAATTTTCTAGATTTAATACTTACAAAGTTTATTATCAAGGTTTTGAATCTGAATTTGATTTTAAAGAAATTCAATTAGGGCAATCAAGAGAAAATGGAGAAACTTGGTGTATTTATGAAAGTCCAGTTGGAGGTTTTGCTGATAGAGTTGGAAGTAGACATTATGAGGCAATGTGTTATAATGGTGAAGAAATAATTAATCCATGTGGAGAAGCAAAAGATAGAGATCAAGTTTGTGTTTCAAAATATGATAAGACTAATGAAGAATTTATTGGAGGTTGTGTTGATAATAATTATGATGACTACTATGGTGAAGATGCTATAGTTGAAGGAATGGATACTTTAATTTATGTAGAACCTGTTAGTGAACCAGTTGAATTTGGAGCTGTTGAAGGAGAAGAAGGTGAAGTTGAAGAAGTTGATGTTGATGATGAAGATTATGATCCTTTGTATTATCCTTATGGAGTTTCAACTGTTGCAACTTCTGGAAGTGACTACTGTTCTTTAGGAACTTTAGAATGTAATCTTTGGTATGCTGATAGATATGAAAGTTCTCCAGATACAGGTTGGGAACTTTATGGGAATGGAGTTTGTTTGAAACCTCATTTTGCTTTGACAGCAGCAGATTATTGTTCAGCAAGAGGAGATTGTGGTTTAGATTTAAATGTTATTGGAAAAAATGGTGGGACTAGTGGTTTTCAAATAACAAATTCAAGAGATAAAGTTGGTGATGCTTATGTAGGTTATGGATTTTTTGATAGAGATGATATTGGTTTTTTTACTTCTCCATTTATTAGTGATGTTTGGAGTGCAGTTTCTTCATTATTGTTTGATAATGTACTTTTTGTTGGTGGTTGGGATGTTAACACAGGTGAATGGGATTGGATTTGGGAAAATCAAGTAGAAGTTTTTTATAATATTTTTGATATGTTTTTACCAGATCAGAATTCTGCTTCTACAACTCTTGTAAATTTGTTAATAAATTCAGAAATTGATGGTTCAGAAATTTTTGATGAAAAAGTTACTGATGAAAATTGTTTTGATATTGATGAAGCTCATGAAGGTGCATTTATGGAGCCAGATAAATGGGATTATTATTATCCAGTGTTTTTACAAGCTTTAGATTATAATACTTTTCAAAGAGGAAGTTTAGAAATAAATGATTTATATTGTAGGGAATACACTGCAGATAGTATTGAAGGATTATATTATTTAAGTAAACAAGATTTTATGGGAGATTTGTTTGCAAGAAATTATATGGTAGGAAGATTCTTTTCATTTTATGATTTAGTTTTACACTCAACTTCATTTTTGCCAAGTGAAACTGAGTATGATGAAGTTTATGATATTATAGAAAGTGAAATTTGTAGAGATTCTGGACAAAGGTTTAGATCTTTATCTAGAGGTTTAGGTTTTAATATTGAAACTGGTGAAGGAAATGCAAATTCTGAAATGCCTCAAAATGTTAGAGATTTAAATGTAGATTTATCTGTAGATAAAAATTATGGAGAACTAAATTTAGATCTATACACAAACTTTAGAAGTATTAAACCATGGTATGTTAGTAGTCAACATTTAGAATCTTCTTTGGAAGGAATATATAAAGTAGGTATGCCATTGAAGTCTTTAACATTTTATACAGGACAAATTGGTTGGTGTGGTGATAATAGTGAATTTGAAGCTGCTGGTGATGAAGGAAAAGAAATGGTTACAAAATCTTTTACCTGTGGTGCTTGGGAGCCTCCGGCTGGTGGTGATGATTGTCATCTTTGTGATACTTTAATGTCAGAGGGTGGTTTGGTTTATGATAAAGGTGATAAAGTTTATACTGGAACATTATGTAGTGAAGCTAGATGTGAAAGTTTAGGAGCAACTTGTGCATATATTGAAGAAAATAGAGAAGTTGCATTATATGATGAGTCAAGACCAAGTTGTATTGATGGAGGAGATTGTAGTCTTATACAGGCTCCAATTAGAAGTGCTGATTTAGAATTGTTAGATGAGCAAGGTTTTATGTATGAAGAAAGTGAGAATGGAACTAGATTAACAGATCTACCTGTAATGGAAACTTTTAAGTTTGCTTTGGAAGTTGATCCTGTTTCAAATTGTAAGTTTGTAAGTGAAGATGATCTTCCAGAAGATTGGACAACAAATCCTGATGCTGTAACTTATGAATCTTTAAGTTCAACAGTGCCATTAAGTGGTTATACAAATTATCATAATTTTACTTGGCATGTAGATGAAGCAAATTATGTACAAAGGTTTTATGTGAGTTGTAAAAATTATTGTGGTGAAGAAAATTTAGATTTCTATTTAGTAGAATTTGAAACTGGAGATGGTGAGAATATTAGTCCGCCAGTAATACAAACAACTTATCCTTTGGATGGAGAGTTAATACAATCTGATAGTGAAGAAGTTGAGTTGAAACTTTATTTGAATGAATATGCAGATTGTAGATATTCTGAGAATGCTTATACTGATTATGATTTAATGGAAAATGATTTTTTGTATTGTGATAATTCGTATAGTGGAGAAAGTTCAGGTTTAGGTTATCCAATTTGTTCAACTAATATTGATCTAAGTAATGGCTCTGCAAATCTTTATTTATTGTGTAAGGATACAGAAGGGAATGCAATGACAGAACCACAATCTTGGGGAGTTTCAAAAACTGAGCCTTTGTTAATTTCACAAACAGCTCCATCAGGAGATTTATATTATAGTGAAGTGACTATGCAAATTTATACTACAAATGGAGGAGATAGTGGGAATTCTATTTGTTCGTTTAAAGAAGAAGGAAGTTCATATTATGTTGACATGGAAAATTCTTATACTAATTATCATGAGCAAATTTTTACAGATTTAGCAGAAGGTAGTTATAGTTATTCAGTAAGTTGTGAAGATGAAGTTGGTAATGTTGTTGAAGGAACTGTGGAGTTTAATGTTGTTGTAGATAGAAGTGCATCAGAGATTAGTGGTTTGTATTATTTAGGAACTACATTATATATTATTACAGATGAAGCTGCAACTTGTCAATATGATGATGAAAGTTTTTCATATGGTTCTGGAACTGAAACTGCTGGTTCTGGAAGTACAGATCATACTATTGCTGTAGAAGATGGAGGGAATTATTATATTAATTGTGAAGATGAATTTGGTAATCAAATGGATGAAGTTGTGATCAATTTAGATTATTTTGTGTCTAATTCTATATAGAGAACTTACAATATTTTTTTAAGTTACTTAAATTAACTTATGAATATTCTCTAAGAGCTTCTAACTAATCAGAATATTATGTCGCTGTGAAGGTGAAAAGGTTTAAACTATAATAATCTTTATAAATGTTTATTCTTTTAAGAGATTATGGGGATTGTTGGAATTGAAAGATATGATGGTTCTCTTGACAATTTGTATCAAGGTTTAGGTATTCAAAAGGGATCTATTACAAGACAGTTAGACGAAGTTGATCCAAATACAAAAGTTCAAGAAGTTCTATCAAGAAATGAGATTTACCAAATTGAAAAAGCAATTAGTTTCAAGTTTTCTGATCTTCCAATGCCTATTGGATGGTTAAAACAAAAATCAGTTATTGCTGATTTTGCTCATTATGGAATTAAATATGTAGGGGAGTGTATGCCATATGATCAAAAAGTGGTATCAAAGTTAGCAGCAAAGTATGGTGCAGATAGATTGCTTCCTGTATCAGAATTTACTCTTAGCGGAATAACAAAAATGAATGGAAGACCTTATCCAAATCCAAAAAGATCCACAATATTTTTTCAGTTACCTAAGTCAATTAATGAATATCCTTTGGGAGTTTAAAAATAGAAAGTTTTAGGACTTGGTAGGATCTGATTGATAAATAATGAAATTTTCTAAGAATCAATTAATTTAGTATTAAATTCAATATAATTCTAAATGGAAAGCTTTTTAAACAATTGTTTATTATTTTAAACATATGTTTAATGAATTGGACATTTTAAAAATATTTTTTGAAGATCCTAATAGAGAGTTTAATGTTAGGGAAGCAGCAAGAGTTTTGAAAATTGCTCCAGCAACAGCTAGTAAGTTTTTGAAAAAGTTTGATAAAAAACGAATTCTTATTGGTAGAAAAGAAAGAATGTTGTTATTATACAAAGCAAATTTAGATAATGAATTATATAGAGATCTAAAAGTTTTTTATAATTTAAGAAAAATAAAAAGTTCTGGTTTTATTGAAGCTATTGATAAATTTTATTTGAAACCCACAATTATATTTTTTGGATCTGCTTCTAAAGGATATGATGTTAAAGAAAGTGATTTTGATTTTATTATTATTAGTGAAAAAAAGAAAGATTTTCCTCATCAAAAGAAATTTGAAAAAAAGTTAATGAAAAATTTTCAGATTTTTGTTGTAAAGTCTATTAAAGGTTTAAGAAATGAACATCTTATGAATAATGTATTGAATGGAATTGTTATTCAAGGGAGGTTTGAATGGACTTAGCTGATTGTGAAAAAAAAGGGTTTGTAAGAAAAGTAAGTAAAGATGAAGGTTTGGTAAAATCTTTAATTGAAATGTCGAAATTGAAAGAAAAAGTTGTTAAAGAGTCAAAGGTTAATGAAGAAAATATTTCTGTTTATGTTTCTTTAGCTTATGATTCTTTGAAAGAAATATTAGATTGTGTTTGTTTGATGAACGGGTATAAAGTAATGTCACATATTTGTGTTGGTGTTGTTTTGAAAAATTTGTTTGAAGATTTTAATTTTGAAGATTTTGATAGAATGAGGTGGATTCGAAATAGTATCAATTATTATGGAGAACGAGTTGAATTTGATCAGGGAATGGAATTAATAAAAAATATTTTTAAAATGAAAAAGGAACTGTCTGAGAAGTTTCTTTTTAAAGATAAATAAGGAAATGTATTTAAATAAAATAAACATGAAAGAAAATATGCAAAAGAGGTTTGTGAAAGAGAAAGCTTTGCTTATGATATTTCTTATAGTAACTTTATCTTTTACAATTGCAAATTTTGAAGAAGTAAAAGCAGATGGAAATGTTTGTTGTGAATATACTAGTAGTGGAGATACTTGTGTTTATACTGATGAAGATAATTGTGATGGAGGAAATGCAGTAAGTACAAGTTGTGAACAAACTTCTTATTGTGAAGTTGGTGTTTGTGTTTCTAGTGAAGGTAAGTGTTCTGATGGGGTTGCAAAAACAACCTGTGAAAGTTTAGATTATGAATGGCATGAAGGTTCAAGTTTGGATTATGATGTTTGTCAAAAAGAATGTTGTGTAATTGCTGAGTATCAGTGTTCTTATACAACAGAAGATCATTGTGGATATTTAATTGAAGATTTAGAAGATATAGAATTAGATTGGAGAGATGTAGATTCTGAAGCTGATTGTTCTAATATTTGTAGAAGTAGTGATAAAGGTTGTTGTGTAACAAGTGACTCTTGTAGTTATACAACTTATGGATTATGTGAAGATCCTGATATAGATTTGAATACAGGTACAGGTTTTTATGAAGAAGAATATTGTGCTGATTTAGGTGCATGTGCTTGTGTTTCACATGATACAAAAAGATGTGTAGATGAAGATGTTTATTGGTTTGATTCTTGTGGTAATCAAGAAGATGTAGCTGAGGATTGTGATTATCTTTCAAGCACTTGGTGTAATTATGATGAAGAAGAAGATGATTATATTTGTGATGATATAAATTGTGATGAAACTTTTGATGGAGTTTATACTATAGATGGTGTAGAAACTCAAAGAAACCCTCATGATGAAAGAATTGGTGGAGAAAGAGAACATGGAGAAAGTTGGTGTTTATATGAAAGCCCAGCTGGAGGATGGTTTGATAGGCCTGGTTCTCAACATTATAGAAGTTTTTGTTATTTTGGTGAGGAAATTATTGAACCTTGTGTAGATTATAGAGAAAGTGTTTGTATACAATATCCTTATACAACAACAAATAATTATACTTTAATGAATCCTTTTGAAGAATGGGGTTTAACTTTAGGGGATGATTATTCTAGTACTATTTCTGAAGCTGGTTCAGCATGTATAGATAATGGTATATATCAAAATTTGATTAATGCAAATGTAACAACAGTTCCAAAAGGTAGTAGTTTGTCAAGTGAAAGTACCGATGAGGAAGGTACTTGTTCAAGTGGTAATCAGGAATGTCTTGTAACTTTTGGAAAAGATTCTAGATTTGGAGAGTGGCATTGTTATGATAATTGTTATTGTTTAACTCCAGAATGGGCAGATCAAGCTGCAGGTTTTTGTGCAACTCAAGGAGATTGTGGAGCAAAATATAATTTAGCTGAAGAGTTTGTAGGAGATGGATTTTATATTACAAAGTCTCATGGTTATGCTGGTGGGTTTGATGATGATTCTGGAGAAGTTGAACATAATAAAACTTTGATCGGTTATGATTTGAATTGTGTAGAAACTTGGTCAGTGCCTGGAGAAAATTCTGATCCTGAATGTACAAAATATTGTAAAGATGGAGAATCTGAAAATTGTTATTTTATTGATGAAATGAGAGAAGAAGTTCAATTAGAATTGAAAGATGAGTATGGAGTATATGGTGGCTTAGTAGGTTTTTCACAGAGTATGGGTGAATATATAGCAACTGAGCAAAGTCCAGGTTTGTCAACAGTTGGTGCTATTGCTATTGGAGCAGGTGCAGGTTTAGTTGCTGGTTTGGCTTTTTCAGCAGTAGCTGCAACAGTTGCTGTTGCTGCAGCTGGAGGAGGTTCAGTTTTAGTTGGAACTGGAACACTTTTTGCTGCGGGTATTTCCAATTTGATTCCTTATGTTGCTGGAGTTGGTTCTGTTCTTGGTCCAATTGGATGGGTTGTTGCTGGGGTTATTATTGTAATTGCTGTTATTGTAACATTAATTGTTGGTGGAGGTGAAGCGATTGAGATTACAGTTTCTTCACATTGTGAAGCTTGGCAAGCACCAAGTGGTTTAGATTATTGTGAACTTTGTGATGTTGCTGTTTCAGATGGTGGTTTGGCTATTGATAATAGTGAAGGAGATATTTTAAGAGGTTGGGAATGTACTGAGTATAAATGTAATAGTTTAGGTCAAACTTGTGAATATATTGAAGAAAATGTTGGAACTGAAAGAGCAATGTGTATTAGTGTTGCTACTAATGATGTGAACCATCCTGTAATTGAAGATGCTTATTTGTTAGGTAATTATAAGAATTTAGATGTGGAGTTTGTTAAAGATGATTATTTGAAAGTTAATGAAAAAATTGCACCTTATACTTTTTTTGAATTTGGAATTGAATTAGATGAAGTTGGTCAATGTAAAATTGAATATGAAAGTTTACATGAGACTTATGAAGAAATGGATTTGTATTTTCCTGATTCATATTATGATTATGTTCATAATCAAAGTTGGATTTTAACTCCTAATGAGGTTTATAATTTTTACGTAAGGTGTCAAGATCATAATGCTAATTATAATATAGATGCATTTGTAATACAAGTTGAAACAACTGGAGGAGATGATATTACTCCACCAAGTATAGATGCAACAAGTGTAAATAATGGAGCTTTTATTGCAAGTGGAGTTAATGAAACTGATGTAAGTTTATTTATGGACGAACCTGCAAATTGTAAGTGGTCGTTTAGTGATGCTGATTATAGTCTAATGGAATATTATATGAGTTGTTCTGGAATACCAGAAACTGCAAGTTCATTATTTGAAAATGAATGTACTGCATTGTTGAATGTTTCATATGGAAATAATTATTATTTCTTTGCTTGTGAAGATGCAGCAGGAAATGCAAACACAGAAAATCATGCTTTTACTTTAGTAGGGACAGATCCTTTAGGTTTAGATTATGCTTCACCAAATGGAACTATATATTATGATTATACAACAATAAGTGCAGGAACTTCTGGAGGTGCTTATGGAGATGGAAAAGCTGTTTGTTCATATGATGGTATTGAATTTTTTACAACAAATACTTCAGTACATAGTCAAAATTTAGAAGATCTAGAAGCTGGAGATTATAATTATAATATAGTTTGTAGTGATATTGCTGGTAATTCAAATTCAACAGAAATTAGTTTTACTATTGCTGTTGATAGTGATGCACCTGAATTAAGTGGTTTATATTTAATTGATACAACTTTGTATTATGAATTAAATGAAGATGCTACATGTGAGTATTATTTTGAAGAATTTGATTATGGTGAAGGAACAAGTGTTGCAGGTTCATTTACATTAACGGAATTAAGTTCATATTATTTAATTTGTGAAGATGTATTTGGTAATCAAGGGGAGTTTGAAATTAGAGTTTAACAAAAGCTTTATAAATTTATAAGGGAGATATAAGGAGTAATGAGAAAAAGAGGACAGTTAACTTTGTTTATAATTTTAGGTATTGTATTAATTGTGTTAATTGCTTTATATTTTGTAGCAGTTAAAACTGAAATTATTCCACCATTGTTAACTCCTAGTGATGCTAATTCTGAAATGAATGAAATTGAAGAACATATTGAAGATTGTTTAAAAGCTGTTGGAATGAATTATCTTTATATCTTAGGACAGCAAGGTGGTTATTTGAATCCTGGTGAAGATACATATAGAATGTTTAATGATTCTATGATTAGTTATCTTTGTTGGAATCAAGAGAATAGTCCAACTTGTACAAATAGATTACTTACACTAAATAAAATGGAAGAACAGTTAGAAGATGCTGTTGATGATGCTTTGCAAACTTGTATTAATGTTTATGATTATAGTAAAGATGTTGAAGCTAATGATGATTGGGAATTAGATGTTACAATAAATTATTTTAATGTAGATTTTGATTTAAATTATCCTGTGTCTGTAGATAAAGGTGAAGATGATAGTGCGTCTGAAGATGAGTTTGGTTATGAAGCTGATGTGGCTCTTGGAGAAATTTATGAAGTTAGTCAAGATATTGTTAACCAACATGCTTCACTTGGAGACTTTGATCAGTTGTTGTATATGCTTTCAAAATTAAGTCGGTATACAATCTATAAAAATAGACCTTATCCAGATGTTGTTTATCAAGTTAAGTTAAGAGAGAAAGCTTATGTGTTCCAGTTTGGAATTCAAGGTGAAGAAAATGTGTAATATTATTTCTTATATACAAACTTTTATAAATCTATAAGTAATTAATTAATTAACGAGGGGTATTAATTTGAAAAGAGGTTACTTTGTAATAGTTAGTGTAATAGTATTTATGTTAATTTTAATTAGTGCAGTTAGTGCAATTGATTCTTGTTGTGAGTTAACAAATGATGGAGATTGGTGTGTTTATACTGATAGTGAAAATTGTGATTCAAGATATAAATCAACTTCTACAAGCTGTGAACAAACTTCTTATTGTGCCGTAGGTACTTGTTACTCCTCAGATACTGGTTCTTGTTATGAAAATACTCCTCGATCAACTTGTGAAGCAGAAGAAGGTACTACTTGGACAGATGTTGATGCAGATGAATTAGCACAATGTCAGAAAGGTTGTTGTACCATTGCAGATCAAGCTTTTTTTGTAACAGAAGTTAAGTGTAAAAGTGTAGGTTCACAATATGAAGATGCTGGAGTAGATTTTGATTCGAGTATTGAAACAGAATATGCTTGTTTGGAAAGTGTGAAAAATAAAAATTTAGGCTGTTGTGTTACAGATGAAGAATATACTTTTGTAACAAGAGAAGAATGTAGTGCATCAGAAGGTGAAGTTGGAACAAATTTTACAACAACAGGATTTCATGAAGATATGTTGTGTTCAAATGATTTGTTAAGTTCTGATTGTGCAAAACAACATCACACAGGATGTTATGAAGGAAAAGTTTATTGGTATGACTCTTGTGGTAATAGAGAAAATATTTATAGTTCTGATGAAAGAGGTTCGTATAATGATGGTTATATTTTAGATGAAATAGATTCTTGTGAAGCTGATGGTCCACTTGATACAGATTGTGGAAATTGTGATTATGCAGATGGAATGATTTGTGGAACTGATACAGGTAAAGTTATGTCTGTTGGAGATTATACTTGTGTAGATTTGAATTGTTATGATACTTATGAAAATGATGCAAGTCCTTTGTCAGGTTATGATAAGTTGAATGGAGAAAGTTGGTGTGTTTTTGATTCAAGACCAGGAGAAGGTTTGGATACAGTTGGAAGTAGACACTATAGACATATTTGTATTAATGGTCAAGAAGTTGTAGAAAGTTGTGCAGATTTTAGAGAAGAAATTTGTATCAGTGGAGTTTTGAATGAAGAAGTTTTAGGAACAATGGAAGCTTTAGGTTTAAGTGGAGATAAGGATTATGTAGAAGCTTCTTGTAGAGATAATAGACCTGAAACTTGTGTTGATTGTAACTCTGATGAATTAAGTTGGACACAAAAAACAGATTGTTGTTTAGATGAAGATTTAAGAGATTGTCATTATCTTCTCCCCCAGCTAACCAATATTGAAGAAGGTGATAGTGTTAGTAATGGGACTTGTGTTCCTCAAGTACCTCCAGGTTTACAATTTTGGAGTGAAGATGGTACTGAAGGAGATGCTTCAACATCTGAAGTTTGTAATGCTGCTTCAAGTGAATGTAAAGTTACTTATAGAATTGGTGGTTGGAAAAAAGTTTTAGGTGGGAAAACTAAACCAGATAATTGGGAATTAATTGAAGAAGGGCCTGATGGTTGTGCAAGTAAGGAATGGCTGATTAATCAAAATACTTTATGTAGAACCTTAGGAGATTGTGGTGCTTATTTTAATTTTGCTGGAGAAGCAGGTATGGATGGTTTGGCAACAACACTTTATGATGAAGAATTTTTCTTTGAAGTTGAAGAATTGGAAGTAAGTGATTTAGGTGATACTGAATATTTGATGAATGTTAATGAATTAGATGAAGGAAAGTTTTGGGGTTTTAATAGTCCTCAGTTGTTAAAAAATCCTGCGACATATGTTGCAGCAGCTAGTTTTTTAGTCGGTGGAATTGCAGGTGTGTCTGCTTGTGATAATGCTGAAAAAGCTAATGAAGCAGTTGATGAAGCTGAGAAAGAATATAAGTCTGTAACTAGTGAAGATAATAAAGATGATAGTGATGATGGTGCTGATGGAGTTGATAAAGCTCCTGAAGTAATTTATTATGCTGGTGGAGGAGATTCACAAAGGACTGTTGCACAAGGGCAGAAGGCTTTAGATACTTTTAAAGGAATAAGTGAATTTAGTGATGGAGCTAAATGTTTTGTAGGTTCTGCTATTCCAATTTTAGGTTTATTTAAGAAAAATGAAGTTGATTATAGTGAGAAAGCTCAAAGTAAATTTAGAGAGACTGGAACTGATGATATATTAGAATATGCAAGTTTAGCAAGTAAATATGCAGGAAAAGCTAAGACTGCTGGGACAGTTTCAAAAGTTGCAAATGTTGTAACAATAGTTGCTGTTGCTTATATTGCAGTTGAGTATGGTTTGGATAATGAAACGACAATAACTTATAATGTAGATTGTAATTTATGGCAAGCTCCAAATGGTGGAGATAATTGTGAATTATGTAATAGTGGAGATACTCCTTGTTCAGAATATAAATGTAGATCTTTAGGAGCTTCATGTGATTTAGTTAATGTTGGTACTACAAATGAAACTTGTGTTTCACAATTTGTAAATGATGTAAACTCTCCAGTTATTAGTGAACAAGAAGATTTGTTTGGAGATGAATATACTTTGAGAGTTTCAGAAGATGAAAGTAATAAAGGTTTTGAAATAAATGAAAAAATACCTGCGTTTACAAATGTACAATTAGGTTTGACAACAGATGAACCTGCACAGTGTAAATATTCCTCAGATCCAAGTATGGAATTTGATAGTATGAATAGTTATTTTGGTTCAGAATTATATCTCTATAATCATAGTTTAATATTTTCTTTAGGAGATGAAGTTACAGATGAAGAAATTATGGCATTGACTGAAGGAATTTATACTCTTTATGTAAGATGTTCAGATGCAAATGGTAATGCAAATGAAAGAGATTATTTTATTAGATTTACAGTCGATGATACTCCTGATTTAACTCCTCCAGAAATAATTTTTAGTTCCTTAGAATCTGGATCTTATATTCCATATGATGTTGAAGAAACAACATTTAGTATTTTTACTAATGAACCTGCAAGTTGTATGTGGAATAATAATGATACTAGTTATGAATTTATGAATGGAGAAATGGATTGTGCTAGTTCAGGATTTGAACAAAGTTCAGAATATTATGGAACTTATGAATGTTCAACAACTTTAACAGGGGTTGGAGAAAATGAAATTAATAGATTCTATTTTAGATGTGCAGACCAATCAGGAAATATTAATGATGATAGTTATGAGTTTACAACAAAACAAACTGAAGATCCTTTAGAAATTGTTGAAGTTGGACCTGAAGGAACTGTTGGACAAGAAATTACTTTGGAAGTTGAAACTAATGATGGTGCAGAGAATGGTGAAGCAACTTGTAAATTTTATTCTGAAGATGTATCTTATGATTCAATGATTGAGTTTGTTGATACTAATGGAAGTGATCATAGTCAAAGTCTAGAATTAATTGAAGGAGAATATGAATATTATTTTGGATGTAGGGATATTGCAGGTAACTTAGCTTATAATAGTACAAGCTTTACTGTCGAGGTAGATAATAAAGGACCAGTTATAGAAGTTATTTATATAGATACTGCGTACTCTGTATTGTATATAGAAATGGATGAAGATTCAACTTGTGAATATGCAAGTGAAGTGTTTACTTATGGTGAAGGATCTTTAATGACAGGTGAAGAAAAAACTGGACATGAAGCAAGTTTAGAAAGTTTGTATTTCTATATTATTTGTGAAGATTTAATTGGTAATCAAGGAACTTATGAAGTAGATTTAACAGCATGGGTTTAGAGTTAATTGTTTTTTTGATAAAAGTTTTTAAATAAATATATCTTTATTATATTTATGAAAAGGGGGAGTTTGGGTTTATTATTATTATTGTTAATCATTCTTAGTTGTGTAAACTTTGTTTTTGCAGATTCAAATTCTTTAGATGCTACTGAATGGAGAATGTATGGAAGATATTTAAATAATACAAGATATACAACAAGCTCAGCTCCAGAAAATATTTCAGCTGCAACTATTATAACTAAAACTGCAGCAGATAATGTTTATGCTTCTCCAGCAGTTGTTGATGGTTATGTTTATGTTACTGATTATGATACTTTATATAAATTAGATGCAGCGAATATTAGTATAGTTGATGATTCTAGGTCTATTACTTATGGAAGTACAGCATCATCACCTCTTATAGTTGGTGAAAGTGTTTATTTTTCATATAACACTGTAATATATCAATATAATAAATCTGATTTTACTCATTTAATTGGATCTGAAACTAGAACAAGAACAAGTACAGGAATAATAGAATATAATGGAGCTATTTATTCTGGAGGTTGGAATGATAGAAATGTTTACCAATTAAATTCAACTGATATTGATAATGCAATTAATGTATATTATAACCCTTATAGATGTTCAAATTTTCCTGCAATTTATGAAGATAAACTTTTTTTACAATGTAACCAATATACTTATGTGTTAAATGCTTCAGATGTTACTCAAGTTCTTCAAAGTAAATATATTAGTTCTGCTTTATTTGCAGGTCAAGCTGTTATGATTGCTGAAGGTAGTGTTTACCTTGCTTATGATGATGATACAATTTATCAAATGAATGTTTCAAATATTTCACATCAGATATCAAGTTTTACAGCAAGTGCTGCATTTGATGGTGGAATGGGGTATAGAGCAGGATTTATTTATGCAGGAAATAGGAATGATAGAATTTATCAATTAAATGCTTCTAATATTTCAATCCAATATGCTAATTATACAGCTGGAGGAGATGTTACATCAGCACCTGCACTTACAGATCAATATCTTTTTATTGGTAGTTCTGATGAATATTTGTATCAATTAAATGTAAGTAATGTTTCAAAGTTAATTAATAGATATTTTACAGATGCTGCAGTTTATGCTGCACCTGTTGTTGCTGATGGAGCAGTTTATGTAGGTACAGGTTATCCTTATAAATTTTATCAGTTTGGAATTCCAAATATTCCTTCAATTAATACAAATAGTCCTACAGATAATTTTGCTGCAGCTGCACCACCTGTAGATGTAAATTTTTCTTGTACTGCAACTGATGATAGTGGTCTAAGTAATATTAGTTTTTTTCTTTCTGATGAAAATACTGAAAATCTTGCATTAAATCAAACAACTTTGTTAAGTGGAACAAGTAACACAACAACCTGGGTTGTTACTCTAAATGATGGAGTTTATTCTTGGACTTGTCAAGCAGGAGATAATGAAAATAACACTAAATTAGGAAGTACTAAAACAGTTAATGTTGATTCAGATCTTCCAACTTATACAATGAATTCTCCTGATGCTGATTGGGTTAATGATTCTTGGGATCCAATAAATGTAGTTTTTAATTGTTCAAGTACAGATAATGTTGGATTAAGTAATATCAGTTTATATTTAACTGATAGTACAAATAGTAGCTTTGCTGTTAATCAAACAACAACAGTTTCTGGAACTAGTGGAAGTGCAGAATGGGAATTAGATTTGCCAAAAGGAAATTATACTTGGGCTTGTTTTACTACAGACTCTGTTAATAATATAAATAGAAGTGTGAATAGATCAATTACAGCAAATTATTCTGATACTGTTGTTCCAACTTTTTCTGATATTGCTAATATGACTATTATTCAAGGAAATAATGTTTCTCTTGATATTAATGCGACAGATGATTTTAGTTTTGCTTGTTTTTCTGTTAATGATACAACAAATTTCCAAATTGACTGTGATGGTTCTTTGTCAAATAAAACTTATTTAGATACAACTTTGTATAATCTTAATATTACAATTAATGATACTTATGGAAATCAAGTTTCAGATTTAATGTGGGTGAATATTACTCCAAGACCACAAATTGGTTTTTCTTTAGTGACACCTACAGGGAATATTAATGTTACTCAAAATACTACTTTTACAGTTACCGTTGAAGTTACTTGTTTGAACGCAGACTGTGGTGAAATAAATGTAAGTTTAGATCCAAAACCAATAGGAGAAGAGGAAGAAGAAACGGCTTCAATATTGAGTTCTTTATCTTTGACAGATACAAAAAGTTTTGTTTATGATATTCAAGATGGATGTGATATTAGTGATGGACATGCTGATGTTTTTGATGGTGGACTTAGATTGTATATAGATAATTCAGAATACACAGGGACGAGAAGTTCAACAGAAGAATCCGGAAGAGAAGCTGTGTGTAATGGTCAAACAAAATCTTCTTTAAATGTTAGTAGAAAAGTTTTTGTTCCTTCAGATCAAAATTGGGCAAGATATTTAGATATTTTAGAAAATCCTACAGATAGTGAAATTTGTGTTGATGTAAAAGTTTATCAAAACATGGGTTCAGATGGATCTGATTTTATGAATACTTCTGATGGAGATACAACTTGGGAAACTACTGATCATTGGATGATGTGGGATGATTCAAGTGCAAGTGCAGGAGATGATGCTGCAGGTTTTATTTATCAACAAGATGGATCAACAGAAGTTATAGATTCTTTGACACCAAGTACTGCGAGTGGTGGATATAATCAGTGGATTTGGGAAGAGGTTTGTATTGGGGCAGGTCAAACAGAAATATTAATGTACTTTTTTACTCAATGGGATACAAGGGCACAATCTATTGCTGAAGCTGATGTTATTTATACTAACTATAATAATGATGTACATAAAGAAGGAATGAGTGATCTTGAAGTATCACAAATAGTAAATTGGCAAATGTCTGGAGTTAGCAAAAGTGGATTAATTTCGACGACAGTTGGAGATACACCTTTCTATACTACAAATATAAATCCTTCAAATGTCACATTAAATGTAGGAGAATCAGCAACTATTTCATGGGTTGTAAATGCTACAGGTGATGCAAATGTTACTCATGTGTTTTTTGCATTTGCAAATAAAACTGCAGATATGACTGTAAGTAATATAACTGGACTTTGGAATGTTTCAGTTGTTAATGTTACTGTTGGTGATTTAACTGCTCCTGTAATTACAATTGAGTCTCCTTCAAATAATACTTTTACTACAGATACAAATATATTTGTAAATTATTCTGCTGTTGAAGCAGTGAATATTTCTTCTTGCTGGTATAGTAATGGTACTATGGAAGTAAATTACACATTAGATAATTGTGCAAATATTACTGATGTCACATGGAGTGAAGGAGAACATACTGTTAATATTTGGGTGAATGATACTTCTGATAATTTAGATAATTCAAGAGTTACTTTTACAATTGATACAATTTATCCAACAATAAATATTAGTTCTCCAGAAAATAATTCTTTGAGTGGGAATTCTACAACAAATATTATCTATTCAGTTTCAGATACAAACCTAGATTCTTGTTGGTATAGTAATGATAGTTTAGGTGTTAATTATACTATAACAAGTTGTGCAAATATTTCTGATGTAACTTGGATTGAAGGAAATAGGAATGTTACAGTTTGGGTAAATGATAGTGCTGGTAATGAAAATAAATCTTCAATAATTTTTTCAATTGATATTACAAAACCTTCAATTAATATTAGTATTCCTGTAAATAATTCTAATACTACTAATCAAAATTTAGATGTTATCTATAGTGTGTCAGATTTGAATTTAGATTCTTGTTGGTATAGTAATGATACAATGAGTGTTAATTATAGTCTTGAGTCTTGTGCAAATATTACTAATCTAATTTGGAATGTTGGAAATCATAACTTAACTGTTTGGGTGAATGATACTGTGAATAATGTGAATAGTAGTTTAATTGTATTTGAAATCTTAGCAGATTTGGATAATGATGGTTTTTTAGATGATATTGATCCTTTAAGGTATAATGAAACAAATGTTACTAAATCTGGAATTACTTTGTTGAATATTACTGTAGGGGGAAATAGAACAAATGAAACTTATTCTGGTTCACATGTTGTAAAATTTTATGATGAAAATACTTTAATGATAAATTTTAGTCATAACTTTAGTAGTAATAATCTTGATTTAAGCAAAGTTACTATTGATAAAACAGATACAAGTTTAATTGTAAATCTTTCAGGGCAATTACAAGGTAATAAAACTTTATTTATTAATGATAATAATTTTGCTAGTTTGTGTGTGAAAGATGGTGAAGTATCTTCAATAAGTGAAGTTAGCTCTGGATGTAATGAAGCAAATGAGACTGATTTAACAAATTGTTTAGGTGGAAGTTTATCTAGTAACGGTATTGAATGTGTTGATGAAGGAAATATAATTAAAATTAGTAATTTAATGTATTCAGCTATTAGAGGAACTCAAGCTTCTTCAGACTCTTCTAGTTCAAGTACTAGTGGAGGAGGAGGAAGTAGTAGTTTTATTAGTTTAAGTCAAACTTGTAGTCTCGAGAGTGATTGTGAAGATAATGAAATTTGTTTAGATGAAAAATGTGTTCAAGTTGATTGTAAGTTAGATGAAGACTGTAGGGAAAAACAATATTGTTTTGGAAATGAATGTTATGATTATGAATGTTATAGTAATACTGATTGTAATTTAGAGGAAGGAGAAAGTTGTAGAGAAAATATATGTGTTAAATTATTTGATATAGTTATTGAAAGTTTTAATTCCTCTGTGAATGTTGGAGATTTTTTCCATTTTACTTATTTCTTAAAAGGGATGGCTGATATTAGTGATGATGTAGAAATAGAATTTTGGATATCTGATAATGGGACAATTTTGAGTGAAGGAAAAGATACAATTTATGTAGGGAGTTTTGAGGAAATTACAAATGAAGGAGAACTTTTATTACCAACAACTTTAGAATCTGGAGTTTATTTATTTTATATCAAAGTTAGGTACTTAGACTATAGTGCTGATTCCTATAGAACTATTGAAATAGATGTTAAAGATGATGGAACTGTTGAAATTATAGAGGTTGAAGAAAAAGAAGATAGTTCTGTTTTAGGCTTTGTTGTTTTAGGGTTTTTATTGATGTTAGTAGTTTTCTTCTATAAATTAAATGATAGTAGGGATACTTTGTATGAAGAATTAGAAAGACAAAAAATCTTGATTAAAAAATTAAGAAAAGAGAGATTTAAGAAAAAAGAATTGAAAAAGAAAAAGAAGAAGAAAAAGAAAATTAAAGGGGCTATTATTTCAAAGAAAGAGATGTTAAAAGACTCTACTAAAATTAAAACTGATGAAGGAAGATTGCTGATAAAAGGGTTACTAAAAAAAGTCTTAGAGAAAAAAAATAATGATAAAAAGTAAGAGTTAATTTTATAAAGTTTCTTTGGTTGTTTATATTTATGAAAAGAGGTCAGATTCTAGGTGTTCCTTTAGTGTTATTGTTTGCATTAATTGTTGGTGCTTTAATTTTAGCTTATGGAGCAAAAGTTGCAATTGATTTGGTTAATGAAGCAGATTATATTGATTTTTTGGATAGTATGTCAGATTTAGAAAATAATATACAAACATTTTCTCATTATGATGAAGGTTCTTCAAAAGTTTATGATATAGATTTACCTACTGATGTTGAAGCAGTTTGTTTTTATAATGATGGGAAGGATTTTGATTGTACTCTTGATGGTGAAATCTGTGATGAAATTTTAGAAGGGACTTTAGATCTATTGGTTGAGAGTAATTTTAATGTCTATGTTTATCCAAATAATGCTTTTGATCAGACAAGATTAAATATAGAAGATTTTGAAACTGAAGCAGGAAATCCTGAGTGTATATCAAATGGACATTCATTATTAATAACTGCTTACAGTGATTATGTAGGATTAACTTATTATGAATAAAAAAGCACAAATGTCCTCACCATTTAGTTATATTTTTGCTTTAATAATTGGGGGAATAGTGTTTATGTTTTTAATTGGTTTTGCTTACAAATTTATTGCTTTGTCTGGTGCATTAGGAGCAGCTGAAACTGTTTCAGCTTTGAATGATGAGTTTGCAGCTTTTTCTGTTTCTGAGTCAGCAGAGAAAGTAATTAATTATGGAAGTAGTTTTGATTTTACAGTCTTTGAAGGAGAGTTAAGAAGTGGTGGGCAAAGTAAAAGTATAGATCATATTATTTTTTCTCCTTATGAAATTCAAGGGAAAGATTTGTATGCAGCAACGCGTTCTTTAGAATTGCCATATAGAGTTGGAAATTTATTTTATTTGTCAGATGGAAGTGTTGTTTATATTTTAGTTTATGATTCAAATTCTGAGGAAGTAGTTGAAGAATTAATTGATTCTTATTCTGCAATTCCTAGTAATTTTCCTAGAGAAGCTTTTTCAATTACACAAGTTTCTTCTAACATAGGAGAACTTAGTCAGTTAACAGCATCATATAGTCAAGTTAGGTTTGTATTCTTTACATCTTATGATAATGTTCTTGATGATATCCAAAGTAATTTTGAAAATTATGAAATTTTAAAAGTTGAATCTTCTGATGAAGAATATCTTTATGGACAAGTTGAATATTCTGATGGTGAAGAAGTTGTTTATTTAGGATATCCTTTGTTGATAGGTGCAATTATTTCTTATGGTGCTACAGGTTATGAATATAATTTTGATTTAGTTATGGAAAAGTTGTCGTCAATAACTAATGTTTATTATGATAAATCTAAATTTGTTTCTGCAAGAAAACCAGAGTGTGATTATAATTCTATCAAAACAACTTTGAATAATTATAAATCTTTAACAAATCAAGATGAAGTTTCATATAGTAGTTATGCTACAAAAATTGAACAAGTTGAAAATGCTAATGATGGTTTAGGAGGTGATTGTCCTGAAGTTTTCTAAAGGTCAAATACAAATGATGGAAACACTGATGGTTGCAGTAGTTTTTATGGTTGTATTAATTGTAGCTTTAGCATTTTATTTTAAGTTCTCATTAGAAAGTATGGAAGAAAGTGGACAAGAAGCTTGTTTAGTTTCAAATACTGTGTTGTTGGCATCAGTAAGTTCAATGGCAGAGATACAATGTAGTATCGATGGGAAAACTGAAAATTGTATTGATACTTCAAAATTAATTGTATTTGATCCAGGTAGAACTTATGGAAGTATGTTTACAACAAACTGTAACCAAAGAGTTTATTTTGAACAAGTATATCCAGAACCGGAAAATGGAACTTGTGATCAAAATAATTATCCTGATTGTACACAATTTGTGTTTTATGATCCTGATGTAAGTTATAGCTCAACAATCAAAATATCTACACCAACAAGTTTATATTTTCCGTTAACAGAGGAATATAAATTTGGAAAGTTAGTGATAGAGGTGCTTTTATGAAAAAAGGACAAATGGAAATAATAGGTTTTATGGTAATTATTCTTTTGCTATTGTTTAGTTTAATCTTTTACTTTAAGTTTGCATCAAATGATTCAAGTGATTTATTGCAAGAGGCTGAAGAAAATTTAGAAGTTTCAAATTTAATTGATGCAATAAAAATGTATACAGTATGTGAAGATACTCAAATGAATGATGTGATTAAATCATGTATAGATGGTGGGAATGAATGTGATGAAGATTCTTGTGGAATTGTTGAAAGAGAAGTCCAACAAATTGTTTCTTTAAATGGTTGGGAGAATGATTCATATATGTTTTATATAGGAGAAGTATTATATTCTCAAGGGACTTGTAAAGGTAATACTTTTGTAGATGATTACATAACTAATGGTGAAACAGTAAGATTAGTTTATTGTTACTGATAAGTTAAATCATAAATTTCTCTTAATTCTTTAAAATTATTTACTCTAGGTTATTATTTTTTGTTTTCTAAACTAGTAGTAAATATCTATTTTCTTGATTTGTCGTCTATAAGTTGAATTAAGCCTTAACTCTTGAGAATTTTAAGGATTTAGTGTTAGTTTATATTGTCAAATGTATAAAGGTTTATAAGGAGTTTTTATTTGTTTATGGTTAACTGTGTTTATACTTCCTAGTTTAGGAAGAGGGAGTAGTTTATTTTTTACACAGGAGGTGTTGTATAACATGAAAAAAGATTTTTTAAGAAAGACCATCAAAAAGATGGCAGCGATTGGTACTGGTGTTGCAATGGTAGGTGCGACATTAACAGGGGCAATGGCTTTGGACTTAGCAGATTACCCATCTCCTTATGTTGTTGATGGTGTTTATGACGACACAACAGCATTTGTTGTTGGTGATCAAGCGTCCGCAGCTGATTCTTTAGGAGTAGCTGATGTAGTTAGTGGCTTACAATTTGAATCAAAAGTGGCTACTAGTGAAGCAGGAACTACAGTTTCAGTTGAAGGTGGTAAGACAGAAAAAGTACCTCTAGGTTCTGGTTTGACAGCGTCTTCGTTGTTTGACACAACTTTGCAGGATGATGATGTTTCCAGTTTCTGGGATGGAGAAATTACTTTCCAAGGATCTAGTTATGATACATCAGAAGAGTTGCAAATGGAAACAACAACAGACCCAGTTATGGCAACAAGTCTAACAAGTTCTGAAGATGATTACAAGACAGATGTTTATATGGAAGTTGTAGCAAGAGATGTAATTAAGTTTGCATATAAGTTTGATGAAACTATCAACCTAACTTCTGCTTCAACAACACAGCCTCTGACACTAGATTTCTTAGGTAATACTTTGAAAATCACAACAGTACCTCTTGCTGGAACTCAGTTTACAGCTTATGTTGGTGAAGAACACTATTTATCTGTAGATGAAACTGCTGAAGTTGAAGTTGATGGTGTAATGAGAACTGTAACTTTAACAGATGTATCTAGTTCTTCAGCTGTAGTAGATGTAGATGGTGTGAGTGAAATTATTTCTGATGACTCAACTGAAACTGTTAATGGTGTAGAAATTACTGTTGACGAAGTTTTTAGTCGAACTGAAAGAGATGAATCCTCAGCAAACCTGATCATTGGTAAAGAATCTTCTGAAACATATAAAGATGGAGATGCTTACATCGGTGAAGACAAAGATGATCCAAATTGGGTATGGGATATTGCAGGACTTGAAACACAAGGTACAAGTCAAACTTTTAGAGTTGAAAACGATTTCTTGTATAATGACTTAAATGATGGTGGACCAGCTATTGGAGACTGTATTGAATTACCAAATGCTTATGTTGAAATTTGTGTAGACAGTTTAACAGTTGCTGATGCAGACTATGCAGTTTATACAATGGAATTTGATTCCTCAACAGACTTTACAGATGCTGGTTTGAACACTACATATAGTGCAGTACCTTCTATCTATTGGCACACAAGTGTTGATGAAGGATTCGACTTGCAAGCATACACAACTGGTGGAGCTGCATATGCAAACGAAACAGCTGCAAAGAAGACCAAAGAAGTTTGGCTATACAAGAGATCTGACACTGGTGGTGGAGGTTTAATCAACGGATCCGATACTAACAAAGGAGAAGGTTTTGAGTCTGACTGGTTAGCAGTTCTGTATAAAGATGCTGGAACATCTAAAATTAAGTTATTTGGATATATTGCAACAAACGCATCTACAGAAATTGTAAGAATTAACTATGGAAACACAAAAGATACAAATCTTGTATTGAAAACATCAACAGGTTATGCAACTGACTTTGGTGAGCAAGGATTAAACTTTACCTTGGAAATCAAAGGAGATTCAACAACTGACCTAGCAAATGATGTGGACGATATGGTATTCTTCTGGGGTCTTGATGTAGACAATGGTTCTATTGATAGTCTTGGTGCAACAGCATCTAGTGAAGAAGCTCTTGAAATCAAGTGGGGTGGATCAAACACAACTCTTGGTACAAAAGATGAAGACCATAGAACAAGATACGGTATCGTTTTGGAAAATCCAAAGTCAAATGGTGCAAGTGATCAGATCGAGATGAAGATTCCTCAAGATCAGGTAATGGCAAATGTTGTTATCAAGGGAAGTTCAACAACTGTAACTAGTGGTTCATCAAGTTACACCTCTCAGGAAATTTCTCCTGTGACTAAGTTAGCTTCAGAAATTAGTTCTGCAAGTACATATAACTTAATCATTGTAGGTGGACCTTGTGCAAACGACTTAGTTGAAGATGTGTTTGATCTGACTTGTGATGGTTGGGACCTTGAAGAAGGAGAAGCTATGCTAAAGTTAGTTGAAAATGGTGACAATGTAGCTCTATTAGTTGCAGGTACTGTAGCTGATGATACAAGAAGAGCAGCAAAGGCACTAGCTGGATACTCAATGTATGACTTGTCTGGAGCTGAGGTAAAAGTAAGTGGAACAAGTGTTGACGATGTAAATGTTGGCACATTAGATGTTGCTGAAGCTGAAGAAGAAGTAGCTGAAGAAGAAGCAGCAGAAGAAACCACTGAAGAAGAAACCACAGAGGAATAAATAAGGCGAAAGCCTTAATTTTTTATTTTTTTTTTAGAAATTTTTTTAAGTAAAGGAATATTCTTAGTTAAAATGAAAAGATCATATCATAAAATAAATAAAGTAGCTTTTTATAAAAATAAAAAGTTTTTTACAATACTTATGGGATTATTTTTGATTATGTTAATGGCCTTAGGTGCTGTCAATGTAGGTATGAATAATGATGATGATAAAGTTGAATATAATGGTTTAGAGTTTGTTGAAACAGATGGAGGATGGAGAGCTAATTTAGAAGATGAAAGTGAAATTTATTTGATCTTTAATCCTGGAGAATTAGAAATTGAAGAAGAATTTTCAGTAAGTTTTAGTTCATTATTGAATTCAGAGAAAGTATATTTTAGTTATGATCCTTCAAAAGAATCTCAATATGCTATGTATGATTTAAGTAGAAATTTTAATTTTAATAAAATAGTTTATTCCTGTTATGAGGACAGTGATTTATGTACAGAAATGCCTTTAAAAACCTGTGATGATGCAAGTCTTGATGTTGGAGTTGTTATTTTTAAAGTGGGTGAAGAGAATAAAGTAAGTTTTGAAGATAATTGTTTAAGTATAGAGGGGAAAAGTTTATTAAATGTAGTAGATAAACTGATTTTAGATTATTATGGTTAAGAAAAAAGATAATATGGGGATTGTTTTAGGAGTACTAATTGGGATTTTATTACTTTCTATGATTTATGTTTTTACAATGGATGATGGTGTTGCTGAAGATATTTATAAGTATACAAATGGGAATACTGTTTTTGAAGTTTACAAATATAGTGATACTGAAACTTATATTACAATGTTGACTGGAGCTTATGAAGAAGAATATACTTTAGGATTAAGGACAGATCCTTTGTCTTTAGAAGATATTCCTGTTACTGGAACTTTGCATACTAGAATTTATAATGATGAAATAGTTTATGTAACAATTGATCCTTATGCAAATTTAACTGGACAAACTGTTATTGCTGCTTTAGAAGTTGACAAAGTAATTGATAATGAATATTTATATCAAGTGCCTGTTGTAAGTGCAATGACAAGAGAATATGGAGATTATCCAGTTAAGACTTGTGATGATGGTACTGATACAGAAACTATTGTTTATCTTACTCTAGGAGATGAAACTAAAGTTTATACTTATAATAATTGTATTATTATTATGGGTACAGATGAAGGTGAAATTATCAGAGCAGCAGATAGAATGGTTTATACTTTATTAGGTATTATGCAACAATGAGTGAACATTACTATACTAAGGAACCTGTAAGTTCTTTTAATCTTAGGAGAGTTAAGTTTATTATTAATGGAATGGAGTATGAATTTTATACAGCAAGTGGAATTTTTTCTAACTCTAAGTTAGATTTTGGAACTAGAGTTTTAATTGAAAATATGAAAGTAAAAGAAGAAGATGATGTTCTAGATCTTGGTTGTGGTTTAGGAGTTGTTGGAAGAGTTGTTGCAAATGTGACTAAAGGAAAAGTTGTTCTAGTTGATATTAATAAGAGAGCTGTGAAACTTTCTAAAATGAATACTAAAGGTTTGAAAAATGTAGAAGTTTATCAAGGAGATAAGTATGAAGCTGTTGAAGGAAAAAAGTTTGATGTTATTCTTTTGAACCCTCCACAAACAGCAGGAAAAAAAGTTTGTATGGATATGATAAAAAAAGCTTTAGATCATTTGAAAAAAGGAGGAAGTTTGCAAATTGTTGCTCGACATAATAAAGGTGGAGAAACTTTGAGTAAATATATGGTTGAAATTTTTGGTAATATGGAAACTTTAGTTAAAGAAGGTGGATATAGAGTTTATATGTCAGTTAAGGAATAAGTTTTTTAATTTAATATTTGATCAATTGTTTCTAATGTCTGTTCTGAAGGTTGATCTAATTGAACATATTCTCTTAAGTCAAATTCTAAAGGTTTAAATGGGAAGAATTCTGTTTCTTTATTCTCAAAATAATGGAAGGATCTTACAAGTAATCCTTGTTCTTTTAAGTAATGAGTAATAGAAGAGAATCTATTCCATAATTGTTGTTCATGATTTGGATGTAAAGTTGTATATCCTTTTGGAATGTGAAGAAAATTTATTGGTCTTTCTTTAACTCTATTAATAACTGGAAGATCTTCAGCAAAATAAGTATGTCTTAAGCATTCATTATTACCCATTAAAAGATAGTTCCAAGTTAGAGTATGTTGAGTTGGATCTAATTTATGAAGAGGATGTTCTTGAGTTAAAACAAGATAACAAGTTGTTATTCTTCTAGACGGTGCCCAAAGACCAATTTCTTGTTGTTTTGAGGGAAAATTTGCTAATTTCTTTGTTTCCCAAGCTTCTTTAAATTCCATACTAATATTGAGAATAAAATAATCCTATTTAAATCTTTATGCAGAGATTTTTTGTTTTATTTTAGCTAATAAATTGTTTCTTCCTTTTTTAGAAGTACTTGTAAATTTACTAACATATGTTCTTAGTTGAGAAATGTTTAGTCTTTTTCTATTATAATCAATTAATCTAGAATTTAATTCTATCCATTTTGCTAACTCTGATTGAAGAGGGTTTCTTATTTCTGGATAAGATTTTTTTACTTCCATAATTAAAGTTGAAAGCTCTGATGTTTTTGTTTCTATGCTTTTATGTGATGCTTTAATTTGAGCTGGAAGAGTAGAACTAGTGTTTTGTCTTGTTTTTGTTCTAAGTTCTAAAAGAAGTTTGTTTAATTCAATTATTGTATTTTTTGTTTCAAATAATTTTGTTTTTGCTACATTCATTCTATCGAAAGTTTCTCCTTGAAGAATTGATGTTTTTGTTTCTATTGCAAGATTTGAAACTTGAGATGCGTTAATCCATCCGCCTCTTTTATGAATTGCTTTTTCTATTTTATTCTTTAATCTTTCTTCAAAAGTTTTAATTGTATTTTTATTTAGGTCACTATAAAAATTACTTTCTTTAAGAAAATTAATAGCTGAAATTGTATCATAATATTTTTTGTTAAAAGAAGAAGTATTGAATGGAGTTCTTTTAATAACTACTTTAATATCTCCAAGAGTTAAGTCTTTGCCTTTTTCTTTAATCATTAATCTTGCTATTGCTATGAAACGTTTTCTAAATTCAGTTTCATATCTTTTTGTGTAACCATTTGCATTTAATGGTAATTTTTTGAATTTTTTGGGATTTTCAAGAATGTATTTCCAAGCTTCTACAGCATTATATTTATCTTGAAGTAACCAACTAAAAAAATCTGAAATCCATCCCATATTTACTATTGAAGGATTTTCTTTTTAAATACTTTTTGTAGAGTATATTTTTATAGAATCAATTTTGGATAAGTTTTTAAAGTAAAGATTGTTTTGTGAGGGTATGCCGAGATCGCATAATCTGGTATTGCGCAGGCCTTGAGAGCCTGTTTCCTTTGGATATCTGGGTTCGAATCCCAGTCTCGGCGTATTAATTTTATTTTTTTGAAAAGTTTTAAAAAGTGAAAGGCTTTGTATAATAGTTATGAAGTTGTTAAAAGAGTTGACAGAAATTAATGGGGTTAGTGGGAATGAAAGTAAGATTAGAAAGTTTATTCTGAAAGAAATAAAAAAATATGTGAAAAATGTTAAAGTGGATAAGTATGGGAACATAGTTGCACATAAAAAAGGTAAAGGTGCAAAGGTAATGCTTGCTGCTCATATGGATGAAATTGGTTTTATGGTTAAAAGTATTTCAAGTAATGGAAATATAAATATTTCTGCAGTTGGAGGAATTGAAGCTTTAGCTTATATTGGGCAAAAAGCAAATATTTCAGTTAAAGGTGGACTTACTGGAGTTGTTACTTTAGCTGGTATTAATGATGATGAAGAAACTGAAGAAGTTCCAGAAGTTGCTGATTTGATGTTAGTTACTGGATTGACAAAAAAAGAATTACAAAAGAAAGGTGTTGAAATTGGAACTTTTATTGAACCTGTACATGAAACTTATGTTTTAGGAAAAAAAGGAATTATTTGTGGGAAAGCTTTGGATGATAGAATAGGTTGTTTTATTTTATTAGAACTGGCAAGAAAATTGCAAAAAAGTAAAGGAAATATTTATTATGTGTTTACTGTGCAAGAAGAAATTGGTTTGTATGGTTCAAAAACTTCTGTGAGTTCAATTAATCCTGATTGGGCAGTTGCTATTGATGTGACTAATGCAGATGATTCTGATGAACATAGTCATAATGTTACTAAGAGAATTGGTGGAGGTCCTTGTGTTGTTATTAAAGATGCAGAAATGATTTCTAATCTTTGTTTGGATAAAGAAATTAAGAAGATTGCTAAAAAGAAAAGAATAAAAATTCAGTTAGATGTTAGTGATTTTGGAACAACAGATGCATTGAGTATTTCTATTTCTAAAGGTGGAATCCCGACGGCAATTGTAGGTGTTGCTGTGAGAAATTTGCATACTAGTTATGGTGTTTCTAGTATTGATGATATTAATAAAACTGTTAAAATTCTTGAAATTTTGATGAAGAATCCTCCTATGACTTGTATTGATTAACATAATTTTTATAAAGAGTAGATTTTTTGTTTTCTTTATGGGATTTGTTTTTTATATCACAGAATCAAGATTAGAAGAAGTAGTTTATATTAATAGAAATATTCCTGAATTTGAAACTGATGAAAATCTATTAGATGTGAATTTTTTTAAAGAAAGAATTGGAGATAAAGATCATTCAATTTTAGTTGCTTATGTTGGACATATTCCTGCAGGTTATGTTGTTTCTTATGAGCTTGAGGATAATTCTTTGTATTGTTGGATGGCTGGAGTTGTACCTGGTTTTAGAAGAGGTGGAGCTTTAAGTGAATTAATGGAAAAACAATTTGAATGGGCTAGTGTGTATGAATATGATAAAGTTAAAATTAAAACTAGAAATGAAAGAAGAGAAATGTTAAGATATTTGGTGAAAAATGGTTTTATGATTGTTGGTGTTGAAGAAAGAGATAATGTTGAAAAGAATAGAATAATGTTAGAAAAAGTTGTTTAGATCTGCATAATTCTTATAAATTGTTTTTTTTCTTGTTTGTTTATGAAAATAGCTATGGTTAATACTTTTTATCTACCTACAGTTGGTGGTGTAGAAAAAGTAATGGAAGAATTAGCTCTAAGGTATATTGAGAAAGGACATGAAGTTGATGTTTATTGTGCTGATACTGATAAGTATAAGAGGTTGGAGAATAAGTATGAAAATATTGATGAGGTTAATGTTTATAGGTCAAGATATTTTTTGAAGTTGTCGTTGAATACTTATATTTTTCCAGGTTTTATTTTAGATCTTTTGTTTAAGGATTATGATGTAGTTCATACGCATAGATCTGCACATGATTTTATGATGTTTGCAGGTTTGATTGCTTTCTTTAGAGGGAAAGTTCATATTAATACTACTCATTGTCCATGGACAGATAAGTTTAGGCCTTGGACAGTTCGTTTACCCTTGTTTTTTACAGATAGAATTTTTAACCATATTAGTTTCTTTTTTGTAGATAAAGTTGTTGCAATTACTCCTTGGGAAATTCCAATTTTGAAGAAGTGGGTTAGTAAGAGAAAAATTAATGTTATTAGAAATGGTACAGATAAAGTTTTGTTTGAAAGAATTAAGAATAATCAGTTTAAGAAGAAACATGGAGTCAAAGATAAATTGGTTTTGTTCTTTGGTCGTTTGCATCCTACAAAAGCTCCACATGTTTTAGCAGAAGTAGCTAAAGAAGTTGTTAGTCAAAGAAAAGATATTGATTTTATTTTTGTTGGACCAGATGAAGGTGAAATGGATAGAGTTAAAAGGATTGTGAAAGGTGAAAAAAGGATTAAAGTATTAGGTCCTTTGTTTGGTAAAAAAAATATTGCTGAAATGTATCAAGGCTCTGATGTTTATGTTTTGCCATCTTATAGAGAAGGATTACCTTTGACAATTTTTGAAGCAATGGCGTCTGGATTACCTATTGTTGCAACGCCTTGTAATGGAATACCTTTTGAAATGGATGATAATGTTAATGGGTTTTTAGTTGAGTTTGGGAATAAGAAATTGTTGAAAGAGAAAATCTTGAAAGTTTTAGATGATAAGAAATTAGCTAAGAAATTTAGTGAGAATAATTTAAAGAAAGCGGAAGCTTATACTTGGGATGCAATTGCTGAAGAAACTTTGGAATTGTATGAAGAGTGTATTAAGAGGAAGAAGTTGTTTTAGGATAATTTAGATGATTATAATTTAGTAATTTTACAAAGATAGTTATCTTTCAGATAGAAAAATATATAAATCCATTTTCTTGGAATTATTCTATGGGATGGTTAGAAGATTTATGGAATTATTTTTTTGGTGAAGAGGATTCAGGGTTAAATGTTTATGCAGATATTCGTGAGGGTTCGTCCTATCGTAGAACTAAAAATCAAGTTGTTACTATTTCTAATTTAAAACCTGATTTTTTTAAAAGTATATATTCTTCATATGAAACTAGATACGGAAAAATAGTATATACATATGATCAACAAGCTCAGAGATTATATATTGCAGCTGAATATGCTGGAAGATATGCTGGGAGTAATGTTATTTATTCTTTAACTTCTGATGCAGGGATTGAAAATGGAAGAGAATTTAGGCTTATAAGGAAAGAAAAGAGGGATAGAATTCTTTCTGTTTCATATTCTTGGCCATTAAATTCTAAACCCTTAGATGTTGCTTTAACCATGGCTGAGCCCAATAAAAGTCTTACTGTAGGAAATAGAAATAAAAATGTTGTTATTATCCAATTTACTTTTCTAAAGAAGGGTTATAGAGATGAATAACTTATTTTTGAGTTAAATATAGTTTTATAGATTAAGGATTATTTTTAAATTTTATGAAATTTTTAAACCATTTAATTTATAAATAAGAAGTTTTTTTCTTTTTTTATGGAATTTGATCCAAATTCACTTGAAAGTCAAAATTATTTTGTAAAAAGTAGTCTAAATGGTGGAAAAAATTGGAATGAAAGAGAATCTACTCTTGTTGAACTGCAAGAGTTTAAGTTTCCATTGCTTGTTGCTGAGTTAAAAGTTGCTCCTGAAGGTAATATATTGTCAACTTATAGATTATATAATCAGTTATTAGAAGATAAAGTACAAGTTGCTTTACAGTGTCAGGTTTTTAGAGGTAAAAAATTTCTTGTAAAGAGTTATGAAAAAGAACTTGAAAAGAAAGGACAGAAACCAGCTATACATGCAGATAGAGAATTTTTTGATCTTATTTTTTCAGGATATTTAACTTCTTTAGATCAGTTAGATGTAGATTCTAGAAAATTATTTGATGAATATTTGCCTTATTATATTAACATGGCACCAGGTTTTTCAGAGTTAAATGTGATATGTAATTCTGAACAATTAAAAGAAAGATATTCTGAAATTAGAATTGTTAGTCTTGAAGAACAGGAAGAAAGGAAAAGAAGAAGATATGCTTTTCTTAACGCTCTTATGGAAAAAGATACGAAATCTTTAGGAAGTTTATTGTTAGATAATGTAATGGAAAGTAATATTTTAAATGATGAACAAAAGAAGGGAGTTAAAAAAAGTGATTTTGCTGAAAAGGTTGCAGGGGCAGTGTTGTTAGCAACTGAAATTGAAGGTGATAATAATGAAGAACATTAATTTTTGATTATATATGTATAGAATGCGCGAGCCGGAAACAAGGTCTCTACTCAGGTTTTCTTCCATGAGTTAAACTGTTAATACAATGATGTCTAAGGTAAAGTTGTATTTAAGATTTTGGTGTAATAGTTTATCTTGCGCGCTTTGTGCCTCTTTCTTACAGTATTTAGCGCATTTTGAGATTTATTTTCTCTTATTTTACTTATCTTTCTTAATCCTTCCAAATTTGGCGGAATTACATCTTATTATATTTACGCATTTTGTGTATAGTCTTATAGTTTTATAGCGCATTTAGTAAACTTTATAAATACTTAGTCCTTTTAAAAGAGTATGAAATCAGTAGATTTTAGGAAATATTCCAAATCAAAAACAGATCAGGCAGGAGTTGTTCTATGTAGTGAAAGCTCTACTGTTGATGAAAGAAATAAATCTTTGAAAATTTTGAGTAATTGGAGAGGCTTACATAGTTATCCTATGGATGTTTTTAAACAAAGGTTAAAGAGAGTTTCAGAAAAAATTGATTCTAATGCGTTACCTTCTCAAAGGTTGAAAAGAGTTCCTTCAATACTTAAGAAATTAAAAAGAAAGTATGATGGTAAAAAGGCTACAATGAAGCTTACACAGATGCAAGATATTGCAGGGTGTAGAGTTGTGATGTCTAATGTGAGATTAGTTAGACAACTTTATGAAGAACAATATTCTAATGGTTTTTTGAAGCATAAGAAAGTTAATGAAAAAGATTATATTACTTACCCTAAGGAAGATGGTTATAGAAGTATTCATTTAGTTTATAAATATTATAGTGATAAAGGTAGACAAATGTATAATGGTCTTTTAGTTGAAGTACAAATTAGGTCTAAGTTGCAACACATTTGGGCAACTGCCGTTGAAACTGCTGGATTTTTTACTGGGCAAGCTATTAAATCTAATGAAGGTGAAGAAGAGTGGAAAGAGTTTTTTAAGTTAGTTAGTTCTGCTTTTGCAAGATTAGAAAAATGTCCACAAGTTCCTGAAACTCCTAGGGATGAGAAAGAACTTTATTTAGCTATTAAAGAGAAAGAAAAAAAGTTAGATGTTATTAATAAGATGAAGAAGTGGACTAAGGCGATTAAAGTTTTAGATTATGTTAAGAAGAAAAAGAATGCTTATTTTTTCTTGTTGGAGTTAGATACGATTCAGGAAAAGTTGTTAGTTACTTCGTTTACAAAAAGGCAAGAAGAAAAAGCTATTGAAGCTTATGCTAAAGCAGAGAAGAAAATTTATGCAAAGAAAGAGTATGATGCTGTTTTAGTTGGGGCTGATAGTAATGTTGATTTGAAGAAAGCTTATCCTAATTATTTTTTAGATACAAGAGAGTTTATTAAGTATTTGGAGAAGGTGTTGGGGAAGTATTGAATAAGTATGCGCGAGCCGTTCAAGAATGCTCTGTGTAGATGCTCTGATATATAGGCTCTAAACAATTTGTTTTTTGTTTAGTTTATAGAGGGTGAGGAAGTTTATATTGTTTTTGGTTGTTTAGTTTATTGTGGAAAAGTTTAAATAGTTTATTTTATTATGTAATTTTAGGCGTTAAGCCAAGAGAGGTGATGATATGAAAAAAATAATAATTGGACTAATATTAGTTTTAGCTTTTTCTTTTACAATGGTAAGTGCAGAAGATTATGACTTTTGTAATTATCCTGAGCCATTTGTAACTGATGGAGTTTATGATGAGAGTAATTTACTAGTAGTTGGAGATTCTGCTCCTGCTTCAGACACATTAGCAATGGTTGATGTATCTACATCTTTACAATATTTAGGAAGTTATGAATCTGGATCTATTGTTGTTAACGGAGGAGTTACTGAGCAAGTTTTAATTGGTGGTGCGTTAGGTGATTTTTTTGATACAGAATTACAAGATGATGATATTGTAACTTTACAAGATGGAGAGATCTCTTTTTTAAGTACAGATTATGAGATTTATGAGGAATTACGATTGTCTGAGACTAGCCCAAGTATAATTTCCAATTTAGGTGCAGAAGATACTTCTGAAGTTTATATAGATGTACAGAATGTGGGTGACATTAGTCTTTACTATATCTTTGAAGACTCTATTGATTTAAGTACAGTCACTTCTAGCAACCCTTTAACACTAGATTTTTGTAATTATAATTTAGAAATTAATTCAATTGACTCTGATACTAGTTTTTCAGGATATGTTGGAAAATACTACTATTTACAAGTTGATGAAAGTGTAGATATTAATGGAGTTACTGTAACTTTAACTGAGGTAAGTTCTTCAAGTGCAATTGTTGATGTTGATGGAACTACCGAGATTATTACAACTTCAACTCCTGAGGAAGTAAATGGTCTTAAAATTACTGTTGATGAAGTTTATAGTAGGACAGAAAGAGAAGATTCTTCTGCGAATTTAATAATTAGTGAATATTCTTTACAAAGTTTTGAAGATGGTGATGTTTTCTTTTCAGAAGATTCGGGTGATCTTGAATGGATTTGGAATTTGGATTCTTTAACTTCTGTAGGAACAAATCAAATCTTTGGAATGGAAAATAATTTTATTCATGATGACTATTCTGATACAGGTGTAGCTCAAGAAGGTGGATGTATATCTCTACCAAATAGTTATTTAGAAATTTGTTTAGATTCTTTAACTTCTACTGATGGAACTTCGGATTATACTCATGCAAATGTGATTATTCAAGGAGAGGAAACTGTAGTTTCAAGTGAAACAACAACTTATACTGTAGGTACTCCAGAAACTGCATTGGCTTCAGAAGTTTTAAACCCAGAAGATTATAATTTATTTGTATTTGGAAATCCTTGTAATAATGACTTAGTTGAAGATCTTTTTGGATATACTTGTAGCGGTTGGAGTTTGGCTGATGGTGAGAGTAAATTAGAAGTTATTGAAAATGGTGAGAATTATGCTGTATTAATTGCTGGAACAACAGATGATGATACAAGATATGCTGCACAAGTTTTATCTAATTATGAGGATTATGAATTGTGTGGTTCTGAGGTTTTAATTGGAGCAACTAGTTATGAAGATATTGTTGCAAGTTCTGTTTGTGAATGTGAAGAAGTAGAATGTTCTGATAACGAAGATTGTGCTTCAGATGAAGCTTGTAGTAGTGATGGTGAGTGTATTACTTGTACTGAATCTGATAGTGGATTAGATCCAACTGTAAAAGGAACTGCTGATGGGATTTGGTTAACTACAGGAGAATATCAATCTGGAGAAGACTATTGTGATGTAAATGATAGAAATAAAGTCTGGGAATATTATTGTAGAACTGGTGAAGGAAGTGATCAACCTGATGATAATACTTTTTTGTATTACAGGGCAACTGAATGTGATTCTGGTGAAAGTTGTTATAAGGGAGCTTGTATTCCAAGGTCTTGGATCAGAAGGGCTTTAATGAGTGCTCCTGGACTAGAGGGGTCATTTAGTTGGCTGTATTGGATATTAGGAGGAATTGCTATTCTTTTAGTTATTGGAGGACTAGTATTCTATTTTACAAAAAGTAAACCCAAACCTAAAAAAAGAACTAAGAAGAAAAAGAAATAAATTCTTTTTTACTTTTCTATTTATTTCCATATGGACACCATATAATATACTATTATATATTAGGGGTGACAAAAGATCTTGATTCTTTAGAATTCTTTGTCCGTAAGGCTCGTATCTCAAGAATTGCAAATGGACAAGATATATTTCCTTACGCTACTCCTTTTGGTGAAGTTTATCATGATTTAACTCATAGAGATTATAGACAAGAAGATCCAGAGAGATTTAGAGATTTATTTATTCAAAAATTAAAAACTGATTCTGATGTTTTTAAAAGATTTAGAAAAGAACTAATATCTTGGCATTCTTTTTGGAAAAAGAAAGATCTGTAATTTTATCATTATGATCTTTAGGGAATTAACATTAAAGACTGATGACGCCACTCTTTTACATAGAAGTCCATTAAAAATCTATGTATAACAACTGCGCATCAGACTGTAGTTATCATGCGCGAGCCGGGATTTGAACCCGGATCTCTAGCTTGGAAGGCTAGAATACTAGCCATTATACTACTCACGCGTATGGAATGAAGAAAATTTACTGCTTTATAAAACTTTTTCTCCCAAAGATTTATTAAATTAGAAGACTAGAGTATAGATAATGAAATTGGAGATAAAAAGAGATTTGCTTAAAGTACTTGAAAAAGTAGTTCCAGCTTTGAGATCTGAAGATTCTAGAGAATTAAAATGGTTAAGTAATAATACAATACATAATGCTGGAATATTTCAGGATAAAGATTCTATTACTTTAGCAGTTATTTTATATTCTTTATCAAAAATATTTGAAAGGCCAAGATTATATGATCAACCTATTTTACAAGAAATGAAAAAGGATGTTCTTCAAAGTTTAAATTATGCTAGAACTAATTTGAAAAGAAATGAAGATAAACAATTTAGATTAGAAATAAAAAAAGTTTTGAAAAGAATAAGTATGTTTGAGAAAAAAATTGGAAAATATATTACTGAAGTTTTAAGACAAGCAAGGATTAAGAAAGGTGGAAGAATTTATGAACATGGTTTGTCTATTGGTTTGTCAGCACAGTTAATGGGAATTTCTAAATGGGAGTTAATGGATTATTTAGGGGCAACAAAAGTTAGTGATATTTCTGATGAAATCACTTTAATGAAAGTTAGGTTGGATAATGCAAGGAGGATGTTCAATTTATGAAATATTTAGTTTTTGATTCTAGTAGTTTGATAACTTTAGCTATGAATAATTTGATATGGGTTTTGGAACCTTTAAAGAAAAAATATAAGGGAGATTTTTGTATTTCTACTTCTGTTAGGAATGAAATTTTGGATACTCCTTTGAAAGGTAAAAAGTTTAAACTTGAAGCAATGCAGTTGAGAACCGAAGTAAAAAAAGGAATTATTTGTCTAAAAGAAGATGTTAAGAAGGAAGAGTTGTTGAAAGTTCAGAGGCTAGTAAATAATATTTTTAAAGCAAGAGGAAGATCATTAAAAGTTTTACACGAAGGGGAAATTGATGCTTTGTTTTTAACAAAAAAATTGAATGCAGATGCTTTAGTAATTGATGAAAGAAGTACAAGAATGTTAATAGAAGATCCGAGAAGTTTGGCAAAAGTTTTGCAAAGTAAAATGCATACTCCTGTAAAAATTAATGAGAAAGCTTTGAAAGAATTTCAAGAATTGTTTAAAGGATTGAAAATTATTAGGTCTGTTGAATTAGGGGTAGTTGCTTATGAGTTAGGTTTGTTTGATAAGTATGCAGTTAATGGTTTGAAGAAGGATGTTCTTGATGGTGTTCTTTGGGCTTTGAAGCTAAGAGGTTGTTCAATTTCTAATAAAGAAATAGAAGAAATAGTTAGGTCTGAATAATTTGTTTCTCAATAGTTGTAAATATTATTTGTTTTTTGGTATCACATTAAAGTGAGTATTTATCGTCGAGGAGACCACAAGATTTATATAAGCTCAATTTAAGGAAATATACATAAAAACTCAGTGGGGGAATTAAAAAAATGATGAAAAATATTAAAATGTTAGGCCTTGTTCTAATTATATTAGTAGGTCTATTAGGACTTAGTGCTTTTGCAAGTGCTGATAGCGATCTTTACGAAATTGGTATGGTAGAGGTTGATGGAGTAGTTGTGTTTGTAGAAGGATATGATGAACTTATACCAGTAGAAGTTAGTTTAGATGATAGTTTTGAAGTAGAGGTATATGTTTATGGAACAGGTGAAGATGCTTGTGATGAAGATGAAGATAATTGTGAAGTTGAAGTAAAAGTTAAAGCTTGGATTGGTGGATATGAATATGATGATATTGAAGCAACAAGTAGTACTTTTGATATTGAACCTGATGTAGGTTATACAAAGAAATTAACTATTGAACTGCCAAGTGATATGGAAGTTGAAGATGATAATGATTATACTTTGTATGTAGAAGTTTATGATAATGAAGATGAAGAAAGAGTTAGTGGTAATTTGTATCTAGAAAGACCAAGACATTCTTTAGATATTCAAGATGTTCTATTTGATAGTACTGTTTCTGCAGGAGATAGTGTAAATGTTGAAGTTAGAGTAGAAAATCTTGGTGAAGAGAAAGAAGATGATGTTAAGGTTGAAGTTAGCTTAGTAGATGCTAATGGTGATGAAGTTGAAAGTGATGTTGATTATATTGATGAATTAGCTGCTTTTGAAGAAGATAATGAAGATGAAGAAAGTTCTGACTCAGTAGATCTGTTATTAAATTTAGATGATTGTCTTGAAGATGGGAATTATGAATTAGTTGTTACTGTGAGCTATGATAGAGGTCATGAAGAAATTGAAGAAGTTTATGATGTTTCTGTAAGTGATAATGATGAGTGTAGTGAAAGTAACACAGAGGAGAGTACTGAAAGTGAATCTGAAGGTGGAGTTACTGTGAGTTTAAGTTCAAATTCTTTAGAAGTTGTTGCTGGTGAAACAAATAGTTTTGTACTAACTTTTGTAAATACAGGATCTAATACTGAAACATTTTCTGTAACAGTTAGTGGTGAAGAACAATGGGCTTCAAGTAATGTTGATCCAAGTGTTGTAATGGTTAGTTCAGGGGAACTAGAAGATGTTACTGTTTCAATTACACCAGATAGTGATGCTGCAGGAGATCATGATTTTACTGTTAATATCTTAGATAGTAATGGTAATTTGGTTCAGGAAGTGTCAATGAGTGTTGATGTTGGTGAAGCTGCAAGTAGTAGTGTTTTAGGTAATACTGGCTCTGCATTGAAAGTGGCATTTATTGTGTTGATTGTTTTAATTATTATTGTTGGTCTTATTATTGCTTTTAGAAGACTGAATGATGATGATGAAGATGATGATCCTCTAGAGCCAAAAGATGGACAGACTTATTACTAAAACTTTTTAAATTATTTTTTCTTTCTTATTTTTATGAAAACTTTAATTACTGTTCCAGGATATTTTGATGAAGATTCTAGAAAGATCTTTCAAGAGTTAGGAGAAGTAGATATTATTGAACATTCTAGAGATTTAAGAGAGTCGGTTTTGAATATTGTTGAAGAGTATGATATTCTTGCTGTTAAAGTTGATTTTAAAGTGGATAAGGAGATTTTGGATAAAGCTAGTAATTTGAAAGTTATTGCTTCTGCAAGTACAGCAGTTGATCATATTGATTTAGATTATGCTAAAGAAAAAGGAGTTGAAGTTATTTTTTTGAAAGGAGTGAATACTGTAGCAACTGCTGAATATGTTTTTGCTTTGTTATTTAGTTTGTATAGGAGAGTTTATCCTGCACAAAATTCTTTGTTGCAAGGGAGATGGGATAGAGTTAGTTATATTGGAGATAATTTTAGTGAGAAAGTTATTGGTGTTGTAGGTTTAGGAAAAATTGGAAGGCATGTTGCAAAGATTGCAAATGGGTTTGGAATGAAAGTTGTTGCTTTTGATCCTTATTTGTCTGAAAGTGTGTTTAGAGAAAATAATGTTGAGAAAAAAGAATTAGATGATTTGTTGAATGTTTCTGATGTTGTGACATTGCATACTTTTTTGAATGATGAAACTAAAAAAATGTTTGATATGAGTAAGTTTAAACTTATGAAAGAAAAGGCTGTTTTGATTAATTGTTCAAGAGGGGAAGTTGTTAATGATGAAGATTTAATCAAAGCTTTGAGAGAAAAAGTTATTGCTGGAGCAGCTTTAGATGTTTTTGATCAAGAACCTTTAGAAGAAAATCATGTTTTAATGAAAAATGCAAAAGTTATGAAGAATTTAGTAATAAGTCCACATTTAGCAGGTTCAACTAGAGAATCTGTAAATGAGTCTGGAAAGTATGTTGCTGAGAAGACGAAAGCTTTTTTAATGAGTTCTTAAAAATTTAAGTTATGAATGAAGAAAAATTAGCAGCAAATCGTTTTAATAGAGGCTGTTCTTACTTAAAAATGTCTGGATCAGTATTATGGCCTATATCAAATTTTTTGTCTAATGAAGCACAGGTTCTTTCTTTTGATAAAGAAAAAAGAAGGCCAAGTGATCTTGAAGGTTTTGTTTATTTTAGAGATTCTTATGAACAGGAATTAAAGGCTTGTTTTACTGATTTAGCTTTAGCAGTTAGAAATATGGTGCCTAAATTAAAAGGAGAGTTGTTTGATGATGAATCTTATGTGTTTTCTCAAAGACAGGCACATTTAGCAATGATGTTAGGTATAAGGCAAAGAAGAGAAGTTAAGAAAGATGATTTAATTTATAGGTTTGAAGAAAGATTTTATTTTGTTGAAGATAATTTAAGTAAAGATGATGGATATAGCTTAGTTAGAAAGAGTTTGTATAATATTTATGGTTCTGTTTTGGAAACTTTAGAAGGGAATAATGGTGTAAGTATAGATTTGTGGGATGTTACAAGGAAAGTTGACAAACAATTACTAACTGGATTAGTTGTTTATCTAAGAGCTGATGACATTTTGAAAGATTTCGAAGATAGATTAAAAAGAGAAGATTATAGGGTTAAGTTTTAGTTTTCCAAAAAGTTTCAATCTCATCAATTCTCCATCTTGGATTGATGTCAATTTTTTTTTGTTCTCTTTTATTTTCTAAAAATCCTTGGTAAGCAATCATTGCACCTTGGTCACCAGCATATTCTAAAGAAACTGTATAAGATTTTGCTCCTCGAGCTTTGCACATTTCATGTAACATTTCTGAGAATCTTTTGTTTGCTGCAACTCCACCAATTAATAGAACTTCATTTTTTTCACAATGTGCTAATGCTCTTTCTGTAACTTCAATTAACATTGCAAAACAAGTTTCTTGTAAAGAAAAACAAATATCTTCTTTAGATTCTCCTTTGTTGTATAAGTTGATCGCTTTTGTTATAATTCCAGAGAAATCAACATCCATTCCTTTTACTTTATATGGTAAATCAATTAATTTTCCTTTCTTTGCAAGTTGTTCAACTTTTGGTCCCCCAGGAAAACCTAACCCAATCTTTCTAGCAAATTTATCTAAAGCATTTCCTATAGCAATTGATAAAGCTTCACCAAAAACTCTATATCTGTCACCCTCGTGTGCAATAACTTGTGTGTTTGCTCCTGAACAAAATAAGAAAATAGGGTCAGTTGCTTTTGTTGTGTTTAAACCAATTTCTAAGTGAGCAAGGATGTGATTTACTCCAATTAATTTTATGTTGTATTCCTTTGAAAGTTCTAAAGCAAAATCTCTTCCAACTAATAATGCAGGTGCCATACCAGGACCTTCAGAATAAGAAATTAAATCAATGTCTTTCATAGAAAGTTTAGATTCTTGTAAAGCCTTCTTTAGAAGTTTATTTTTCACTTCATTATGATGATCTGCGAGTTCGTTTGGAATCATTCCACCTTCTTCAGTTGTGAATGTGTCTTTAACATTAGTTAGTATTTTGTTGTTGTTTGTTATTCCTATTCCAAATGTATGAGCAGTTGACTCTATTCCTAAAACTTTCATTAGAAAAAGAAACTAAGTTTTGTTTTTAAAGTTTACTCTGAAAGTTTTTCACCTCTAGATTGACTTTCTATCCAACCTGAAGGAGTTATTTCAATGAACTCAGCATTTTCTTGCATTTCTTTTATATTCTTTGCTCCACAATAACTAATTCCACTTCTTAAACCTTTTATTAAACTTTCAATTACTCCAGAAACTGGGCCTCTGTAGTCAACTAATATTGCTACACCTTCAACAAAAACATTAATGTTTCTTTTATACTCTTTATTTTCTAATTTTTCTCTTCGTTCATGATTACTATCATAAGATGCAGATCCCATATATCTTTTGAATCTTTTTCCATTTTTCATTACTATTCTTCCAGGAGTTTCTTTTGTACCTGCAAAAAAAGAACCTGAAAAAACGGAATCTGCACCAGCAGCAATAGCTTTTGAAAGATCTCCGGGATATTTTGCACCTCCATCAGCACAAACTGGAATGTTATGTTCTTTAGCAACTCTAACAACATCCATTATTGCAGTTAATTGAGGAATACCTGAACCTGAAATTATTCTTGTTGTACAAACTGGGGAAGGACCAATACCAACTTTTAATCCGTCAGCACCAGCCTCAATCAAATCTTTTGCAGCTTCAGCAGTAGCTATGTTACCTGTCATTAAGTCAATGCTAAAGTTTTGTTTAATTTCTCTTATTCTTTGAATTGCTAAATTTGAATGACAATGTGCTATGTCTAAAATAATTACATCAGCTCCTGCTTGAGCTAAAGCTGAAACTCTTTCTAATGTATCTTTAACTCCAACTGCAGCACCAACTCTTAAACTGCCTTTTAAATCTCTATTAGCATTTGGCCATCTTTCTAAAGTTTCAATATCAGTAGTTGTGATCAACCCTGCTAACCTTTCATTTTCAGTTAATATTAATTTTTCAATTCTATTCTTTTGTAATATTGTTTTTGCTTCTTCTAAAGAAATGCCTTTTGGAGCTGTTATTAGTTTTTCTTTTGGAGTCATAATCTCTGAAATTTTTGTTGAATCTTCACTAAAAAGATAATCTCTTCTTGTAAGAATTCCTCCTAGCTCATCACCTTGTAATACAATTAGACTAGTAACTCCAAATCTTTTCATGATCTCTTTTGCTTCTTTTAGAGAATAATAACTTTGAATTGTAAGAGGTTTTTCAATAATGTAAGAAGTACTTTTTTTAACCTTTTTTATCTCTTCAACTTGGTCTTGGATAGTTGAGAATTGGTGAATAACACCTAAACCTCCTTCTCTAGCCATAGCAATAGCCATTTTGTGTTCAGTAACTGTAGCCATATTGGAACTAATTAGTGGAATGTTTAAAGAGACGTTTCTTGTGAATAAAGTTTTTATATTAGCTTCTTTTCTAGAATTTAAGGAAGTTCTCTTAGGAATTAATAGGACATCATTGTATGTTAATCCCTTTTTCATGACTAATTTTTAAGGAAATTGTCTAATTTATATATATTTATGAATTAGAGTAGTTTTAAATATCTGTAAAATATAATAGTATTATGCCACAAGAATTTTCAGTTGGAGCTGTAATTTATAATGGGAATGAGTTTTTGTTAGTGAAATATATACCTGGACATTGGGGTTTAGTTAAAGGTAAGCTTGAAGAAGGTGAAAGTAAAGAAGAAACTCTTAGAAGAGAATTATTTGAAGAGACTGGAATTAAAGGAGTATTTTTAGCAAAAGATTTTAGTGTTAGTGAAAAATATTTTTTTAAGAGAAAAGTTGGAACGGTGTATAAAGAAGTTGAATATTTGTTAGGTGAAGTGCAAGAAAAAGAAGTTAAATTGTCAAAAGAACATGTGGATTTTAAGTGGTTAAGGTTTGAAGAAGCTATGGCATTAATTACGTTTAAGTCTACAAAGAATGTTTTTAAAGAAGCTAATGATTATTTGAAATTACATGGTTAAGTTTAAGCTGCTGCTTCTTCAAGAATATAAGTTGTTTCTGCTTCAATCTTTTTTGAATCTTTAACTAATTCTTTTAATTTCTTTATTGTTTTATCTGGAATTTCTGATTTTGGTGCAATTTTAATAATTTCTTCAGCAGCATCATGAATTGTTGATAAGTTACGAATTATATTTTTTATGTTAACATTTTTTGTAATTATAGGCTCTTTAGGGAGATCTAATTTTGGATGTGGTACTTTGTCTTTTATTGCTATTAGTTTGTCATTCATACCTAAAACTCCTGACATAATTTTTTTTCTGTTGTATTTGCTAAGCATTTCATTAAAATTTGTAATTAGTGTTTTAATTTCATTTGCTGTCTCTTGGTCATCTAAACTAAGAAATAAATCTTCAGCTTTGTCTAGGATTTCAATTGATTCATGTATGGTAACTCTGATAATATTATCTTCATAAGGTTTTTTGTTTTCTTGACTTAGAAGGAGATACCAATCTTTTATTGTCCTGTGAAGTTTCATGTAAATTTGAGTTTCATTAGTATATCTTTCTTTATTTTTTTCTTTAGGAGGAGGTAAAGTTTCAGAACTCCTTGTGTTAAAAAAAGTGTCTGTTATTTTTGTAAATAAATCTGCAAATGTTGACATGATGTTAAATAGGAGAAGTTTATTTAAATAATTTTAGGCTTTTGTCACAATCTCAACAACATCTCTATTTTTTAAAATATGATCTTTACCAACAGTTCTTTTTGTTTTGACATCTATAGCTCTAATGAAACCTTTTCCAATGTCAGTATGTAATCTAAAAGCGAAATCTAAAGCTGTAGATCCATTTTTTAGTAAAAAACAATCAGGAAGGACATTTCCATCTTTATCTTCAAGCTTATTTACACCACCAGGGAAAATTGCTATCCTATCTAAAATTTCAAATACAACTTTGTCAATAGTATCTTGAATCCCTGTTGATCCAAATTTATTAATTACATTGTTTTGTATGAAATCAATTGCTTGTTTTTGTTTTTCTGATAAATCTCCTTTTATTTTTATATCTTTTTCACCAGGAATGTAATCAATTAATTCTTTTTTTGCAGCTTCTCTTAATGCTAATTCTGATTCTGCAGAACAAGGAATTATTGTGTAATTTGGAAATTGTTCTTTTAATTTTTTTAAATTTGATTCACCAGAAGATACATCTACTTTGTTTGCAGCAATAATCATAGGTTTTGTTTTTTCTCTTAATTTAGTGGTTAGTTTTTGAATTTGTTCTTCAGACCATTCTTCTAGGTTTGAAGGAAAACTTAATTCTTGCAAAGTTGATTTTGCAATATCTTCAGTAACTCTTAACCCTGAAAGTTGTTTAGCTATTGCTTTGTAAGATTCTAAATTTTCTTGTTTTGTTTGTCTTGCAAATTTTTCCCAACCTTTTCTAATTATTCTTAAGTACCATAAGTCTAGTTCATGTTCTAAAAATTTTATGTCATTAGCTGGATCGTAAGATCCTGGATCAACAGGCTCTCCCTTTTCATTAGTTGAACCTGAAACATCAATTACATGAATTAAGGCATTTGCTTGGTTAAGATCATCTAAAAATTGATTTCCCATTCCAGCACCTTCGCTTGCACCAGGAACTAAACCTGCAACATCTAATAAGTCAATTGGAACAAATCTTTTGTGATTAAGACAATAACCCATTCTAGGATTACATTGAGTTTCAAATTCTTTATCAACACAGTCAACTTTTACATAACCAACAGCATGATTTGGTTTGATAGTTGTAAATGGATAATTAGCTGTTTCAACTTCTGCTAAAGTTGAAGCCTTGAAAAAAGTTGATTTTCCTGTACTGGGTTTTCCTACAACGCCGATTAACATCTTTTTTTAGTTTAAGTTAAAGTTTAAATAAATTGTTATTAAGTTTTTATTTTATAAGGAATTAGAAATGGATCTTCATATACCTTATCATCAGTTTTTGTGATAATGTTGTATTTAAGTAGATATTCTCATGAAGGAGTTAATTTTTCACAGGGAACATCCAGTCTAACTGAAAGTTGGACTGAATCAAGAGAGCCACTTAGCATATAATCGATAATTTCTTTTGTGTATTCTGGTAATTGATCCATAAGTTCATTTTATTTTTTAGATTATTTAAATTTATTTGTTTTCAGTTGTAATCTTTTTTATTTTATGAAGCAAAGGTTTATAAATGGTAAAATTTCTTTTTATAAGAAATAGTTCAGTTGAATTATTTAATTAGGAGTAAAAATGAAAGGAAAAGTAAAATTTTTTAGTGGTAGTAAAGGATATGGTTTTATTACCGGAGACGATGGAAAAGACTATTTTGTACATATATCAGCAATCCCAGAAGGATTAAGATTGTACGAAGGTGATGATGTAAGTTTTGATGTAGCTGAAACAGAAAGAGGAATGCAAGCTCAGAATGTTCAGAAGGTTGAAGGTGGAAGCGAAGAAGCTCCTGCTGAAGAAGCACCTGCTGAAGAAGCACCTGCTGAGGAAGCTCCTGCTGAAGAAGCACCTGCTGAAGAATCTGAAGAAAAAACTGAAGAAGAATCTGCAGAATAAATTTAGTAAATTTCTTATATTTTTATTTTTTTATTTTTATGCGAAAGTCTTTTAAATCTATAATTAATCTTTGATTCTATTGGCCCCGTGGCTTAGCCTGGTTATAGCGCCTGTCTTATATGACATCTATTCATTTTGAATGGAATCTAAGCTAGCAGGAGGTCGTGAGTTCAAATCTCGCCGGGGCCATTTTATGATAAATATGGAAGTTTTAAAAAAATTTAAACCTCAAATTGTTACTTTTGTGATTTCTAAAGGTAATGATGGAAAAATTTCTGGAATGGTAGCAGATTGGATAAGTCAAGTGTCTCATGACCCTCCTTTATTTATGGTTGCATTAAAGAAAAAAGGATATACTCAGAATTTAATTAGAGAATCAAAAGAGTTTATAATAGCAGTAGCAAATAAAGATTTAGAAAAAGCTATTGGAATCTTTGGATATGTATCAGGAAAAAATGTTGATAAATTTGAAAAGACTGGTTTGAAATTAATAGATTCTAAAAAAATAAATGTACCTAGTTTGAAAGATGCAACAATGAATTTAGAGTGTAAATTAGAAAAAGAAGTTGATGCCGGTGATCATTATATTTTTATTGGAAAAGTTTTGAATGGAAATTATGATGATAATAAAAAATTTTTAGTTAATTTAGGTTGGAAAGGAAAAATTAGAGTTTTTGAAGAAATTTAATTTTGAGTAAGCTTTATATATTTTATAATATAGTTATTGTTTAAGATGGTATTTGTAAAAAGAGGTTTGGTAATATTTTTAATTTTATTGTTAGGCATAAGTTTTGTATCTGCTGAAGTTTGGCAGGAACAAGAATCTGGAACAACTTTAGATCTGTATACAGTTCATTTTGCAGATGAAAATGAAGGTTGGGCTGCAGGAGGAGATGCATTTGGAAATAATGTAATTCTTCATACTATAGATGGTGGAGAAGAATGGACTCCACAAACAAGTCCAAATGATATGGGGGTTTATGGTATTTGTTTCTGGGAAAATGATTATGGTTTTGCTGTTGGTTCTGATAATGTTGTTCTTTATACTAGAGATGGTGGAGAAGAATGGTTAGAGTTAACAATTCTTGATGCAATATCTTTTTGGGATGTAGATTGTGTTGGGGAAGGTGAAGCTTATGCAGCAGGTGATGGTGATTTTCCAGCAATTAGGTTATTTGATGAAGGATGGACAACTTTGTTTGTAGATGAAACTTATAGTTTGAAAGGAGTTGATTTTATTGAAGATGGACATGGTTACTTTGTTGGTGATAATGGTGCTGTTTTTAAAGTTGATAGTGATGCTGATTTTGATCTAAGAGCAGAAGAAGTAGCAACTATTGTAAGAAGTGGTATTGGGATTGGTTTAAATGATGTACACTGTTTAGATATGGAAACTTGTAAAGTTGTAGGAAGTGGACAATATGTTTATACTGGACCAACTGAATCAGGATCTTTTTGGACTTCTGAAGAAGCAGGTACAATAGTATCTGGTTTTTGGGGAGTGCATTATCTTAGTGAAGATCTAGGATGGGTTTCTGGACAAAATAGTATAAGACATATTGAAGATGGTGAATGGGTAAATGATGTAGCGAATATTGGAGGCTCAGAAAGTTCGTTTATCTCAGCTGCTAATATGATGAAAGATATTACTTTTGTGGGTAATGTTGGATATGCTGTAGGAGATAGTGGAGTTATCTTGAAGTATACACCAGAATGTGCAGAAGTGGAAGAACCTGTGTGTGAAGAAGGAGAAATGTTATTGGAGTTTAGAGATGAAGATGGTTGTATAGAAACATATGCTTGTGTAGAAGGTGAAGAAGAAGATACTTGTGAAGAGATTGAAGAGATAGAGTGTGAAGAAGATGAAGTGTTGTTAGAGTTCTATGAAGATGATTGTTTAGTTGAGTATGCATGTGCACCAACAGCTGAAGAGGAAGATGAGTGTCCTGAAGTTGATGAATTTGAGTGTGATGAAGGAGATACATTAATTGAGTATACAGATGAAAATGATTGTGTTATTGGATATCTTTGTCAGATAAATCCAGAACCTTATGTGGTTTATACAGTGGATGATGATGATGAAGAAATGACTTGTCAGGAGCAATATAGAGAATGTTTAGAAATGTATCCATATAATCATGCATATTGTGATGGAACATATGAGTTCTGTGATGGTTTAGATGAAGTTTTAGATGAATTCTTAACAAAAGGTGGATAAGAAGCAGCAATTTATGCTTTAGTTGAAGAATCTTTTAGTGGAGGAGGAGCATCTGAGTATCTTGAAGGAGCAAATGTAAATGTCTATATTGAGCAGAAAGATGGAACTCAACTAATTATGGGTATTAAAATTAGTGAAGAAGGTGAGTATAGTATTGGTGATGAAGCAATAGAAAAAGCAACTTATTCTGTGTATATTACAGAGGATGCGATAAATGAGTTTTCAAGTTCAGAAGATTTTGTTAAAACTCTAAAAGCGCAATTGAAAAGTGATGGAGTAGAAGTTAAAGCAAGTGGTTTTATGCCTAAGATAAAGTTGACAGTGATTAAGCTTTATTTATTCTTTGCTTAATTTTTTTTTAATTTTTTGAACAGATCTAAAGCACCAATTGTAACACCCATAATTCCAGGAAAAGAAGCATTAGCTCCAACAAGATGTAAGTTTTCTATAGGAGTTTTACTTGTAATTCTATTATAATTAATATTTTTTGGAGTTAATCTGCATCCATAAACATTACCTTTTGGGATATTTAGTATTTTTTCCATGTCCACAGGGGTATGAATTATTTTTTTATCAATATGTTTTCTAATAGAAGGTAAATAGTTTTTTTCAACAATGTCGATAATAATGTCATATGTTTCTTTTACTTTTTTGTTATATTCTTTTTTATTTGACTGGTTAAACTTTTCCCTTTGTTTAACTATTTTCTTTTTGTTTCTTGAATATATTGATTAAATTTCTTTTCGTTTTTTTGTCTCATTTTCATGAAGATCAGAATAAAAATACCTAGTAGAATTATTATCATTATTATACCAATTACAGTTGTACCTGACATACCTTCTTCTTGTGTAGGATAATTTAATTGGGATTCATCTAATACTATAGGGTCTTGTGTTTCTACAACTTCTTCTTCTTCAACTATCTCTTCTTCTTCTTCTCCCTCAATTGTGATTTCTATTTCTAAGCTAGCAGAATATAATTCATTTGAAAGAATTAATTCACCAGAGTAAACTCCTGGCTCAGAAGATTTATTCTTATTTGCCCAAATATATTGAGATTGTGTTTCTCCAGCTTTTATTTCTTCAATAGAGGTTATATTTAACTCTAAGACTTCATCTAAATTTCCAGTAAGAGAAAATTCTAAGTTGTAAATACTCTCATTCAAATTATTAATAAAATTTAAGTAACCCTCAAAAGATTCTTCTGGAGTTAAAGGAATTTCAGCTTTATCTTTTGTTGTAATAAAACTTAATGCTTCTGTGACTTCTTCTTCTACTATTTCTTCTTCAATTGTAATGTTTGTTTCAGTAATGTTAGTTTCTTCTATAGTTTCATTAATAATTTCTTCTTGAGCAAGTTCTCCAGAAAATATTATAGGGATTGAGTAAGTTCCTGAACCATAAGATAAAGTGATTTCAGAGTCTGAACTTATACTTGAATAAGTGTAATCTGAATAAAGGTTTCTTGTTTCTTCATAAGTCATTGATAATGCACTTTTTCTTGGAGAAATTTCTGAATCTGTAGATGAAATTTGTACAGTAATTGGTTCTCCTGAATTAGTTAGTTCTAGTTTGAATGATTCTTCATTTTCATCAAGAACTATTATTCCTGGTTTTACTTGTAAAGCAAAATCTGTTGAAGAAACTGTAAAATTTGCAACCATAGATTTAACAATAAGTTTGTAATCTCCAAGTAAATCTGAGTTAAGATTAAAATAAATTAAATATTGGTCTTCTCTAAATTCTGAGATTAAGGGTGTGATGGAAACTAAGTTGGATGAATTGTCCATAAGAGAAATTTGTGATGTTGAAATAGAAGTATTTGTAACAAAAGCTTGTAATGTTTCACCAGCATTGTATTCAGTATCTAATAAAGTTAATTCCTCAGCAGAAACTATATTGATTAGTAATATACAAAAAAAAATAGTAATAAGAGTTTTTTTTATCATTATCTTCTTATTGCACCTGGTTGTTGAGGTTGCATTGGTCTTTGTTGAGGCTGTCCCTGTACTTTTGATGAAAAAGGTTTGTAAGGTTGTTGAGGTGCTCCTGGACTTGCAGGTGGTTTTCCTCCTCCTTTAAATTTAGCTATTATTTCATCAAGATAACCTTTTGAGTATGCAAAGTATCCTCCACCACCAAGGCCTCCTAATATTAATATGAATAAAATTATTAAAATAAGTCCTGAACCACCTTCATCAGGTTCTTCGTAAACATAAGTATCTTCAATTTCTTCTTCTTCCTCTTCTTCTACAACTTCTTCTTCTCCACCACAATCATCTGTACAGTCACCAGAGTCGCTTTCATAATAGTCACAAACTCCATCTCCACAAGAACAATCTGAAGGACAGTTGTAAGAATTTTCATCCCAATCTGGATATTCACAAGTAGTATCATAGTTACATTCGCTTTCAATACAAACAGTATCTAAACAAACTTCTCCAGAATCACAATCATCATCAGTTGAACAAGTTCCTGTACTAGTAACAACCTCTTCTTCCTCTTCAGGTTCTTCATCATCTACAATTTCATATTCAGTTACAGTAACATCTTCTTCTGAGAAAGCACCATATAAAGCCATTGATGTATCTTCAATATTTTCAACCCAATTACCATCATCATTTTGTTCGTCTCTTAGGAAAGATTTTGCATTTTCAACTTCTTCTTCATATTCTGTTGAATCACTTAATGCAAGAACTGCAAGACCAGTTGTAAAAACATTTCTATCAAAACTTCCATCACTCTTTTGTAGTCCGACAATGTCTGATAAATAAGTTTCATCTGAAGTTATTAAATATAATAAAGCTGCTTCTTCAGCAGAAGTTGAGTCATAAGATTCCTTTAAGTAAATTAATGTGTTAACGTCACTAGTAATAGTCTTTAATGCCCAACCAGCCCATAAAGAAGCTTCTTGGTTACAAGTACTACCTGATGATTTTCCAAAACAACCATTGTTAACTTGGAAGTCAGCAGTGTCAGAGTTTTCATTTGCTATTATGTAATATGTTGAATCTGATTTGTAAACTAAGGAAAGAACAACACTTCCTTCTAAAGAACTACAATCTACATCAAGTGTAATTCCAGGATTCGTTGAAATAAGATTTTTTTGAACACATTCATCAAGGTCTAAGAAATTTGAATCATCACAACCTGGGAAAGAACCTTCTTCTACTTCAATTTCAGTTTCTTTAAGTTCTTCATCAAGGGTATAAGAAATTGTACATGTTCCTGTTGAAGATGTAACAACTTCTAAATACCAATTACCTGCAGAATCAGAATCATCTAATGAAGATAAAAACCAAGAATCCCATGCATCAAAATATGTTTCATCTTGTAATTCATTGTATGCTAAAACTGCAGCAGCAGTATCTTTTGTTGAACATGAGGATGAAGGAATACAAGAATAAGTTTCATCCATTTGAGAAATTAACCAGGATTCTGATAAAGAAGTATCATAACCAGCATCATCTAAAGCTAATATAGCCATAGTAGTAGAAAAAGTGTCGCTATTAAAACTTCCATCACTACTAATTTGTGTAGATAACCAATCATATCCATCTTGTGCTGAAAAATTAGCAGATGCATTTACCGAAAAAGAAAGTATGACCAAAAATAATAATATTAAAGTTCCTCTTTTTAATGTTCCTCTCATGAATATCCCCTTTTTAATTAATTATAAAATAAGAGGTATCTTTGTTTTATAAAGATTTCTTTTTACAAGCTATCTTTTGCTTTTTCTATAAGAGGTAAAATTGCTTGAACTTCTTCTTTTGAAAGTCTTCCAAGTTTTGTAAATGAAAATTCTCCTGAAGCTTTTCTGTTTTCTCTTGAGATCTGAAGTTTTGGTGTTCCTTCATTATATGAAAATACACTTACTGTTATTTTTGTTGTGTCAAACTCTGCAGATTCTGTATATATCTGCTTATCTAAACTTTTGTCGAATGGCATGATTAATTGTTTTATTTTTCTTTTTAAAAAGTTTTTGTTAGTATATATAAGTGAATGGTTAAAAGTATATTTTATAAATTAGCTTTTTTTCTTTAGGTTAATGGAATTATTTGCTAAAGGTAAGAGATCTGAAGTTTATAGAGATGGAGATGTAATAATTAAAATTGAGAGAGAAGATATTCAAGCTGTTGAAAGAATTAGAAATGAAGCAAAGTGGCTGAAAATATTAAATAGATATAATATTGGTCCAAAGTTTATCAAAAGAGTTGATAAAAAATTGTATATGGAGTTTATTGATGGGGAAAAAATTTTGGATTATTCTAAAAATGCTTCAAAAAAAGATTTGAAAAAAGTTTTGTTAGATTTGTTGGATCAGTGTAGAACTTTAGATAAATTAAAAGTGAATAAATATGAAATGCATAAACCATTGAAACATGTTTTAGTTAGAAATGGAAAAGTTGTTATGATAGATTTTGAAAGATGTAAAAATGTTTTGAAACCAAAAAATGTAACTCAAGTTTCTCAGTTTTTAGCTCGATATTTTAAAATTTCTGGAATTTTAGAGAAAGCAAAGAAATATAAAGAGACATTTAGTGAAAATGAATACAAGGAAGTAAGAAAATGCTTGACCAACACTTTATGATCGATAGAAATATTCTAGTTAGAATAGTGAGTATTGCAGATTTGAATAAAGAGGATGTTGTTTTAGAAATTGGTGGAGGGAAAGGAGCTTTAACAGAGTATTTAGGAAAGATTGCAAAGAAGGTTTATGTTATTGAAAAAGATTCTTCATTGTTTGATTTTTTAGAGGGTAAATTTGCTAATTTTAGTCATATCTATTTTTGTCTAGGTAATGCAATGGAAGTTGATTTTCCTAAATACAACAAATGTGTTTCGAATTTACCTTATACTTTATGTGAACCTTTATTGTGGAGATTTACTAGAGAAAATTTTGAAAGTTTAGTTTTTGTTGTTCCTAAGAAATTTACTGGTTTGTTAACAGGAGTAGTTGAATCAAGACTTAAGTTGTTAGTTGATGCTTTCTATGATTTAGAAATTTTGGATGATGTTCCACCTGAAGCTTTTGATCCTCAACCAAGAGTAATGTCCTCAATAATTAGATTGAAACCAAAAAAAGGTAATTTGTTTTTGAGAGAATTTTTTAAGCAATATGATAAGAAAACAAAAAATGCTTTGAGGGAAATTTTGATGAAGAGTGGAATGACTAAACAAGAATCTATTAAACAAGTTAGCTTGTCAATACCTCTAAAAATACAAGAGAAAAATATTGTTAATTTGAGTTTAGAGGAAATTAAAGAAGTAATTAAGGGTTTCGTTGGAGAGTAAGTTTTATAACTTTGAGTTATTTGTATTGTAATGTGAAAAGAAATAAAACTAAAGAAAAAAAGATTGTTAGGGAAAGAATTAAAATTTTATTTAGTGAAGCTTCTAAAATATTTTCTAAAAATAAAGAGAGGGCAAATAGATATGTTCACATTGCTAGAAAGTTAGCAATGAAAGTTAATCTAAGTATGCCTAAAGTTTTTAGAAGACAATATTGTAAACATTGTTATTCTTATTTGAAACCTGGAGTTAATTCTACTGTGAGAATTAGGGATAGTAAAGTAATAATCTATTGTAAAGAATGTAAAAAATATACTAGGATTGTTCTATCCAAAAACTCTAGAAAATAAACTTTTTTTCTTTTTTTTGAAAGGAGTAGGAACTAATTCTTTGTAAATTAAAAACCAGTGTCTTTGTACAAATTCTCTCTCTCTAACTAACCAATGGCCAAAGCCTCGCTTTTTCATTTCTCTTGTAACAACTCCACCTGCATGTGGATGTTTGTATCTTTGTTGATGAGGAGATTGAAAACCATGCATGTAATGAATTAATTCGTGAGCTATTGTTGTATCAATAATATATTCAGGAACTTTTTCATTTGCAAATAAACCATTAATAACAATTTCAGAACTTTTATCTTTGTTCATTTTGATATGACCAAATTTATTTTTCCATCTACCTTTGAAATAAATATGAACTTTGTTCTTTCTCTCTAAATCTGGAAAAAGTAGTTCCCAAATGTGTTCTAATCTTTGTCCTAACCAAATGTTATCTCGCATAGAAGTTTCTAGAGAGTAATAGGTTTATAATAATTTTGTAAAAAAAAGAATTTATCCTTTCTTGAATCTTGCAATTTCATCAAGTAAGTCAACGTGTCCCATGAATTGAGCTCTGCAACAATATCTTTCTAAACCTAAATCATCCATAACATCTTTTTTGGATTCACCTTTAGCTACTCTTTCATTACATTCTTCCCATAAATGTGCAATGGGTTTGTTACAGCTCATACATCTTATTGGAATTATCATTTTTCTATCTGTAGGATTTTTGCCTCTTTGCTCTTGGCTTTGAGTCGTTTGGTTTAGAAGGTTCGGTTCTTCTTACGTCGGAAACTAAAAGATGTCTGTCATATTCTAATAAAATTTTCTTTAGACCTTTTGGATCATATTCAGCTAATGCTTTACCTACAACTAATCTTGCAGCTTCAGCTTGTGAATGCCATCCTCCACCTTTTACAGTAATATTAATGTCAATTTTTTTTGTTAATTTTTGAGCAAGAACTAAAGGCTCCATAATCATAAGTCTTGCCATTTTTGGATTGTAAGCTTCAAGTAATAATGAATTAATTCTAACTCTACCACTACCATCTTTTAATGTAGCTCGAGCAATTGCTTTTTTTCTCTTTCCTGATACATGTATATTTGTTTTCATTTTCCACCTAGGAATTTTGTTACTTCCTCTAATCTAACATATTTTAAATTTGGAACTTTTGAAACATTAGCTGTTTGAAGTGTTTCTGTTTCTACACCTTGAAGACGAGCAGGTACTCCTTTATAAATTTTTATTCTTGAAAGAGCTTCTCTACCTCTTGCAGATTTGAATGGAAGCATATTTCTAAGAGATCTTTTGAAAAGTTCTCTTGATCTTCTTTTTACAAAAGGACCTGTTCGAGGTCTACCTCTCTCTACATTCTCTTTAAACCTTCCAAAAATTTGTTCTTTTCTTCCAGTTAAAATAGCTTTATCAACATTAATAACTTCAAAACTTTCGCCAAGTAACAAATTCTTTGCTAAGAATGTACATAATCTTCCTACAATCAAATCTTTAGCATCTATTACTCTTGTTTTCATTTTATGATCCTCACTTTGTTACCTTTTGGATTTTTCTTTAATAATTCTTGAATTGAAATTGCTTCACCATTTTTGTTAATTTTTTCTTTTGCAGATTCTGAAAATTGGAATGCAGCAACAGTTGTTTTTCTTGATAATGATCCTAAGGATAAAACTTTTCCAGGTACTAATGCAATTTCACCATCTCTAACAAATTTGTCAATCTTTGTAATGTTTACAGAAGGATATGATCTAGTAGATTTTTCTAGCTCAGAAGCGATCCTTTTCCATAGAGGAACTTCTTTACCAGCTTTCTTAAGCTCATATACTAGTTTCCTGGTTATAATGTTGGTTTTCATTTGATCTTTTTTATCTCTTTAGTAAGCTCATCTAATAAATTATTTGAGACAGTACTAACAGCTTCAATAATCTCTCCAGTTGTAAGTTGGCCCCAAGGCTCAATTGTTACTAAGTAGTCTGTGTCATTAGTTTCAATGTGTTTATCATCTTCTAATGAACCTAAACAACCTGGACAAAGTTCGTAAGTATTAATATTTTTTAATTTTGTTTTTTCTAGTTTTGCAGCATCAATAGGACAAGATTTAATTATTGCTTCTGCTTTTTTCTCATCTTTAACTTTTAAGTATGGATATTTTTCATAGTATAATAAAGCTGGTGAATGTTTAATGTGTTCTTTTCCATTACCAGTTGTAGCTGTTGCAATGAATTTTAATCTTTGATTTTTTAGTAACTTAACAATTGGAGTTTTTTTGTGAACTGCATAAACACCAGGATCTTTTGTTTCCATTTGTTCTGCATAAATTGTACAAGGACCTTCAGCTTCAAGAGCTAATGCAACTGAATATTTTTTGTTATCTTTTATGAAACAAACATCTAAATCAGTTTTTAATGCAATTAAACCTAATCTGTGAGCAAGCATGTCATCGTATAGAGCTGAGGAATTTTCAATTATTTCAACAGTATCAATAGCCATTGATGGAACTTTGTTTACTATTAATCTTCTGTACATGTTTAATATGTGAGCTGATGTACCAGTCATTAGGAATTTTGAAGTTCCGTCTTCTTTTTTTGATAATAGTTTTATTTCCATCTTAAACTCTTCTACCTCTTCTACCACCTTTTTTTCTACATCTATCATGAGGGAAAGTTGTAACATCTTCAATGTTTCCAATCTTTAAACCCATTCTTGAAAGTGCCCTTATAGCAGCCTGACTTCCAGGACCTGTATTACTAGGACCATTGTGGCCACCAGGAGCTCTAACCCTGATGTGTAAAGCGTTTACTCCTTTATCTAAAGCAGTCTCACCAGCAAGCTTTGCAGCAGCCATAGCAGCAGTTGGAGATGATTCAAGTCTATGTGCTTTTACAACCATTCCACCTGAAGCTTTTGCTATTGTTTCAGCTCCGGTTAAATCAGTAATATGAATAATAGTATTATTGTATGAAGAATAAATATGAGCAACTCCCCATTTAATTTTTTTGGGTTTTCTTACATGTACAGGCTTTTTATTTTCTTCTTTCATTTTTTAGCAACCTCTTCTACTTTTTTTTCTTCTTCTTCTTTAACCTCTTCATTCTTTTCAAGCTCTTTGATCTTTCTCTCTGGATGCTCAGGATCTGAGAAAGGTGATTTGCCTAAGAATTCAATTTTATCTTCAAATAAAGCAGGAACAATGAAAGAAGGGACATCTAATTTTTGATCATTAACAGTAATATGTTGGTGAACAATCATTTGTCTAGATTGTTTTATTGTTTTTGCATAACCTTTTCTTAATACAATAGTTTGTAATCTTCTCTCAAGTAAATCTTTTACAGATAAATCTAAAATGTCATCAAGAGTAGCTTCAGCTTTGATTAAACTTAACTTCTGTAGTTTTTTCATGAAAAGATCTTTTTCTTTAATTGCTTGTTTGTCAGTTTTTGCAATAAGAGATTTAGCTTGTTGTTTGAACTTTGCTAATTTAGAACTCATTCTCCAAAGATCTTTCTTATTCTTAAGACCATATTCTTGGATTAAGATCTTTTCTTCATCTATCCTGGTTTTTTGCCATGGATGTGAAGGTTTCTTATACTTTTTCCTTTGTTTTCTTGGGTCACCCATCTTTACTTCTTACCTTTCTTCTTAGATACTCCAACAGTCTTACCTTTTCTAAAGTTTGCTTTAGTTCTTTGTCCTCTTACGGGTAGACCAGCAGCTTTTCTTAAACCTCTGTATGTTTTGGTTTTTTGAATTCTTTTTTGGTCAAATTGTCCTTGTAAGTTTAGACTTGCGGTTGACAAATGGATATCCGAGCCAGTGTCGTAATCTTTTTGTCTATTTAGAAACCAAGATTCAAGACATTTTGGGTTTTTCATCTCAGTTTCAATTTTTTTGATTTCTGCATCTGGCAGGGTGTTGACTTTTTGAGTTGGATCAATTTTCATTCTTGTACAAAAAGCATGTGCAAAGTTTTTACCAATACCTTTAATTCTTGATAATTGTTTACTAATTGAAGAGTTACCTTTTAGATCAGTGTTCATTACTCTTACAATAATTTTTTTGCTTTCTGTCATTTGTATGAATGGTTAGAAAAATCAAGTATTTAAAAAGCTTTTGCCTATCGAGTGAATATCTTATACTTATCTTCTTCGTTTAACTCCATGATTATTCTTCTAATAACTGATTTTAATGGATCCGGAACTAGCTTAACTCTGTTTTTTATATCTTCAAAAGATGCAAATGGTTTTTCCTTTCTTTCTTCTATAATTTCCCACATATGCTTTTTTCCAATACCAGGAAGTAATTCTATTTGGTGCCTTCTAGTACTAATTGGGCCTGATTTATTGAAGAAGTCAACGAATCTTTGTTCATTTGCTTCAACTAGTCTTTTAATTATATGTTCAAGTTCTCCTCTCGCTGTTTGAGTTAATTTATCAGAATTAATTCTACCAGCAACATGATGTACTTCTTCTCTTTTGCCATCTCCAATGTAAACTTCTTGGTTAGGTTGTAAAGTAACACCTTTTTTAGGTACAATTTCTAGAAGTGTAAATTTATTTTTACTGATAGCTTGCGCTACTGGAGTCTTTCTGTACGAAGGTCTCCTGTCGAATGGATATCCATGTGGTAGGAAATCTAATACTATTGCAAATTCTTCTCTCTCTTGAGTTCTCATTGTTTTGTGTTTTATTGTGGGATAACATCTATGATCTTTTTCATATCCTCTTCACTAATTGTTAATATCTCACCGCTAAACAGTAATTTTATACTGTCTAAATCTTTTGGACAAACATCAATAATTTTTGTAATCTGTCTCTCTTTTAATCTAGGGATGTTTAAGTTTATAATATCTTCCCTTATTTTTTTAACTTCCTTTTTGTCCATTTTACAAAAATTTTCTAAGTAAGCTTTAGTTTTTTCAGCTCTGAAACTTAGCTCTCCTCGCTCTTTTTCAATTTTAGCAAGTTTTGCTTTTATTGCCATCAGGTTGATTGGTGTTTCTTCGATTACTTCAAATTCTCCCATTTTATTGCCTCAATAAATGGATTGGATGAACTATAATTAATTTAGTCATATTTCCATCTTTAATTTTTACTCTGTAATTTGAGCCTTGTTTTCCAACAATTACTCCAATTTGACCTTGGAATCTTGGATGATGCATTCCACCTTGAACAGCAGATTCAGCAACAAGTGCGACTTTTTCATTATTTTTGAAAGTTTGTAAGTATTTTCTAATGCTTAATTTACCTTTATCTCGAACATTTTTTTTAAGTTTATGACGAGTTTTCCTTCTCCGACTACCTGTTCTCTGTACCATTTTACTGAGTTTGTGGAATATTTGTCTATTTATAAGTCTTTTTATTGAATTTAAGATCTTTTTGTATGTTCATAGAAACAATGTCCTGTATAATGTTTTATTTCTTTTCTTAAAATGCCTCTAAAAACATCCTTATGTCTAGGTGTTTCATATTCTAGGTCTCTTGCAGTTAGAACTCCTGTAAGTTGTTGTAGTAAAGGAATTCTTAGAGGAAAGAAAGAAAGTTTTACTAATGGTAATTCAAAAGGAGGTTGTTGATAATCATAAGGAGCATCTCCAATTCCTTCTAGATGAGGAATGACTCCTTGGTTTCTATCATTAGTTATAGTCATGAGAACTGAGTCTCCATTTTCAATATGAGATTTTAATGTTTTAAGTTTTATAGCATAAGCTTCGAGTTCCACAATGTAAGTAGCTTGTTTAAGAACAGCAGCTTCATATTTTTTAGGATCTGAGGATCTAAAATCTCTTTGAAAATCTTTTCTCTTTCTTAGAAATTCTCCTTGTTCTTTATGTAAAGCATTGTAAGGAATTGTTAGGTTACCAGGACCATTGTGTATGAAGAAAGTTCCATGTGCAAATTCTGTTCTTGTGAAACCTTCAGCTAATTTCTCAGAAACTTTAAGAATATGATAGTGATTAAGTAGATCAAATATAGCTTCTAAATCTTTTTCTTGAGTTCCATCAAACCATAGTCTTAATCTAGAATCAAATTCTCTTGGTTGAAAATATAATTCTCTTGAGAAGGTAAATAATTGTTTTTCTTCAAGAGTTTTTTTTATCTAATAATTCAATTTTTCTTAGTCTCATGTTTTAAAAAAATAAAAAAGAACTTTAAATATTTTACTGATTTAAAGATTTATTTGTAGTTCTTGATTTACATCAGGATTTAGAATTACAGATCCAATTCCTTGACCGATATGAAAAGAAGAATAAACCATTAAAGAATCAAGCCAAGATTCCTCTTCAACATATTCTGTAATATCACCATCAGTAACATTAGATAATTCCTTTGCCTTTTCTATAGCTGTATCTTTATCACCAAGACCATCAATAAGTCCAAGATCAATTGAATTTAATCCTAAATAAAATAAACCTTCAGAGAGTTTATCTAAATCTTCTTTTGGCATATTTCTTCCTTCAGCTACATCAGTAACAAAGTAATCATGAATGTCTTCAAGTCTTAACATTAGAAGTTCTTCTTCTTCTTCTGAAAGTTCTTTGTAAGGAGTAGAAATATCTTTGTAATCTCCAGTAACTAATCTTTGATAGGTAATATTGTAATCATTTAGTAATCCACTAAAATCTAAATAAGATCCAAGGACAGAGATACTACCTAAAATAGAAAGTTCATCAGCAATAATAAAATCTGTTTGTGAAGCTGCCCAGTAAGCACCTGAAGTTCCATGTTCAGTAATTACAGCAACAGTAGGTTTTTCAATATTGTCAATAGCATCAGCAACTTTTTTTGAACCCATAACAGTCCCACCTGGAGAATTTATTTCAAATACAATAGCTTTAACATTTTCATTTTCTAAAGCATCATCAATTTTGTCAACTATATCCTGTGCTGAAGTTGAAGATTGTAATAAAGTAGATTCACCATTTAAAGTTATCATACCATTTATAGGAATTATTGCTATTGTATCTTCATTAGATATTGTTTTATCTGAAACAATAAAATATGCTATGCCGTAACTTAAAATCCATAGAAATGCTAGGAATATTAAAACTTTAAAGAATTTGTTCATTTTTTCACCTCTGTAACTTTTGTTTTACTAATAATTTCAAAATATCTTTGATTGCCTTTTTTGTAAAGCATGTATAATGTGTCAAGGATAATTAATATTGTTGAAAGTTTTGTAATACTTCTGATTACTGTCTGTGTAAAAGTTAATTTTTTTCTTAATGTGCTTTTTACAGAAAGTTTCATAATTATCTTTCCAACACTTTGACCAAATTGGTATTCTAAGTATGCCCAGTAAAATAAAGATAATAAGGATACAATAATTGAAATAAGAATAGTTTCTGTAGATGTAACTGAAGTGAATATTTCTGAAAATGAACTTGGCTTTTCAGTATGTCTCATTAATGGAGTCATTATGATGAAGGAAATTACTAATAAGTCAATAAGATATGCAATTACTCTTTTCCATAGTGCTACATTTGGTAGAATCTTTGTCACCTCTAAACAAATTGATAGTAGGAAGATATATAAGTTTTTTCTTTATTTTTTTAGGCATGGAAAAACTGTATGAAGAACTATTTGCAGAAATTGAGAAAAGAAAATTGAATGATGTAGATAGTGTTTTAAAATTAAGAAGAGAATTATGTAGAAAATATAGACCAAATGTGTTTCCTTCAATTATTCAAATCTTAACTCAAGCTAATGAAAAACAGTTTCGAAAATTAAAATTTTTAATAACAAAACCTATGAGAACT
>CAYPLB010000002.1:0-130738 GCA_964411565.1 Candidatus Woesearchaeota archaeon
ATTGCATTAATGACGAAACCTACAAAGTGTCCACATGGTCAATGTATTATGTGTGGTGGTGGAGTTGATTCTTTTTATGGTGATGTGCCACAAAGTTATACTGGGACTGAACCTTCTACAATGAGAGGAATAAGAAATAATTATGATTCTTATTTGATGACTTTTAATAGATTAGAACAATTTGTTTTATTGAATCAATCTGTAGATAAAGTTGAAATTATTATTCAAGGTGGAACTTTTACAGCAATGGATGAAAAGTATCAAAATGAATTTATTTTGTTTGCATTTAAAGCTATGAATGATTTTTCTGAAGAGTTTTTTGAAAATGGAATTTTGAATTTGAATAAATTTAAGGAATTTTTTGAACTGCCAACAGATACTTTAGATAAGGAAAGAACAAAAAGAATTCAAGAAAAAATTTTGAAATTAAAAGATAATTCTAGTTTAGAAGTTGAACATGAAAGAAATGAAGTTTCTAAAGTAAGATGTGTAGGTTTGACAATTGAAACAAGACCTGATTGGGGAATGTTGAAAGAAGGAAATATAATGCTAGAACAAGGCTGTACTAGAGTTGAATTAGGTTTACAATCTACTTCAGATAAAGTTTTAGAGAAAATAAAAAGAGGACATACAGTTAAAGATTGTAAGGACTCAATTAGAATATTAAAAGATTTAGGATTTAAAATTAATGGGCATGTTATGATTGGTTTACCTGAACAGAAAAATAATGAATTAATTGAATTTTTTGATGATAAAGATTTTAGACCAGATATGTTAAAAATTTATCCTTGTATGGTTATGCCAGGAACAGAGTTGGAAGAAATGTTTAAGAAAGGAGAATTTAAACCTTTAACAACAGATGAATCTGTAAAAATAATTTCTGAGTTTAAAGTAAAAGTTCCAAAGTATGTTAGAATTATGAGAGTTCAAAGAGATATTCCTACAAAAGAAACTCTCGCTGGTGTTGATAAAACTAATTTGAGACAAGTTATAGATAAATATATGGTCAGTAAAGGTTGGAAATGTAATTGTATTAGATGTAATGAAATTAAATCTGAAATTAAAAATCCTGTTTTAGATGTAATAGAATATGATGCTTCTAATGGAAAAGAATTTTTTATTTATTTCAAACAAGAAAATGAAATTATAGGCTTTTGTAGATTAAGGTTTCCATCTGAGTTTTTGAGAGAAGAAATTATTCCTGGTTCAGCAATTATTAGAGAACTGCATGTTTATGGAAAAGCTGTTGATGTTTCTAAAATAGGTGCAGTTCAACATAAGGGATTTGGTAGAAAATTAATGGGAAAAGCTGAAGAAATTTGTAAAAAAAATAATAAGAAAAAATTATTAGTTATTTCTGGAGTTGGTGTTAGAGAATATTATAAAAAATTAGGTTATGAAAAAGATGGTCCTTATGTTTCTAAAAATTTGTAAATTTCACTGAGATGTTCTGTGACAGAAGTTATTTAAGTTTGGAAAACATAAGAATATTATGGAATTAGAGGAATATTTTAAGAAAGGGAAGGTTTATGTTTGGAAAGAAACTTTTGCAGTTCTGAAATCTAAAGAGATTTATCCTGATGCTTTTGCTAATGTTATTGATAAAAATGAAATTACAGTTGTAATTGAAAAAGATAAATATAATGAAGATAATATTATAGGGATTGAGGAAGGTTGGAAAATTTTAACCTTTGATATGTTGCAAACTTTTGGATTAACTGGTTTTTTAGCGAAACTTGCAAAGGTATTAGCTGAGGATAGAATTTCTATTTTTGTAATCTCTGCTTATTCAACAGATCATATTTTAGTTAAAGAAGAAGATTTGTTTAAAGCTAAAGAAAAACTTAAAGAATTAGGTTGTTTAGTTCAAATTAAAAAATAAATTTATTTTGTTTTTCTGTAATAATATCCACCAATTAAAAGTATTATCATAATCAAATTAATTGTTGTAAAAAAAGGTACTTCTTCTGTTTCTTCTTCTTCCTCTTCAACTAAACAAGTTTTTTGGTATTCTGGAAGATATACATCGTCCCAACATTCTGGGTAAAGATCAAAATCTGGATTAGTACAAGATTCTAAGTCTCTGTAAGTATAACCATCTTCACAATCAGTCCAAGCAACAGAGGAACAGTCCCACATAGAAGAACAATCTATTTCTTCTACTACTTCTTCCTCTTCTTCTTCATAAGTTTCATCATAATCAGTAGTGTCTTCTTCAGTTGTTGTAGCTGTTGTTATATAATTATCAATGTCAGCAACGGTGATACTAGTTCCTTCACAAGCCTCAGTTTCACAAACTAACATAGTGTCACCAGCAACCATTTGGCCTCCTGATGTTTCAGCAATAAAATAGTAATAAGTATCTACGCCTGGCCATGTTGCAGTCCAAGGTGTATAACCTAAATCAAAACCTTCTTCTGGATAATTTTCTATAAAACCTTCGAGAGTTTCTTCTAAAGCATTTGTATAATATGTGACTCCATCTTCAGTGTAAGTACTATAAAGATAAAATGTTAAAGCTGTTGTAGAACCACAAGTACCGTCTCCATAATTTAACATGTAAGTGCTTGTTCCATCAGCAGCAGAGTTTAATATTTCTGAAAGAGATTCATCTGCCCAGAAACTATAATCAATTCCTTCATATAAACAAGAAATAATCTCTTCTGTAGATGCAGTAGTCTCATTTGTGTCTTCAGTAGTAGTTTCATTTGTACCTTCTGTAGTTGTAGTTTCATTTGTTGTTTCAGAAGCTTCACAACCATCATCAATTTCACCATCACAATCATTGTCAATCCCATCATCACAAGTTTCTTCAACACCAGGATTTATAGAGTCATCTTCATCATTACAATCACCTGTTACAATGTCACATGAATCTTCACTTGTTGATGTGAAAATATCTTTATTAGCATTTCTTTCATCAACCCAATAATATGAAGAGCCCCAAATCTTTGGAACTATTTGGTCAGATTCTTCATTTGTAATTTGAGAAGTTGTTGCAGTTGAAATATCATAAAGTTTTATATTAAAATCTCCAGAACTATCATCCATGTAAATAATTTTTGAGTCATATACAGAAGGAATTCTCTCATTCGTTGTTGATGTAGCTATAGAAATTGTTTCTGCATCAAAAATATTGTAAGCGTAAATGTCAAGATGACCTGCTTCATTTGTTTGCCAAACAACATAAGATCCATCAGTGTCTTGAGCATTTTCTTTTGCTGAAGAAGAAGTTATTTGAGTTGTTGTAGCTGTGCTTAGTCTATAAAGGAAAACATCTTGTGACCCTCCTTGATTTCCTACATAAGTTAAATAATCTCCATGAACTCTTGGGTTACTTTGATCTCCAGTAGTTGTTACTAAAGCTGTTTCTGTTCCTGTAGCAAGTTCATATCCATAAATGTTCCAGTTACCATCTCTAACATCAGACCAAACTATCCAATCATCAGTAATGTCTGGAGAAACTTGATTTGTAGAATTAGATGTAATTCTCATAGTATTTAGAGAATCTATATTATAAATAAAAATATCCCAATTGCCAGTAGCTCTGCTTTGATAGACAATTCGGTTTCCATAAACTTTTGGATTCATGTTAATATTTGTATTGGAAGTTATTTGGGTTGTTGTATCAGTAGATTTGTCATAAAGATAAATGTTTAAGCTACCATCAAGATCACTTTGGTAAACAATATAATTTTCATAAACATCTATTGTATCTTCATCGCTAGAAGTTGAAATTAAAGCTTCTTCTGAACTGCATCCATATTCTTCAATTGAACAATCTTCAAGATAATAAGAATCACCATCAGAATCAGTACAAGCAATTGTATTTCCAGTAATTGTTGGATTAAAAATTGCAATAACTATTAAAGTAAGTGAAACAAAAATTAGTATTGAAATTATTATAAATTTGTTTTCTGCTATCCCTCTTTTAAAAAACATATTTTAAGACTAGTATTAGTTATTTATAAATTTATTCACTTAGAAAGCTTTATAAGAGAGGTAATAGTTAATCTTTTCGTAGGCTAGGTGGGTGTTTAGCCGTCACCTGTACCACAAGTCGGCTATATGGTGGACTGAAGTCTAAGGGCGGTGTCAATTGTAATGACAGTCTCAGCTTGGACTGTGAAGGCTCGTCTTACAGGGTTGATAATATTATGAATCGAGTCAGGGCAGGAATGCAGCAGCTCTAAGTAATGTTGTTGACGCTTGTAAGGTCGCGATCCTGAGGAAGAGTTGGGGTTAAACTGTTGTTGTGATTGGCATCCACCTTGGATGGCCTACATTAACTAAAAATTTAATTTTTTTTCAATTGTATCTTTTCTTGCGAACATTATTAATTCATCACCATCATAATAATCTGGTAATGTTGCAACTTGTTCTGCACCTAATACTTTTTTGTAGAGTCTTTGTGCTTCATTTTCAACACCTGTAGTAAGAGTTACTAATTTCAATGTTCTTTCTTGTGGTTCAAGAATTGTTTTAATATAATCTTTTAGAGAAACTTGAATTAATTTTGAAGCTACACCTTGATTTCTGTAAGTTTCTGTAACTCCAATTTGTTCTAATTCTAAAATAGCTTCTTCTCTAAATCCACCATTTTCTTTCCAAAGAATATATCCAATAGTTTGTTTCTCATCATTAAAAGCAACATAGTAATTATTTCTTGGACCTGCATTAGATAGTAACCATTTTTTTTGAGTTTCTAAATCTCTGTTATCTTCAGGAAAACATTCAGAATTTAATCTCATAATTTGTCTTTGGGAATATAAGTGTTCTCTTTTAACTTTTTTTATAAAAATCATATTTTTTATAATTTAGTTAGAATTTATAAATTTAATGAAAAATAAAAAAATTAAAGTGTTTTTTTAGTAAAAATGTTTACCTTTGTTTCATTACTTGTAACTTTGGTATCCATTGCTACTAAAAATTTAACTTTATTTCTCTCTGCAAGAATTGAAATATTTTTTGTAATAACTCCATCAAAAATTATTGCATTTATATCCTTTAAACTTCTAAGAGTATTTTCAATTTCTGCTGAAGGAACTTTTCCAAGAATCTTCATTTTCTCATCAAGAATAAAAGCTCCTCTTGTACCAACAAGATCTTCTAACAACTTTTTGAATTGTTTCTTTTTTTCTTCAGGAACAATTGCTTTTCTAACAGGTCTTTGTGGATAAGATCTCTGTGTAGATTGTGTTCTTTGATATTGTTTGTTAGCTGGTCTTTGAACAGGTTTTGTATTCCCATTTCTCTTTGAAATAGTTGTTCTTGGAGTTGGTGAGTCTTTTAACTCTAACTTTGCTTGTTCAGCAGTTATTTTTCCTCTCAAAGCTTTATGAATTTCTTTTTTAGTCAATTCTTCAACTTCTTTTCCATCTGGTGCTTTTACTACGAAATCAATATCAGTTACACTCATAATTTCTCTGATAATTAAATTTCCACCTCTATCACCATCAACGAAAATTGTAACTGTTTTCTTTTCACATAATGGTATGATAGATGGAGGTATAGAAGTTCCATTTAAAGCAATTGCATTCTTAAATCCACATTTTAGTAAGTTTAAGACATCAGCTCTTCCTTCAACAAGAATAATCTCTTCAGATTCATTTATTGCTGGTCCTGCTGGAAGCTTGTTTGGTCCAAAATCTTGGACTTCCATCATTCTAACAGATTTAGCAACTTCTTCAGTTATTTCTTGACTGTCTGGAAGAATTTTATCTGTGAACTCTTTTAATAGTTCTTTTGCTCTTGAAATTACGAAGTTTCTTTTTGAAATTCTTACATCTTCTATTTTTTTGATTGTGACTTTTGCATTACAAGGTCCTATTCTTTGGATAGTTTCCATAGCTGCTGCAACAACAGCAGTTTCAGTTTTGTTTAGACTTGATGGAATTGTAATTGTACCAATAGTTTTACCACTTTTGATATTACTAATTACTTCTATTCTACCAATTCTACCTGATTTTTGTAACTCTCTTAGTTCTAGATCGGAACCTAATAGTCCCTCAGTTTGACCAAAGATAGCTCCAATTATGTCTGGTCTATCAACAGTACCTTCTATTTCTATTTCAGTATGAACAATATATTTTGCTGACACTGGACTTATTTTTCCCATTTTTTTTCTCCTTAATGGCAAAGTATTCAGAATTCTCTTAAATCTTACAGTTTTACTTATTTCTTGTGAAGCTTAGCAAATTAGCTATATTTCCTCTTTTTTCTAACTTGTTAAACGTGAATGATCGTAATTGAGTATGATCTAATTCTGAATTTTGCCTTTTTATTGTAATATTAAGCTATTGCCCGCGACACTAACTCTCAAGCTCATAGCTTGAATGATTCATACGCTCCATTGAGTATTCTCGTGGCGGGCGTATTATATTTAGGGAAGCTCTCTTATTTATATAGTTATTGGTTTAATGATAAATAAGGCCAATTTGGTCTTCTTTGTCCTTGATAAGTAGTTACATATAGAAAGATTTAAATATAAGTTCCTGTTATGAAAAAAATATAGAGGAAAGAATTATGGAACAAAAAACTAATAATGATGAACATCCAGCGAGGGCTTTCGCTAAATGGTTAGGAAGTTGTGCTGTTGATGGTGCTTGTGCTACAGGTAGAGGACTTAAAATTGCTGGAACCTATATGGCTCCAAGAATTGTAGGTGGTGCTAAATTTTTAGCTCCTAAAGTTAGAGATGGTGTAGATAAAGTTGGACCTTATATTTTGCCTAATTTAGCTGCAATTGGATTAATTCATTCTGGAGTTGAAGGTATTGATAATATAGCAAATTTGCCTGAATGGCTTGAAACTGGCGCTTTTTGGACTGGTATGGCTGCTTTAGGTGTAACTAATTATGAAATGCTAAGAGGTTCTCTAAAAGAGAAAGTTGAGGATATTTCTTCAAAATGGGATAGTGTTCCTGTAAATGCAAGAGCTGGAATTTTAGCTGGTTTGACAGGTTTGATGGTGATTCCTGAAGTTCCAAGAGAAGCTGTATTTGGTGGAATTGGTAGAATTGTAGATGATATTTTAGATATTTATCAAGATAATACTTTGACAGAAGCAGAAGCTATTGAGAAGTATGGTAGATTCCAAGCTCCTTCAAAAAATGATGGGCAAGATATTGTTGATAATTTTGATGTAAATGCTCCTTTTGGAGTTTATAGACCTGGTGGATCTCATAGAGGAATTGATGATGCTTGTGATATTGGAGATGATGTTTATTCTCCTGGAGTTGGTAGAGTTAGATCTCATATTAATGATGAATTAAATGGTTATGGTATTAGAATTAAATTAGCTGATGGAAAAGAAGCAACTTTGATTCACTTAAACGAAGCTTCAGATTTAGAATCTGGTGACTTAGTTAGTTTAGATACAGTTGTTGGAGAATGTGGTTGTTCAGGTAATTGTATTGGTAATGATGGAATAATTAATGGAAGTGAATATCCTCATACACATTTTCAGTTGAAAGATGGTGTAGGTGGAAGAGTAATTAATCCAACTTCATATATATTAGGAGATGAAGATGCTGAGTTACAAGCAAAAATGGAAAGAAGTCCAGAAATTTATATGCCTTTTTTAGAACAAATTGCAGAATTAGATGGTTATAGAATTGAAAGAAGAAATGGAGATAGTGGACAATGAAAACAAGAACAAAATTATTAGGAGCAGCAGCTGGTGTATTAGGACTGTTGAGTTTAGGTAACTTAGGACATTTGTATGATAGTTCAGATTCAGGTAATGAAACAAGAGTTGAACAAAGAGCTGAAGAGAGTGCTTCTGGATGTAGTCTTGGAGATAGAGTTGGAAATATAATTGGAAGGAGACAATTAGAAGGAAAACTTGGAAGTTTAGAGAATGATAGAAGAGTTTTAAATGATATTGGTGATTATGGTTTGAGTACTGAAGATTTGGCTTATGTTACAAGAGTAGTTTATTTAGAAGGTTCATATGATAGAAGAGCTGATAGTATAGATGATTATGCTGATGGTTTTGAAGCAATTGCTTTTGCAGTTTTGAATAGATGGAATTATGATAATGAGAATGGAACAAGACATTTCTTTGGAAGACATGGAGATAGAAGTAAATTGAAAAGTATTATTACTGAACCTGGTGCTTTTGAAGCTGTTGTAAATTATTCAAGATATTTACAAAACTTTGAAGGAGAAAATGATGAAATTACAGTAGTTGCTGATGGACCACATTTTAGAGATGTTGCAAAAGTTGAAGCTGCGTATAAAGCTGTAGTTGATGTTTTAGGTGGAAAAGTTAGGAATGATCCTACAGATGGAGCTGTTTTCTATAAAGCAGATTATTTAAACCAAACTTGGGAAGGTACTGAAGCTTTTTGGACAAATGGACAAAGATGTAATAGACATTTTACTGAGAAAATAAATACACATGAGTTTTTTAGTGTAATAGATTGTAATTAATTCTTTTTTTTAATAAAATGGGCCTAGGAGGATTTGAACCCCCATCAACTGGTCCGAAGCCAGTCGCACTATCCAAGTTATGCTATAAGCCCTTAATTTTAATCAAATCTACTTTAGTTTATAAATACTTTTCTGTTACTATGCTAAGGTTTAAATACTTATAAATTATTGTAAAAATTGTGAGCACAAATGTTCGATAAATATTTCTCAGATGGAAGTTTTTCTTGTGTGGGTGTATATGTTCCTCCTTTTATAATTGATAGGATTAAGAGAGAAGAAGATAATAGAAGAGATCAAGGTATTCCTTATGAATTACCTGTGGAAGATTGGAGTGAATATAGAGAAGATAAAGAACCTACTGAAAATATTGAAAAAGGTAGAAGAGGTTATGTTATTATTGATGATACAGTTGACACAATTGATAGTATTTTTTGATAGAAAGTTATTTAATTTAGATTTGTTTTAATTATTTTTATGGAAAAAGGTGATATTGAATTAGTTGTTAGTGATACAGTTCTAAATTTTCCTAAAAATATTAGTCAACCAATTGTTTTGTTTTTAGAAAAAAGAAGGTTTTCTCGTATGTTGGATATGATGAATCTTAGAAAACATCTAAATAAAACACCTTGTTTTGTTGCTGAAATGAAAGGAGGGAATGTTATTTATTTTTGTGAAGAAATTGTTAGTGATTTAATAAAAAATTTTAATAGGGAAAATAAAAAAAAGTTTATTGAAGCAATAACATTGCATGAACTTTTTCATATTTGGAATAATTTTAGAGTTAGTAACAATCAAGAAGCTATATTCTCGGAAAATTTAGTTTGGCAAGAAATGGAAAATTTGTATCCTAAACATTATAAATTTTTGATAAAATTTGCTAAGAGATAATTATATAAAGTTCTTTAAATAAATATTAATTTATGGCAGAAAACGAAATGGGCTTAACAGTAAAAAAGGACGAAGACTTTTCTGAGTGGTATACTCAGATTTTACAGAAAGCAGATCTTTCAGATATAAGATTTGGTATTCAAGGTTTTATTGTCCAAAAGCCATGGGCTTATATGGTTATTAGAAAAATTTATGATCTACTTGAAAAAGAAATTGAAATGCAAGGACATTTGCCTTATAGATTTCCAACTGCAGTTAAAGAAAAAGATTTGATGAAAGAAAAAGAACATGCAGGGTTTACACCAGAAGTTTTTTGGGTTTCTGAAGCAGGAGATAAAAAAATTGAAGAAAGATTTGCGTTGAGACCAACAGGTGAAGCACAAATTTATCCAATGTATTCGTTGTGGTTTAGAAGCCATAGGGATCTTCCATTCTTGGCTTATCAAAGTAGAAATTCAGTTTTTAGAAATGAAATGACTACAAGGCCTTTTATTAGAGGAAGAGAGTTTATGTTTTTTGAAACTCATAATGGATATAATGAACATCAAGAAGCATTGGATCAAATTGAAAAAGATTTGGAAACTTGTGATATTGTAATTGGTAGTAAGGCAAAGATTCCATTTTATTATTTTAAGAGACCACAGTGGGATAAATTCTTGGGAGCTGATGATACATTTACACCAGATACTGTAATGCCTGATGGAAAAAGGAATCAATTAGGGTCTACACATGATTTAGGAACTAATTTTGCTAAGGCTTATGATATCAGAGTTAAAGCAAAAGATGGTAAACAAAAATTAGTATATCAAACTTGTTTTGGGCCTGGAATTTGGAGAATATTTGCAGCAATGGTAGGGATCCATGGTGATGATAATGGATTAGTTTTACCTTTTGAATTTGCACCTGTACAAGTTGTTATCGTTCCTATTATTTTTAGTAATAAAAAAGACTTAACAAAGAAAGTTTTGACAATGTGTAAGAAATTAGAAAAAGATATTCAAAAAATGGGATATAAAGTTAAGCTGGATGATAGAGATTATGAAAGTCCAGGAGCTAAATATAATCATTGGGAATTAAAAGGAGTACCTTTAAGGTTAGAGGTTGGTCCTAAAGAAGTTGATGAAAAAAGTGTTAGTTTGAAATTGAGAACAGGTGGAAAGAAAGAAAAAGTTAGTGTAAGTAATTTGAAAAGAGTAATTTCATCAAAAGCTAAAGAGCTGGATAAAGAAATTGAAAAGAAAGCTAAGAAATATTTTAAAGGAAATATTAGAGAAGCAAGTACATTGAAAGAATTAGTGAAAATAATGAAAGAACATAGAGGTTTTGTAAAAGTTCCCTTTTGTTCTGTAGAGATGGATGGAGAGAAATGTGAAGAGGAAATGAAGGCAGAAACTCAAGGTGGAAGAGTTTGTGGAACTTTGTATCCGAAAGAAGATAAAGTTAAAAAAGGACAAAAATGTGTAGTTTGTGGAAGTAATGCAAAGCATATGGTGTATATAGCGAAAAGTTATTGAGATCCACAATTTTTATATATTTCTTTATATTTATATTTAGGTATGAAAGAAAAGTATATTGGTGAATTGGAATTCTGTTTGGCATTGTGGGATAAAAAGGGATATTGTCAGTTTGGAAAGAGAACAAATTGTTTAGATTGTGCAGCTCCATATATTTTGTTGAAGTTAATTAATGGCGAAGTGATTCATGGAGAAGAAGTTAGAAGATTAAGTTTATATGAATGGCAACAGAAATTAGAAGAAGTAAAAAAATAATTTTTTTTATTTTTTTGAGAATATAAAGACAAGAAGTTTTCTTATGAGTAATTTATTTTATGGTTAAATATACAAAAATTTTATAAACTCTTTAATTAGTTAATTAGGTATGGTTCTAGAATCATTAATAGGGGTTAAACAAGCTGAGAATTCTCCATGGTATGTTTTTATGCTAGGATTTTTGTATGCATCTGTTGCAACTTTTTTAAGTCTGTGGATATTTAGAAGTGAAGCTAGTTTGATCTTAGTATTTTTAATTGTGTTTGCAGCGTTGCCTTTGATCTATAAAACCTTGAAGTTTGAAGCATATAAAGATTTGAAATTAAAAAGTACAGATAATTTACCTGGGTCACATTTTAGAGCTTTGAGAGCTTTTATGTATTTATTTTTAGGGTCTGTTTTGGCAATGTCTATTTGGTATGTGTTCTTACCTTCTGAAATTATTTATGATTTATTTGCTTCACAAATTTCTACAATACAAGCAGTAAATAGTGGAGCAACTACAGGTAGTGTTACAGCATGGAACTTTTTATCTGTAATTGTTGTTAATAATTTGAAAGTTTTAACATTTTGTATTTTGTTTTCATTTTTCTTTGGAGCAGGAGCAATTTTTATTTTGACTTGGAATGCATCAGTAATTAGTGCAGCTATTGGAAATTTTATTAGAACTAATATGTCTCAGTATGCAGAAAGTTTTGGTTTGATTAAAGTTGCTGGATATTTTCATATTTTTTCAATGGGTTTGTTAAGATATATGATGCATGGAGTTTTTGAAATTTTAGGATATTTTATTGGAGGTTTAGCAGGTGGTTTGATTTCTGTAGCTATGTTGCATAGAGAATTTGAAGGTGAACAGTTTAAGAAAATTATGAAAGATTCTATTGATTTAATTATTTTGGCAGTATTAGTTATTCTTGTTGCAGGTTTAGTTGAAGTATTTGTGACTCCTCTGTTCTTTTAGTGTGTTTTTAGTATAGAAATTTTTAATTATAGTATTTTTTATTGGTGAATTATGAATTTGAGAGATTTGAAAGTTGTAATAACTTTAGGTGCAACAATTGTAGCTGGAATTTTTATATATTTAATTTATGATGTTCCAGAATATTCAACAATGGTGTTACAGTTAGAAGTTATTATTCTACCTTCGATATATATTATTGGTTATTATTATGTTGAGTCAAAGATAAGAGATGATAATAATGAAGATTTAGATCAATTGCTTTTTTATGTAGAAAGAAAAAAGGAGGAAAATTTTAAGCTTAAGGAAGAAATCAAAATATTAAAATATAAGTTAAAACATAGTAATAAGGATGGTAAAGAAAAAGAAAGCTAAGAAAAATAATTCTAGTGATGATTTTGAAGAAATTAAGAAAATAATTAGAAGAATTAGAAAAAGGTTTTAATTAGAAGAATAGTTTCAGAAAGTTTATAAATTGAATTTCTTGAGAATAAGTTATGTGTGGAATTACAGCTTATTATGGGAGAAGAAATGGTGTTCCTATTGTTCTTGAAGGTTTGAAAAGATTAGAATATAGAGGTTATGATTCTGCTGGGCTTGCATTACTTCAAAATGGCGAAATAGAAACTATAAAGACAAAGGGAAAAGTAAAACAACTTATCGAATTATCTAAAAATAAAGTTGGTAATGTAGTGATAGCACATACGCGATGGAGCACAAATGGGCAGCCAAATCACATTAATTCGCATCCTCATTCTTCAATGGATGGTAAGATAGCTATTATACATAATGGGATTATTGAGAATCATAGTAAACTTAAAAAAGAGTTGATAGAAAAATATGGTTATGAATTTAAATCTGAAACTGATTCAGAAGTTATTGCACAATTAATTCAATATTTTTATAATGGTGATTTTGAAGAAGCTTTTAGGAAAATGTTAACAAAAATTGATGGAGCTTTTGGAATTGTAGCTTTACATCAAGAACATGACCAAATTATTTGTGCAAAGAAAGGTTCTCCCTTAGTTTTAGGAATTGGTGAAAATGAGTTTTTTTTAGGTAGTGATGCTTCTCCATTTTTAGATTATACTAAGAATGTTGTTTATTTAGATGAGATGCAAATGGTTTGTATTTCTAAAGATAGTTATGTTGTTAAAGATTTTAAAGGATTTAATTTGAATGTTGAAATTGAAACAATTCCTTATGGTATTGAAACAATTCAAAAAAGTGGTTATGAACATTTTATGTTGAAAGAAATTTTTGAACAGTGTGATACTATTAAAGATTGTTTTAGAGGGAAAATAAGAAATATTGATGGAATTTCAGTTAGCAAGGAAGATGTGAATAGAATTGTTTTTGTTGCTTGTGGTACAAGTTTTTATGCAGCTTTAGTTGCAAAATATATCCTTGAAAGAAAAAGTCATATTCCTGTAATTGTTGAACAAGCTTCTGAATTTAGATATAGAGAACCTATGTTATATAGTAGTGATTTAGTTATTGCAATATCTCAATCAGGTGAAACTGCTGATACTTTAGAGGCAATTAGATTAGCAAAAAAAGTTGGAGCGAAAGTTGCAGGTATTGTTAATGTTACTGGTTCTTCTATTGCAAAAGAATGTGGTCAAGGAATTTATTTACATGCTGGACCTGAAATAGGAGTAGCATCAACGAAAGCTTTTACATCCCAAATTGTTGCATTTATTCTTTTGAATTTATTTTTTAACAAGAGTCCTTATTATAGATCCGATATTATTGATGATTTGAAAAAGTTACCAGATGTAGTGAAAGGATTTTTGGAAAAAAATTCTGTAGAAAATGTTGCTGAGAAATATAAAGATGCAAAGTATTTTTTATTTATGGGAAGAGATATTAATTTTCCGGTAGCTATGGAGGGTGCTTTGAAGTTGAAAGAAATCTCTTATATTCCAGCTGAAGGTTATCCTGCCGGAGAAATGAAACATGGACCTATTGCTTTAATTGATGAAAGTGTTCCTTCAGTATTTATTGTTACAAAAGATAATGTTTTTTCAAAAGTAATTTCTAATATGGAAGAAGTGAAAAGTAGGAAAGGAAAAATAATTTGTGTTTGTGATGAAGTTAATGACGATATTGAAAGGTTAGCTGATGATATTATTTTAGTCCCAAAGGTAAGATGGGAGCTTAGTCCAATAGTTAATGTAATACCTTTGCAACTATTAGCTTATCATATTGCTAAGTTGAATGGTTGTGAAATTGATCAGCCAAGGAATTTGGCGAAGAGTGTTACAGTAGAATAATTTCTGAAAAATTTTCAGTTTTTCTTAGTCAAGCTTTTTTAATCTCTTTATTTTTAGAATGATTAAGTTTATATATTGGAGGTATATAAGTATATATGTGATATATATGGTCAAAGCAATGATAGATATAAAAAAAAGAACAAACCAAGTGCTAAATATTGTAAAAGCACAAAATGGATTTAATAATAAATCTGATGCTATTGATTTTGTAGTACAAGTATATGAAAATGACTATATGGAACCTGAGTTGAAACCTGAATATGTTAAAAAACTTATGAAAATAAAGAAACAGAAAGGTATCAAAGTAGGGAGCATTAAAGACTTTAAAAAAAGATATGGAATATAAACTTCATGTTAAACCTAAAGTTGACAAAATTTTTGAAAAATTATCTAAAAGAGATAGAAAAAAATTAAAAATTATTTCTAGTAAGCTTAAAGAAATCATTACAGATCCAAATAGATATAAAAATTTAAGGTTTTCTTTGAAAAATTTTAAAAGAGTTCATATAGATAAACATTTTGTTCTAGTGTTTTCTATTGATGAAAGGAATAAAATTGTTATTGTTGAAGATTTTGATCATAATGATAAAGTATATAAATAATTTTAAAACCTTTTGGGAAATAATAATTGTATGATTAAAGTAAAAGAGTGGTTAACCTTTTGGTTATTTTTGTTTGCCTATTCATTTTCTGTTGTAATTTCTATATTAGAATTCTTTTATTTTAGAATATTTAATTTTCCTGTGTATTTGTTTTTGACTTTTGGTTTAGTATTTTTACTAGGGGTTTTGTTGAGGATTTATACTCGAAAATTGTTAGGAGAGTTTTTTGATGTTAATATTAAAATTAAAAATAAACATAAGATTATACAGAAAGGAATCTATAAACATTTGAGACATCCTATGTATTTGGCAAATATTTTTATATTTTTAGGTTTTGCTGGATTTTTTTCTTCTTTGTTAGGTGTGATCTCAACTTTAATGTTTATCTTACCTGTAACAGTTTTAAGGATTATTAGGGAAGAGTATTATTTGAGAGAAAAGTTTGGTAAAAAGTATGATAAGTATGTTAAAGAAAGTGATAGGTTGATTCCTTGGATTTGGTAAGGTTTAAATATTAGTATTTTTAATTTTTTTGAATATTAGGAGATAAAAAAATGAAAATTGAAGATAGATTAAATCAGTTAGGTACAGAAAAAATATATTTTAGCTCAAAAAGTTTAGATTGTACTGAAGAATTATTTGCAGGAAGAATTTTATATAGGTTTGAGGATAATGGTGGTTTAGAATTTGTTAGTCAAGAATGTCCTATAAAAGATGTAAAAAGTTATTTATTTGATAATTTGAGAGGAACTTATTTTAAAAAATGGTTTGATGATTTAAGAAGTATTAAGAATATGAAAATTAGTGAAGATAATTTATCTTATGATGATTTGGTAGGAATAATAGAAGAACATAAAATTGTTGATAAGGGTTTAGACATAGTATATGAATTTTATTTGATAAATGATGATGCTTTTGGAGATTTATTAAAAAAAAGAAGTAAATAATTTTTTATTTTTTTGGTAAGGTTTAAAAACAAAGTTAAATTCTAGTTATATATGATAAAGAAAGTTTTAGTAAAAAATAATAAGAAATTTTATTGGAAATCTGGAGATTCACAAAATCAGTTTGGAGTTGTAAAAGAAGCTGATATAAAAAAAGCTAAAGGTTTTGTTAAAAGTCATAACGGAAATGAGTTTTTTATTTATGATGCTAATTTTACAGATCAATTGAAAAAAATAAAAAGAGGGCCACAGACTTTGGTTTTGAAAGATCTAGGTTATATTTTAATTAATTCAGGTGTTGATAAAAATTCTTTAGTTGTAGATGCTGGAGCTGGTTGTGGTGTTTTAGCATGTGTTATGGGAAGATATGCAAAGAAAGTTGTTAGTTATGAAATGAGAAAGGATCATTTGAAAATTGCTGAAAAAAATGTTAAGTTTTTAGGAGCTAAGAATGTTACTTTGAAAGAAAAAAATGTTTATGAAGGAATAGATGAAAAAAATGTAGATATTCTAACTTTAGATCTACCTGAACCTTGGAAAGTAGACTATAGTTGTTTGAAAAATGGTGGGACATTTGTAGTTTATTTGCCTACTATAAAACAAGTTATGGATTTTGTTGAAAGAGTTCAAGGTGTGTATGTGGATAAAGTTGTTGAGTTAATGGAAAGAGAATGGTTTTTTCAAGGAAGAAAAGTAAGACCTAAATCTGATATGCTAGGACATACTGCTTTTTTAGTTGTTGGTAGAAAGCTCTGAACAATATTCTTCTACTTCTGCAAGATTTTCTTCATATAATTTAAAATTTTCATAAGATACTGTGTAAGTCTCTTTTTCATACTCAGTTAACCATAAACTTGCAATAGTTTCATAGTCTTTGTAAATAATTGATCCTTCATCAACATAAGGTTGTAAAACTTCTAAAATTTCAGTTAAACCTTCATTTGTATTTGCACCAGCATCGGATTGAATATTATCTCTTAAGTGGATAGAAGCTGTGTAAAGTTTTCCAGGTTCTAGTTCTTCATTTTTTATTTTCTCTATAAGTTCAATTATGTATTCTCCATCTTCCTGTAAAACTAAAGCACCACTTGCATGTTCATCTCCTAAAGTATTTTTGTAGTGTGGATTTCCTTGTCCAATGTATATCAGTGGGTTTGAATCTGAGTGTTCATAGAAATTTTCATTGTCACCAGGTTTCCAAATACCTGTAGACATTTCATCGAAAAAATGTCCACCAATTCCAGGAACAGTTAATATTTTTGGTTTCCAGGTATAGTCATAGTCTAGCCCAGTTATTGATCCCTGTGGATTTAATAAAATTTCATCATGCCAACTTATGAAGTCGAAAGATCCTTCTTCTGTACATTCTCTGAATCTAGTTCCTCCAACAATCTCTGAAGGTTGTACGCCAAGTTCTTCAATTAAGTATGCAATATCTGCCAAATTAAATAAATGAGTATGAGGATCAATAAATATTTCTTTATCTTCTGACATATATCTGAGAATGTTTTTGTTATTTGTTATTTCCATTAATTCTGGATTTTCATATTCTATCATTAATTCTAAAACAGTGTGGTCTGTTTGCCAGTTTAATGTTGCATTATATTCTTTGATTATATCAACTCTTTCTATAAGATTTTCTCTGTAAGTTTGATAATCTTCATAATTTTTGATTAATTTGTCCCAAGTTTCTTCGTTGTGAGAATAAAATGTTACATAGACAGGAGTAACTCCTTCATAAGTTTCAGTTTTACAGGAAGTTAAAAATAGTAAAATAAAAATGATTAAAATTATTTTTTTCATTGAATGATAAGAGTGTATGTGGTTTTATAAATATAACTAAAAAATAAAAAAATTATTTTTTAAAGATGTATCCAACAATAGCACCTTTAATTATGTATAGAACTAAAGCCTGTATTAGCCAGTATATTATTACAGTCCAAGCAACAGTCATGTAAAAAGGCATTGTTATCATTCCAGTTAATGGTGCAACTAGCCAAACTAAAAGACCATAAACTATACCCTTTTCTAAACCTTTTTTTGGAATTCCTTTGTATAGTATGTTGAAAACCATAACAAATAGGAATGCTCCTAATAAACTTGCAGAGTACATTGCAATTGTATTAGTCAATGTAAACATTGCAGCCATGTCTAACCAAATAATAGGCTCAATTTGATAAACCCAGTTGAAAAGCCAGCCACAGGTAAGGAATATTACAATAGATTGAATAATCCAAATCAACAAACTAGCTCCAATTATTTTTTTCCAGTTAAATTTCATATTTTCTTTAAATTCTTTTTCATTAATAAGTTTTATTCTAGCAGAAGTTTTATATAATTTAAAATCTAGTGAAAATTTATGTTAGAACTAGAAAAATTCTTTGATGAGCACACAATGTCTGTGCATTTGAGAGTAGGTACTTATCCTTATGGAAAAAAAGGGCATCCTGGTGAATGGTCTTTGGAAAAATTAGAAGATGAAGTAATGGATAATGCAAGGTTGCAAGAAATTGTTGATGAAATTATTGAAAAAACTGAAGAAGATGAAAGATCTTTTATTGAAATTTCTAGAACTAGTAGTACAATTGTACAATATAAAGATTATAGAATTGTTATTGTTAGGCCACCTGTAGCAGATGCTATGGAAATTACTGCAGTGAAACCTTTAGTGAAATTAGATTTGAGTAAATATGATATTCCTGAAAAAGTTATGGAGAGAATTAAGGAAAGATCCTCTGGAATAATTATTTCTGGAGAAGTAGGTTCTGGTAAAAGTACTTTTGCTTCAGCACTTGCAGAGGAATATGCAAAGAGTGGAAGAGTTACTAAAACTTTAGAATCACCTAGAGATTTATTATTAGGAGATGATATAACACAATATTCAAAAAACTTTGGAACTAGTGAAGAAATACATGATATTTTGTTTTTATCAAGACCTGATAATGTTATATTTGATGAAATGAGAGATTCTCCAGATTTTCAATTGTATATTGATATTAGGTTAGGAGGAAGTTCTGTTATTGGAGTTTTACATGCAGCTTCACCAATTGATACTATCCAAAGATTTATTGGAAGAATGGAAGTTGGAATGATTCCTTCAGTTTTAGATACAATTATTTTTATTGAAGATGGTGGAATTGGACAAGTGTTTGTTTTGAAAATGGTTGTGAAAGTTCCTTCTGGTATGATTGAAGCAGATTTAGCAAGACCTGTTATTGAAATTAGAGATCTAGCAAATCAAAAGTTAATGTTTGAAATCTATTCCTATGGAGAAGAAACTGTTGTTATACCTGTAACTAAAGAATCTGGAAAAACACCTATGAAAGCTTTAGCAGAAAAACAAGTTCTAAAAGAATTTGGTAGATATAGTAAAGGTGCTGAAGTTGAAGTTTTAGGTGAACATAAAGTTAGAGTTTATGTGCCAAAGAAAGATAAAGCTAAAATTATTGGTAGTAAAGGTGTAAATATTGCTGCTATTGAAAAAAAATTAGGTATTAGTGTTGATGTAGCGGCATTAGAAGATACTACGAGGAAAGTGCAAAAGAGAATTGGTTATCATGCAAGTGAAAGAGGTAAAAGTTTAATTTTTAATATTGATACACCTGGAAAAATGGTAGATGTTTTTATTGAAGATGAATTTTTGTTTACCTCAACATCAAGTAAGAAAGGGGAAGTTAAAGTAAATAAGAAAAGTGAACTAGGTGCAAGATTATTAAATGCAATGGATTCTGGAAAGAAAATTTATATCAAAGGATAAAGTTTAAAAGTTATTGTTTTTTCTTTTGTTTTATGGATCTGTAGCTCAGTCTGGATAGAGCGATTCCCTCCTAAGGAATAGGTCGGGGGTTCGAATCCTCCCAGATCCGGATTAGTTTTCTAAAGAACAATCTCCAGGTAATATTCTAATAATATCATCTAAAGGATAATTAATCTCATGTTTGTAAGCAATTCGTTTTTTTATTGCTTTTGCACAGTCTGAAATTTTTCCTCCAAATTTTAATGTGAATTCTGATTTAATTGGAGTGCATTCTAAATAATTTTCTTTGTTTAATGTAACATAAAGTTTTATTATTGGTTTGTAGTATTCTCTCTTTCCATGAATCATAAAAGTTCCTTTAGGTAATCCTAGCTCTTTTTTTACTTGGTCAGGTTGTATGGAATAAACTTCGGCAGTTCCAAGTTCTTCTCTCCAAGCTCTAGAAAATGCAGCAGTTGCAATTGCAGCTTCTTTTTTTGTACTTTGTGGAATTTCTTTACCTTCAGATTTAACTATGAAAAAAGGAGAACCTCTCATTTCAGTGTGAAAAACTAAATCACCTTTTTCTGCATGCTTTTTGACAATTATATCATTAGTAGTTGCATCTCTTCCACCAATACATAAAAATCCCTCTGAAGAAGTAAAATATCTGAATTTCATGTACCATTTTTTTTCTGGCGCTTCTTTTAGTTTCTTTTTTTCTTTAGGTTTGTTTTTATCTAATTTTAGAATTTTTTTCTTTGTATTTTCTATTGCAACATTTAAACCTTCAAGCTTTCTTCTTGCTCTTTTTGATTTATCATAATAAATAGTAGCATTTTCTTCAATACTTTTTTTTGGATCTAAAATAATTTTCATATGTAGTCCCGAATGTTTTTTGCTCTCCATTCATAAAGTAACCAAGTTACAAGAATTACTGCATCAATGCTCATATATAATACAGTAGCATCGAAACTAATCATAGATAATAAATTAATTCCAAACATTGTATTTGAAAATGGATAAAATAAAGGAGATCCATAAAATATAGAATCTAAAAGTAAGTGTATTGTGTATCCAGCACTAATTACTAAAAGAGGTTGAGATATTTTTTTCCATTTCAAAGTTATTTGTGAAGCTAAAAAGATAACTAAAGGAATAATTAAAGTGTGTGTGAACACTTTGTGTACTTCTTCTATTCCAATACTTGAGAAAGTTTGTAATAACCAGAAAACTGCAACATCAATATCTGGTAAAAGTCCTGCAATACCACCAATTAAAACTAAATGTAAAGGGAAATTTTTTTTCTTAAGAATGATCTTTCTGAATAGATCGATGATTATTATTGTTATTAATACATGAGTTACTGCGAATGGCATGTTTGTTTAGAATTAATGAGAGTTTAAAAAAGTTTTTCTAAAATGTCTAATGTGAAAAGGATTGTAGCATGAGCTTGGGCCTTTGAAGGGTAAAATGGTCTTTGTTTTTTGTGGACTGAGAAAATTCTTACATTGTTGATTAAATGTATTTGTTGAGTTAAACCTGGATCTAGTTTTACTTCCTTATCAACTAGTTTTGCAACTAAATTTCCTAAACCAATTCCGGGACTTTTTTCTAAAATATCTCTGCCAGTAGTTTCAAAGTATTTTCTGTGAAGACCAATTTCTAATAATCTTCCACAAATAATAATACAACTTCGGTAACATTGTGAATTATAACAAGTTTTTAATTCTTCAATATCGGCTACTAATTCACCTCTAATATCATCATGAACTCGAGGTATTTTGAAACTAATGTCTCTTTTTCCATCAGTTTCTTTTAGAATATCTTCCATCTCTGAACTAATTTTTAAAATATCTTTGATTTCACTTGATCTTTTTAGGTCATGAATTAAAACTGAGAATCTTAATCTTTCATCTTTGTCTTTTATCTCTTGTGAACTTTTCCAAAAGTTCTCTTCAATGAATTTAATGTTAGATTTTGCTAAAGAAGCATAATTTTTTAGCCTAAGACCTTTTTGATCTTTATCTTTGTAGTAAAGTGAACTAATTAAGTTGTTTTGTAGTCTATTTACTGAATTTTTAAGATTCTTTACGCTCATATAGTTTAGTAGTTCTTTTATATTTTTAAAAACTGTGGCTTTACAGAAGGTTTATTAGGAAGTTTAACTTAGCTATTTTTATGAAAGCATGTAGTGTGAAGTATAATAATATTTTATTAGGAAAAAGAGTAAAATATTGTGATAATTTTTTTACAAGATTTAGAGGTTTGATGTTTTCTAGAAAAAAAGATGGTGCTATCTTAGAAGGTTTAAGTGAAAGTGTTGTAGGAAGTAGCATTCACATGTTCTTTGTGTTTTATCCTTTGGATATATTTTGGCTAGATAAAAACTATAGAGTTGTGGATATTAAAAGAAAAGTTAAACCATTTACTTTGTTTCATAAACCTAAGAAAAAAGCTAAGTATATTCTTGAGTTACCTGTTGGAAGAGGGGATAGAGTTCATATAGGTAGTAATCTGAAGTTTGGTAGGATTAGATAATTATATAAAGAAAATTATATTTTAGTGAGATATGGATATTGAATTATGTACAGTTGGCGGTTATTCTGAAATTGGAGCTAATATGACTGCAGTGAGAGTAGGAAATGAAGTTGTTATTTTTGATATGGGTTTTCATATTCCTTCAATAATTAGGTTACAAGAAGAAGAGACTAGTAAGACAGATATGACTAGGGAAGAATTGATAAATGCAGGAGCTGTACCAGATGATTCAGTTATAAAAAAATGGAAAGGAAAAGTTAAGGCTATTGTATTAGGACATTGTCATCTAGATCATATTGGTGCTGTACCTTATCTTGCAAAAAGATATAATTGTCCAATTTATGGAACTGATTATACAATAGAAGTCTTGAAAGTTACTACAAAAGATGATAAGGTTAGTATAAAGCAACCTTTGAAAATTTTAAAACCAAATAGTAAAGTAAAATTGTCTGATAATTTAACTCTAGAATTTATTCATGTAACACATTCTACACCAGGTACAGTTTTTGCAGTTTTGCATACACCTAAAGGAAAAATAGTTTATGGTAATGATTTCAAGTTAGATAATACTCCAACTTTAGGGAAAAAACCAAATTATAAAAGATTAGAAGAAATTGGTAAGGAAGGAGTTTTAGCTTTAATTATGGATGCATTATATGCAGATTTAGATGTTAAGACACCTTCAGAAGCAGTTGCAAAAACTTTGGTTAATGATGTTCTATTACATACAAACAATAAAGGGAAATTAGTGATAGTTACAACCTTTGCTTCTCAGATTGCAAGAATAAAAGAAATTATTGAAGCTGGGAAGAAGATGAAAAGAAAAATTATTATCTTAGGTAGATCTATGAGTAAATATATTATAGCTGCTGAAAATATTGGTTTAGTAAAGTTTACAAAAGATGCTGAGTTGGTAAGATATGGTAGAGATGTTAGAAGAAAATTGAAAGAAATTCAAAGAGATCCTGGGAAATATTTAATTATTTGTACAGGTAATCAAGGAGAACCTAGAGCAATTTTGACAAGAATAGCATTTGGTGATTTACCTTATAAATTTCAAAGTGGAGATCATGTGGTTTATGCATGTAAAACAATTCCTGCTGCAATTAATATTGCAAATAGAGAAGTTCAAGAAAATAAGTTGAGACAAAGAGGAGTTAGAATGTTTAAAGATATTCATGCTTCTGGACATTTAGCAAGAGAAGATCATAGAGATTTAATTGATTTATTGAATCCGAAATATTTGTTACCTTGTCAGGGAGATGCGAGTAGATTAATGCCTTTAGCTGATTTAGGTGTGGAAATGGGATATAAATTAGGAATAAATGTTTTTGTTGCTAGAGATGGGCAGTTTATTATGTTGGAGTGAAAATGTTAGTTGATGTACATACACATATTACAGATAAGAAATTTGATCAAGATATCGAGGAAGTAATTGAAAATTCTGGTTGTACAGTAATTATTAATAATGGTTTAAATGTTGAAGATAATAGAAAGACAATAGAATTAGGTAAAAAATTTTCTAAAGTAAAAATAGCCTTAGGAATACATCCATATGATATTGTGAGAATGGATGAAAAAGAGATTGATGAAGAAATTAAATTTATTTCTAAACAAAAAATTATTGCAATTGGAGAAATTGGTTTGGATTTTACTTATGAAGAAAAAGAAAAACAAATAAAATATTTCAAAGAGTTTTTGGATTTGGCTAAGAAAATGGATCTGCCAGTTTTAGTACATTCAAGAGAAGCAGTTAAAGAAGTTATTGATATTTTGGAAGAAAAAGAAATGAAGAAAGTTGTTATGCATTGTTATTGTGGTGATTTAGATAATGCTTTGAAAGCAGAGAAACTTGGATATTATTTTTCAATCCCTCCAAGGATTGTGACAAATAATAATTTTCAGGAATTAGCAAAAAAAATTTCTATAACTAAAATTTTAACTGAGACTGATGCTCCTTATATGGGTGCTGAGAAAGGGGAAAGGAATGAACCTGGAAATGTTAAGTTGACTATTAGTAAAATTGCAGAGATTAAAGGGATGAATGAAGAAGAAGTTGAAAATTCTATTTATATGAATTATCAAAAATTATTTTCTTGATTTGGATTGCAAAAGATTTATAACTAGTTTATTATTTTCTGAGAGTATGATAGAGAATACGAAAATTTTCAAAGGTTATGATATTCGAGGTGAATGGAATAAAGATTGGGACGCAGATTTTGTGTACAAAATTGGAAGGGCAATTGCTAAGGAGTTAAATCCTAAAGTTGTAGCAGTTGGAAGAGATATGAGAGTTTCAAGTCCTATTATTTTTGAATATTTGTCTAAAGGTTTAGTTGATGAAGGTGTTGAAGTTAGAGATTTAGGTTTATGTGGTACAGAATTTGCTTATTTTGCTTCAGCATTTGTTGAAGATATAGATATTGGAATTATTATTACAGCTTCACATAATCCTGGAAAAGATAATGGAATGAAAATTGCGTTGAAAGGAGCTAAAGCAATAGGAGTTGGTACAGGTTTGGAAAATGTTAGAGATGTTGCTATTTCAGATTTAGGCCCTATTTCAGAAAATAAAGGAGAAATTAAAAAAGTAAATTATTGGAATTTTTATAGAGAACATATCTTAAAATTAGCTAATATTTCTAATTTGAAAAGGTTAAAAGTTGTTGCAGATCCTGGTAATGCTATTGGGGGTTATATGTTTGATAAACTTTTTAGTAATTTAAATATTGATCTTGTGAAAATGTATTGGGATTTAGATGGGAATTTTCCAAATCATCAGCCTGATCCTTTGTATGAACCAAATACTGAAGATTTGAAGAAGAAAGTTATTGAGGAAAATGCTGACTTAGGTATTTCTTTTGATGGAGATAGTGATAGAATTATTTTTATTGATGATAAAGGAAGATATATTCATGGATATTATTTTGCAGCATTGATGACTGATTTTATGTTAAAACAATGTAATGATCCTGGTAAGGAATTAATTGCACATGATCCTAGATATTTTTGGGCTACTGTTGATGTGATAAATAAATATGGTGCTAAAGCTGTGAGAACAAAAGTAGGACATACTTTGATAAAGGATACAATGAGAGAATGTAAATCTGTATTTTCTGCTGAATGTAGTGGGCATATATTTTATAAAAAAAATAGTTATGCAGAAAGTTCTATGTTAACTGCTTTAATGATGTTTAAATTGTTGACTGAAAAAGGAAAACTTTCAGATATTATTGATTATTATTTTGAAAATTATCCTATAAGTGGTGAAATCAATTTTATTGTAGATAGTGTTGAAGAAGTTAATGAGAAAATTAAAGAAAAATATAAGGATGGGGAAATTGACTTTCTAGATGGAATTAGTGTGAGTTTTGATAATTGGAGATTTAATGTGAGAACTTCAACAAACTTTCCTTTGTTAAGGTTAAATATTGAAGCTAAAACAAAAGAATTAGTTGATGAAAAATTTGATGAACTTAAGAATTTAATTGGTGGAGAAATTGCTGATCACTAAGAAAGTTTATTAAATAGTAATTCTTCTTTTTTTATTATGGATTATAAAAAGTTAGGATTTAAGGCAGGGATTGAAATTCATCAACAGTTAGAAGGTAAAAAATTATTTTGTGATTGTCCTGCCGTTGTACATGATCCTAATAAAGCAGATATTTTTTTTGAAAGAAAATTGAGAGCAGCTGCAGGTGAAACTGGTAAAGTAGATCAAGCTGCGGCTTATGAAATGAAAAAAGATAAAATCTTTCAGTATGAAGCTTGTTCTAGTTCAAGTTGTTTAGTTGAATATGATGATGAACCTCCACATGAATTGAATAAAGATTGTTTGGAAATTGCTTTGGAAGTTTCTAAGTTGCTAAATGCAAAAGTTGTAGATGAAATACATTTTATGAGAAAAACTGTAGTTGATGGAAGTAATGTTTCAGGTTTTCAAAGAACAGGATTGATAGCTACAGATGGTTATATTGAAACAAGCAAAGGGAAAGTGGGAGTTGATTCAATTTGTTTAGAGGAAGAGGCTGCTCAGAAGTTAGAGGAAAAGGAACATATTGTTAAGTATAGATTAGATCGATTAGGTGTTGCTTTGTTAGAAATTGCAACAGATGCTTCTATTCAAGATCCTGAACATGCAAAAGAAGTTTCTTCTATTCTTGGTATGATGTTGAGAAGTACTGGGAAAGTAAAAAGAGGAATTGGTACTATTAGACAAGATGTTAATGTTTCTATTAAAGGACATCCTAGAGTTGAGTTAAAAGGATTTCAAGAATTAAGATATATGGTGAAAGTTATTGAAAATGAAGTTGAAAGACAAAAAAAAGAAAAAAAAGGTGAAAGCCATGTTAGAAAAGTTAATTCAAATGGGACTAGTAAATTTATGAGGCCAATGCCAGGAGCTGCGAGAATGTATCCTGAAACAGATGTTTCTGTTATTAGAATTACAAAGAAAATGTTGGATGATGTAAAAGTTTCAGAGTTAATTGATGATAAAGTTTTGAGATTTGAAAAAGAATTTAAGTTGAGTTCAGAAGATGCAAGAATGGTTGTTAAGAGTGAAATTGATTTGGGAAGTTATGTTAAAGAATTTAAAAAAGTTGATATTAAAATTATTGTTGATGTTTTAATGAAACATCCTAAAGAAATTAAAAAAAGATTTAATCTGGAAGGTTTGAAAGAAAATCATTTTAGAGAAGTTTTAGAATATTTGAATTCAGGAAAAATAGGTAAAAGTGCAGTGTTAGAAGTTTTAGTTGAAATTTTAAAAAATGGAAAAGTAAATTTGAGTAAGTATAAAGGAATTAGTGATAAAGATTTAGAGAAAGAAGTTAAGAAAATAGTTTCTAAAAATAAAGGTGCGCCAATCAACGCTCTTATGGGTGAAGTGATGAAGAAGTTTAGAGGGAAAGTTGATGGTAAGAAAGTTATGATGCTTTTGAAAAAAATGATTTAATTTCTTTTCTATATTTTATAATTAATACAATTCCAATTAATAAGAAAATTAGTAAAACTTGTTCGCTAAAGTAAGTTGATATTCCTTCTTCAATTGCAAACTGTGCATATTCTTCTGTAGATAAAGTTCCAAATGAAAAATCTAAAATCCATTCAGAAGCTTTTTGGATTTTTGTTGTAATGAAAAAACTCTTTTGGTAAATTGGATAAAAAAAAGCAACTCCAGGATAACCTAAATCAAAAATTAAATGGGAAATTCCATAGAATAATGAAATAAAGAAAGCTTTTTTATCCCAAATTAAATATACTATTCCCGCTAATAAGAAAACAAATAATAAATTGTGAAATAAAAATCTATGAGTTTGGAATATGTATAAATCTATATCAATAAGCCAAACTAATGGTAATAAGAAGAAAATGTATTTTCTATCGAGCTTTGGAAATATTGCTAATAATATCAATGTTGGTATGATTGCATGTAGGAAAGGTTCCATTGTTTTTTATTAAGAATACAAGAATTTAAAAAGGATTTGTTTTTTTATTTAATTTATGAGTGTTCATAGATATTTTGATACAAATAGAGCAAAAATTGATAGAATACATGATGGATTAGTTGATAAGTTAGTAGAAAAATTATCAGGTAGAGGTTCAGAATTTTATCCTTTTTTTGAATATCCAAAGGGAATAGAATTTGTAAGAAGTTATTTTCCTGATTTTATTCCAGTAACAAGGATAAATGATAAGCTTGGGAATGAGATAGCTATTAATGGAGAAGTTGATTTAGTTGAATTTGATTCTCGTTCAGGAAAAATGATTGTTTTTTCATATGAAGTAAAATCTACAGAAGATGGAAATGGAAGATATCCTAAGTCTAAAGTTATTAAAAGAGCAAGAAAACAATTAAATAGATTTGAAAGATTTATGGGTAATGTATTAGTTGAACCTAGATTAGTTTATGCTCATGATGATAAATTAAATATTGCTGGTTTTGAAAATATAAAAGGAAGTAATATTTTGTCTCCTATAGTTAGTTATTCTTTATTTTAAGATCCATCACTAAATGCATTCATAGCTCTTGCTTTTTCTGCCATTTCACTTCTATAATTTCTAGTTAAATGCATAAGTCCTGAAAAAGGTTCATCTAGGAAATGTGCAATTGCACCAGTTAAACCATTTCTTTCTCTAGTTCCACGATCAACTTGATTAGGATCACCAATAACAATTATTTTTGCCCCTTCAGAAGTTCTTTCAATAATTGTTTTTATTTCATATAATGTTAAATTTTGAGCTTCATCAATTACGATAAGAGAATTAATTGATCTTCCTCTGATAAATCCTGTGTGGTCAAAATCAATTGGGGGGTTTATTGGGAGTTCTGCATATCCACCATTCAATTTAATTTTTCCTAGTTTTCCTCTAGAACCTAAACCTCTATGTGGTCGTTTTGCATGTCTAAACATATATTCAAAATCTAATTCTTCTTCTATTGTTGTTAATTTATGTGAGTCTCCATAAGGTGATAAATGAGGTAATAGCTTTTGGAGTAAATCTCCAGGTAAAAATCCAAGATCTCTTGATTTTCCTCCCATTATGTCAATAGGTTTTATTATAAACATATCTCTAAAATGTCTTGGTGGAGAGCTACCTTGATTTCTTAATTTTTCAATTTCTTGACTATAATTAACTACTTGATCCATAGCACCAACATAACTTAAAATGGTTTTTCCAGAGCCTGATCCACCACAGATAAAGAATAAACTAATATCGGGATTTAAAATTCCATACTGTAGAGCTAAATATTGTTCCATATCTTTAGGACTAATTCCAAATAAATCATCTCGGAAGTATTGTCCAGTTTTTATTTTTTGATTATATTCTCTTGGATCTAATAATCTAAGATGTGGTTGATCAATTTTTATAATTCTATCATTCTTTCTTATAATTCCAGCTTCTACAACTGCATATTCTTGTCTTTCTCCTCTAAAATAAACAAATTGGTTCATGAATAATTTTCTTTCAAGAATTTCAGCAGCCTCTTCTAAAGGTAAAGTTCTTTTTGTTGTTTGTAATCTTCCATGTAGTTCAACATTTCCTAGGATTAATCCTTCTTGGGTTATTCCTGCACTTGGAGTTAGGAATCCTGGGTATTGAGTTTGTAAACCTAAGGCTTGATATCTTAAGTGCATAATAGGTTCTGAACTTACAACAAATGGACCACCTTTTTCATGAGTTCTCCATTTTTTTTTAACAGTTTGGAAAACTTTTTTTATATTAATATCTTCAGAAGATGTTAGATATGCTATGTCCATTCCTTCACTGGCTCTTACTACTAGGGCCTGATTTGTTAGATTTTCTCCTTCATTTAGATATCTATTAATTTCAGATGAAGGAAGTTTTTTTGTTTTTAATAATTTTGCTAGGTGATTTAAACTTGCATTTCCACCTTGAGTTTCTATGATTGTTTCTTCTAAAGCTGAGGGAATAACTAGAAGGTTTCTTCTGTCAGGAGATGTAGATGCAATTTCTTTGAAAACAGATGGTCCTGCATCTCTATATAAATCTGGAAGTCCAATGAATATATGGTGATATAGTAATGTCATTTTATCTTCTACTCTCTACAAAAACCTCTCTTATTATTGAATAATTATTATTTAACCAATCATATGGCCTTGAATAAGGTCCATGGTCTTGTACTTCAGCCATAACTCTAAGACCAGCTTTTCTAAGTTTTTCTTCTACTAGTCCTGTGTTGGCAACTATATCTGAAAGTAATCTTTTTGAAGGACCAATATTTGCAAGAATTTCATCAATTTGGCCATCAGTAATTTCTCTTTGAAGACCAGCTGTTACAAAATAAGTTGATTCTTCATGACATTTTTCAATAGCTTCTCTTAAAGTACCATAAATTGCTTTAGCTGTTTCAAATTTTGCTTGTTCATTAAGTTCTGCTTTTTTATCTATTTGTTGTTCGTGATGATATAAAGAATTTAGAATTCCATAACTGATTAAAAGAGCACATTCATTATTATCTCGTTCTACTTTTCTTAAATCTTGAAAAATAAAATATAATTGTAATTTGTTATCACCATTCCTTTTTTTTCTTCCCATAAGTCAATTTTTTCTTTCTCTTTAAGCTTTATAAAAAAATAGAGGTTGAATCATAGAAATCTAAAGATTTATAAAAGAAACATTGTTTCTCTTTCGCATGTTAGATAAGGAAGAATTTGGTAAAATCCAAGAAGATTTAAAAAATAAGGATTTAGAGAGAGAAAAAGTAATTTTATTGTCGAGAGACATAATTAGAGAGTCAAAAATTATTATTTATGGATTGCATAGAGGAGATAATGTTTCATTAGATAAAATTAAAGAAATGTTCTTAAAATTAGATAGAAATTGTAAGGTAGGAATAGCAAATATAGCGGTTCAAGAATATGTAGAAGCTTTAACTTATTTTTATTATGTAAATGAGAAAAGAATTCCTAATAGAGAAGAATTACAAGTTAATAGTGAAGAATATTTGTTAGGTTTATGTGATTTAGCTGGAGAATTAGTTAGAAAAGCAGTAAAAGATTCTATTAAAAAAGATTTTGATTCTGTTTTAGCAATAAGAGATTTTGTTGAGGAATTATATGGAGAGTTTTTAAAGTTTAACCTAAGAAACGGTGAATTGAGGAAAAAATCTGATTCAATTAGGTGGAATTTGAACAAATTAGAGGAATTAGCACTTGATGTTACAAAAAGAAAATGATGCTTAGTAGAGATTTATTGAGAACTTCTTTATTGATTAAGAAAAGAATTGGAGAATTTGCCTATGCTTCTAATCAAGTTAGTGGAATGTTGGATTATTTGTTTGAAGAAACTCTGACTAGTAGTTTAAATCCAGAGCAAATTAGGGAATATGTGAAGAGTAATAATCTATGTTTTGAAGCTTCAGAGATTGGTTTGAATGGTTTTTCTGGAGTGAGACTTTGGATTCCTAGGTCAAATTTAAGTAAAATTATCAAAGGTTTGGATATTCCTGTGACTGAAAGGAATTTAGATGATGCAATTTATCATTTAGGCTTTCAGTACTAGGCGAAAGCTTTATAAATATGAACTTTTTTTGAATTTTTATGTCAAAATTTGATAAAAGTAGAAGTATAGAACAATTGATGGAAATAGGACTTCCTGAAGAATATCAACATCTATTAGGAAGACCAAAAGGAAGAGCTTGTTATAACTGTAGGCCTTTACCTCCAAAAAATCTTACTAGAGAAGAATTATCAAATGAACTTAAAGAAAGGGAATATGAATTACCAAGCAAATATCCAGCAGATTCTAATAGAAGATATTGTACAAATTGTACATATAATATAAATAAGAAAGTATAAAATAAAGATTAACTTTTTACAAACTAATTCTCAACCATACATTACCCCATTTTTGAAACCTTTTTAATTTATTATATATCATTAGGTATAGTAATAAATATTTTAAAGAGTTTCGCACCAATCACATACTAGGCGAAAGCTTTATAAAGGCAAATTTAAATCAAAGGTATATAAAAATGGCAGCGAAAAAGGCTTCTAAAGCAAAAAATAAGAAAAAGGAAATAGGCGCAAATAAACCTGGAGAAGAATTACCTCCTTTGAGTCCTGAATACCAAAAAAAATATGATGCTAATAAGAAGAATATTGATAAATTTATTAAGGAATGTTTGAAGAAATTTGAGAATTATATTACTGGAGTATCTATATTACCTCCTTTGCCACCAGCACCTGCAAAAGGTTTGCCGGGAGTGCCTGCTAATACACCTAAACAAAATCCTAATGAAATTCCTTTATTAATTCTAGTAGATGATGGTGATGTTAAAAAAATGACTAGAAGAGATTTAATTGTTAAATTAACTGATGCTACTAATAAAATTGCTAAAGATTTAGATAAAAATCTAAAACCACAAGTTATTTTGATCTCAGAATTGAAAGATGCTTGTTATGATGCAAAATATGATGTTATAAAAATGGTTGCACATTCTGGTTTGTTATTTGATAGAGGTCTATTGTCTGCTTTGAAAGTTGCTGAACTACATAGAAATATGGTAGTTAAGAAATTTGAAAAGTATGTTGTAAGTTATATTGCTGTAGGTAGTTTATTTAGAGGAGATGCTGCACCAAATGATATTGATGTTGCTATAGTTATTGATGATACTGATGTTAAATCTATGTCTAGGTTTGAATTGAGAGATAGACTAAGAGGAATAATTATTAATTATGGATATGATGCTGGAAGACAAACAGGTGTTAAAGCTGATTTCCATATCCAAACTTATATCTTGACAGATTTCTGGGAAAATCTGAAAGATGCAAATCCAGTTATATTTACAATGCTTAGAGATGGAGTTCCTCTATATGATAGAGGAGTGTTTATGCCTTGGAAATTACTTTTACAGATGGGAAGAATTAAACCTTCACCAGAAGCAATTGATATGAACATGGATGTTGGAGATAAATTATTAGATAGAACAAAACATAAATTATTGAGTGTTGTAGGAGAAGATCTGTTCTATGCTGTAATGAATCCAACACAAGCTGCACTTATGCTTTATGGAATTCCACCACCAACACCTAAAGAGGCTGTTAAGTTGATGGAAGAAATTTATGTTAAAAAAGAAAAAATGCTTGAGAAAAAGTATGTTGATATTTTAGAAAAAATTAGAAGTACATTCAAAGATATTGAACATAAAAGATTGAAAGAAGTTTCAGGTTCTGATGTTGATGCTTTAATTAAAGATTGTAGAGATTATTTAGCAAGAATTAAGGAATTGTTCAAAGCTATTGAAGAAAGAAATGAAAAAGAAAATATTGTAGATGTTCATAGTACATGTTTGAATCTTGTTAGAGATTTATTACAAGAAAAAGAAGTTAAAGGAATTACTGTTCCAAAAATGTCTGATTTGTTTAAAAAACATGTTTGTGATGAAGAAAAAATTTCTTTAAAGTATCATAAAATGCTTAAAGATGTAATTAAAGCTAAGAAAGATTATGATGCAAAGAAGTTAAGTAAACAAGAGATTAACAAAGTGAGAAGAGAAGCAAGGGAATTTGTTAGAATGATGATGAGTGTTCTTGATAGAAAGAGAGTTGAGAAATTTAGTAAATTTAAGATTCCTTTTAATTATGGCAAGAAACAAGGTGAAATCATTCTTTTAGAGAAAGTTGTATTTGTTGTAAAAGATACTTCAAAGAGAGAAAATATCATGATTGGACAGGTTTCAAAGGATGGAATGCTGGTAAATGTGAAAAAAAGTAGTGTTAATGAGTTCGAAAAATATTTAAAGGACATGAAATTGCCACATAACAGATTAATTAAACCTCAGTTCTTTGAGGCAGTAAAAGATATAGTTGGAGAGGAAATAGAGTTAATATGGAAGGTATAATTCACAATTATAGAAGAAGTCGAACTAGACAGAACAATAAACATATGATTATTGGAGTAGAAGGTTCAGATGATAGAGAGAAAGCTAATAAATTAGTAGGTAAAAAAATAATTTATACAACTGAAACAGGTAAAAAAATTGTTGGAGAAATAAGAGCTGCACATGGAAATAAAGGATGTGTTAGAGTTATTATGCTTGACAGAGGTTTGCCTGGTCAAAGTGTTGGTAAAAAAGTTGAGGTAAAATAAAATGGCTACATTAAGATCTTTCGCATGTTATAGAAAAGTAAAAAGAGCTTATACTAGAAAATCTAAGTATAAGACAAAAGGTTATGTTAGATCTGTTCCTACATGTAAAGTTGTTAAGTTTAATTTTGGGAATAATAAAAGAACATTTACTGATAAAGTTCTGTTGGTTTCTAAGGAAAAAATTCAAGTTAGACATAATGCAATTGAATCAGCAAGAATTTCAGTTGTAAGAAGATTGAATAGAACTTTAGGAAAAAATTATCATTTGCAAATTAGAAGTTATCCGCATCATATTTTAAGAGAAAACAAGATGATTACAGGAGCTGGAGCAGACAGAATGCAGACTGGTATGCAGAGAGCTTTTGGAAAAGCTATGGGATTAGCTGCACAGTTAAAACCGAAAACACCAATCTTTTGTGTTTATGTTGATAAAGAAAATATGGATGCAGTTAAGTTAGCGTTGAAAGCTGCAAAACCAAAATTACCTTGTAAGTGTGCTATTGAAAGTGGTTAATTTTTCTATGAATGTCTTTTAGTTGCAAAAAATATATAAATAAGTTTAATAGATATAATAAGTATCCAAAAAGATAGTTATGTTTTGGAAATTAAGGGAAGGGAGACTTAGATTATTCTGTTTCTCGACGGTAAAAAATAATTATGGGAGTAGGAAATGGTAGAATTAACTTATTTAACACAGGAAGATTTAGTTGAAGTTGGACTTTTGGATTTTAGAAGGGCATTGAAAGAAGTAAAAGAAGGTTTAGTTTGGCATTCTACAGGGAAATCTGTTTCTGGAAAAATTGCTTTAGTAATTGATCCTTTAGAGGAATGGAAATTTAATGCAATGTCAGCAGTTAATGGTGATTATAGTGCTGTGAAATGGTTAGGATCGAGAACTACTAATAAAAATGAAGGTTTACCAAGAACTCTAGCAATGATTATTTTAAGTCAAAAGGATAGTGGAATTCCTTTGGCTGTAATGGAAGGATCAGCTATTTCTGCAATTAGGACTGGTTGTTATTCAGCTCTAGCTTTAGAATATTTATGTCATCCTATGGAAAATAATATTGGGATTATTGGTTCAGGTGTTATGGCTAAAGCATCTTTAGCTGCGATGGCTCAAAATTTTCCAGAAAGGATTGGAGATGTTTTGGTTTATTCAAAAAATCCTGTTAATAGAGCTGCTTTTGCAGAGGAGACTAGTGAAAGATTAGGTGTAAAGGTATATGCTGTTGATGATGTTAGAGATCTAGTGAGAAGTTCAGATTTGACAATTTCTGCAATTACAAAAGATAAAGAAATTTTAGTTTATGATTTTGATGCTAAGGAAGGTGCAACTCATTTACATATTGGAGGTTGGGCAATTGAAGAAAAATATGTTGTAAGATGTGCTGAAGAAGGTAAAATTTATTGTGATGATTGGAAAGCTATTAAAAGTAGGAATGCTCATCCTTTACCAAGAGCATATAATAATGGTTTAATTAGTGAAAATCAAATTTATGGTGACATTGGAGATGTTATTAATGGAACTGTAAAAGGAAGAGAAGGAGATGAACCAATTCATTTTGATACAGTAGGTTTAGGAGAAATGGACTTAGTTTTAGCTGCTGGATTGTACGAAGAAGCTGTAAAAAAAGGAAAAGGAGTAATGTTGGATCTTTGGGAAGAAGAACCTGTTTGGCTTTTGAGAGGATATAAATGATATGGAAGTAATATTATTAAATAATGAAGAAATTGAGAAAATAGGTTTATTTGATTATAGTGAGAGGATTCTTGATGTTGAAGAAGCATATAGAGCAAGTGTTAGAGAAGATAGTTTGTCTTCAAAAATATCTTTAGAAGTTGGTTTTAAGTGGAAATTTAATTCTTTAGTAAGTATTGGAGAAAAATATGTTTTGAATAAATGGTTAGGTGCTAATGTTGAAAATATTAATTTAGGTTTGCCAAGATCAACAAGCTTAGTTGTTTTGAATGATAAAAAAACAGGTTTGCCATTATGTATTATGAATGGTACTTTGATTTCTGCTGTTAGAACTGGAGGAGCAGCAGCTGTTGCTGTAAAATATTTAGCAAGGAAAGATGATAAAGTAGCAGCTGTTATTGGAACTGGGCCTATAGGGGAAGAATGTGTAAAGGCACTTTCAGCTTTAGGTTTGGAAAAAATAAATATAACTTCTTTAGATCCTAGATTAAAAGAAATTGCAGAGGAATTAGATCAAAAAGTATCTTCAAAAGTTGTTGCAGTAGATTCTATTCAGGAAGCTTGTAAGGATGCACCTATTGTTGTCTCAGCGACGACAACACCAAAACCAATAATCAAAAAAGAATGGCTGTTGAATGGTTTTACAAAAATTTCCTTAGGTGGGAGAGAAGATGAAGATGAAATCTTGTTAAGTGCAGATAAAATTATTAATGATAATTGGGAACATGTGAAGAAAAGAAAATCCCAAACAGTTGCATTAATGTATCATGAAGGAAAAATTAAAGATGATATGATCTATCAGGATATAGGATATATTGTTTCAGGAAATGTAAAGGGTAGAGAAAGTGATGAAGAAAATATATATTATAATGCAGTTGGTTTAGGTGAGTTAGATCTTTTTGTTGCAAGTAATATTTTTGAAAAAAGTAATAAGGATAGAAAGTTTGTTTTTTAAATCTTTAATATTTTTTTAATATTGTCTGAAAAAATCTTTTTTCTTATATTTTTATCGTCAGTAGCATACTTTATTTTTAGTATATCTATTTTGGGATGAGAATAAGGAGAATCAGATCCAAATATTATTTTCTCTGGATTTGCATTTTCTATTATATATCTTGTTCTGAATGGAGAAATTATTGAGGTGTCTAAGTAAATATTAGGATACTTATTTACAATTTTTACTGTGTCCATGAATCTATTTTTTCCTGCATGAGCAATAATTATTGGTCCTGAATAATTTAATTCTTGGATAAAATTTACAAAAGTGTTTTTCTCGTCGGAGGTGTGAACTATTATAGGTAGTTTATATTCTTCTAATTTGTTTAATATTTCTTGTGCTTCAGTAATTTTAGAGTTTCTCGTGTGAAATTTTACTCCTTTTAATTTTAATTTTAAAATATGGTCTAATTCTTCTAAAGCATTTTTGTTTAGTTGATTAATTCTGCCAAAACCTATAAACTTTTTATTATTTTTACAAAGTGAAGCAATTTTTTTATTATCTTCATGTGTAGAACCTGTTTTTGTTTGTGGAGCAAAAGGAAAAATAACTGCTTTATCGACGCTGGCAGTCTTCATTCTTCTTAGAAGTTCTTTTGAAGTTTGTCTTTCAAAATTGTTTTCAAATCCAAGATGATTGTGGCAATCAATGATCATAAGTATCAAAAAAGATAGATGTTATATAAGGTTTATCTAAGAATAAAAATTACTACTAACCTATACTTAAAAAAACACATATCTTTAAAAAGTTTTTTTGGTGAAATAAGAAGAATGCGGAAAAAGTTTATAAGGTTTTTAGAAAACCTTGCACTGCTGGAAAAAGAGGAAGAAATTAATAAGGAAGAAGGTGATTCTTCTATTGGTCCATATGCTGCAATGTAGTATTGGAATATAGAGAATAGGAAGAATAATTAGTTCTTTAGATATTTGAGTTACAATAATATTTATAAAGTTTCTTTCTACATTCTAATTATGTTTAAATGGAGGAAGAAAAAAAATGAATGTTTTTGGTTCTTTGATTGAAGATGCTTTAAAAAATGTAGAAACTCCTTCAGCAGAAGCTGAGGTTGGACAGGCGAATATAAAAGTAGTTGGTTGTGGTGGCGGAGGTTGTAATGTCACAAATTGGTTATTTAAAAAAGGAATTCAAGGTGCAGAAATTGTAGCTATGAATACAGATAAACAACATTTAGATCTTGTAGAGGCTGATAAAAAATTACTTATTGGTAGAGATTTAACAAGAGGACTTGGTTGTGGTGGATTTCCAGAAAGAGGAAAAGAAGCTGCAAAAGAACAAATGTCTGAAGTTAAAAATTTATTAAGAGGTTCTGATATGGCTTTTATCACTGCAGGTATGGGTGGAGGAACTGGTACAGGTTGTGCTCCAGTTGTTGCTCAAGTTGCTAAAGAAGAAAAAGCTATTGTTATCGGTGCTGTTACTATGCCTTTTGATATTGAAAGGGCTAGAATAGAAAAAGCTGAATATGGTTTACAACAGTTAAGAGAAGTTTGTGATACTGTTATTGTAATAGATAACAATAGATTAGTACAAATTGCTGGAAACTTACCAATTCAACAAGCTTTTGCAGTTGCTAATGAATTAATCTCGACTATGATTAAAGGAATTGTTGAAATTATTGCAGTACCATCTTTAGTTAACTTGGACTATGCTGATGTAAAAGCAATTATGTCAAATGGAGATGTTTCTGTTATTGGAATTGGTGAAAGTGATTCACAGAGTAGAGTTGAAGAAGCTGTGAAGAGAGCTTTGTCAAACCCATTGTTAGATGTAACTTATGAAGGAGCTACAGGTGCTTTGATTCATGTTGCTGGTGGAGATGATTTAACTTTAGATGAAGTAAATAAAGTTGGAGATTTGATTACACAAGCTCTTGATGAAGATGCAAATGTTATCTGGGGAGCTAGAATTTCAGGAGATATGAAAGGAAAGCTAAGAGTTATGACAATTGTTACAGGGGTAAACTCACCTTATGTTTTAGGTAAAGGTGGGGTTGCAAGACAGCAACAACAACAAACAATGAGTAGAAATCTAGGAATTGATTTCTTCTAATTTTTTTATTTTAATTTGAGGTGATAAAATGGATTATGGTCTATTGAGTAGAGTTTTAGAAAATAGTGGCTTTGAATGTGTAAGAACTTATAGAGGAAGAGATTTAGATAGTAATCTTATGGATGATTATTCTGCTAGTAAAAGTTTAGTTCTAATTTCTAATTTTACAATTGATGAAAAAGATGGAGATTGGATGAGGTTAGATTTTGAAATTTGGTCAACTGATAATGATGTTATTTATGAATCTTTAACTTCAAGAAGGAAGGATAGAGTAGATAGTGGATGTATTGATTTGTCTAGAAGAGTTTTAGAGAAAGGAAGGAATCATGTGATGGTTGTTCCAGAATATGAGGATGATAGGTTTGTTTATGATGTTTATTCTTAAGATTAGTAATATTTTTAAATAGATATTTTATTTCTTTGTAAATGGATGAATATGTAGTAAATTTTAAATTGGTAGGTTTAGAAAAAGTTGTTAATTCTGATATTAAAGGATTGTATGGGAATTTAATGAATGTTTATTCAGAAGAAGAAGATATTATTGTAGCTTCAAGATGGTATGATGATGAACTGAGTTTTGATGTATATAAAGGTGATAAAAAGAGATTGTTGTTGAGAGATAATGTATCATCAGTGAATGGAACAGATGAGTTAGCAGCTGTGGCTCGTTTTGTTAAAAATTTTAATAATTTAGAAACTGATTTAATTATTGGTGAAGTAATATTGATAGATAATACTTTTAGTTTTGGTATTCACTATTGAAAATTTTAAATTTAAAGAAATAAAAAAAGGAATTTTAAATTTATTTTAAGGATGAAACCTTTCTGGAGTTCTAGGGAATGCAATTGCATCTTTGATTGTTTCTAAACCACAAATCCATGAAACCATTCTTTCTACACCCATTCCAAAACCACCATGAGGAACAGAACCATGTCTTCTAGTATCGAGATAGAAATCATAATCCTTTGGATCTTCACCTTGTTTCTCTAAATTTTCAATTATTTTTTCTTCATCTTCTTCTCTTTGTGAAGCTCCAATTAATTCTCCATAACCTTCAGGCCCAATAACATCAAAACCTAGAACAACTTTGTCGTCTTCAGGATCAGCTTTCATGTAAAATGCTTTAACTCCTTTAGGGTATCTTGTAATAATTATTGGGGTTTTGTATAATTCTGAAAGTTTGTCTTCCTCTTTAGTTCTAAGATCTTTTCCCCATTTGATTTTCATTTTAGCTTTTTTGTCTAATATTTCTAAAGCTTCAGTATATGTTAATCTAGGGAATTTTTTCTTTATAGTTGGCTCTAATAGTTTTGGGTCTCTATTTAGAACCTTTAGATCTTCTTGATTTTTTTCTAAAACTTCTTTAACAATTTCTTTTATCAAAGCTTCTGCATGGTCTTGGAGTTCGTTAAAACTTGTCCAAGCTTCTTCCATTTCAGCATGCCAGTATTCGGTTAAGTGTCTTGAAGTTACAGATTTTTCTGCTCTAAAAGAAGGAGCAATTGTGTAAATTCTTTCTAAAGCAAATATTGCTGGTTCAGCTTGTAGCTGCCAAGTTTGAGCTAAATAAATTTTATTTCCAAAATATGGAAGTTCGAATACAGAAGATCCACCTTCAGCTTGTGTTGGTTGAAAAATTGGTGAATGATATTCATGAAAATCTTTAGATCTGAAATAATTGTGGATTGCTCCAAATATTGTACTTCTTATTTTTAAGATTGCAGTCATTTTTCTTGATCTCAACCAGAGATGTCTTTTATCTGCTAAAAATTCTTTACTTAGATCTTTTTGAATAGGATAATTTTCACAAAGGCCAATTATTTTTAATTTGTTTACTGAAACTTCGAAACCTGTCGGTGCTCTTTTATCTTCCTTAATAGTGCCTTCTATTTCTAATGAGGTTTCTATCTTTATTCTTTTAGCATCTTTCCAAATTTTTTCTGAAATAGATTTTTTTTCAATTACACACTGAATTATATTTGAAGAATCTCTTAGAACAATGAATTTTAAATTATTAGATCCACGCTCTCTATAACACCAACCTCTTAGTTTTACTTTGCCTGACTTTTGCTCAATAGCTTTTTGTATAGATATTGTGGATTTCATTGTGTTTATGAGAAAGAAATAGTGATTTATATATTTTTAGGATAATTTCTTTAGCTCTTCAAGCCATTCTTTAATTAAATCAAAGCCAGCTTGCCAGAATTTTTCTTTGCTTATATCAAATCCTTCATTTTTTAATAAAGTGTGAGGGTCAACTGATCCTCCAGCAGATAATATTCTTTCTAATTTTGGAATAAATTTCTTACCTTCTTTTTTGTATTGTTGATATAAAGCCATGGAGAGTAATTCTCCAAAAGAATATCCATAACAATAAAATGGGAAATAAAAGAAATGTGAAACATAAAGCCATTCATATTTGAAATCTTCAGGAATAGTTAATGAATCTCCAAATTGTTCTTTTAAATTATCTAAATACAATTGACTTAATTCATCTTCAGTAAAACCTTTTGGAATATTATTATGTGCATCAATTTCAAATTTTGTGAAGTAAATTTGTCTTATAATTGTTGCATATGAATCTGAAATTTTTTCTATTAGTAATGCTCTTTTTTCTTCTTTTGATGAATTCTTTAGTAAGTGTTCGAAAAGTAAAAGTTCGCAAAATGTTGATGCAGTTTCACATAAAGGAATTGGTGCATGAGAAGTGGAATGTGGTAAATTACTAGTGTATAAATCGTGAATAGCGTGACCTAATTCATGTGCCATTGTACTAACATCTCTTAAAGTCTCTGTAAAATTTAGTAAGACATAAGGAGTAATTTCAGGAGTAATAGACATACAATATGCTCCAGGAGTTTTATTTTTATTTGGATGTGAATCAATGTGTGATTCATTGAAAAGTTTTAAAGCTTTATTATGGAATTCAGGATGAAAATCCTTGAAAACATCAAGAACAATTTCTTTGCTCTCATTAAAAGTTACTTTCTTTTCTTTTTTTCTGATTGGAGCATAAATGTCAGTTCTATTCAATTTTTTTAATTTTAGATATTTAGCCTTCAATTTGAAATAATCTTGATATATAGTAATATTTTTTTGACAAGTTGTTATCAGAATATTTATTGTTTTATCGTCTAAGTGATTTCCAATATTTCTTACATTTATTGGGGTTTCATAATTTCTTAAATCTTGTTCTAATTTCCAGTCTTTGATAATAGCAGAGTATATTGTGAAAATTGTTTCTTTGTGTTTTTTGTAAGTATCTAGAAATGAAATATAAGAATCATATCTTTCTTTTTTATTTGTTGAAAACCAATATTTTTTTAGACTGTCAACATTATCAATTTCTTTACCTTTAAATTTAAAAGTGAAATTTGTAATAATTTTTTCATATAACTCTGGAATTACTCCAATCCCAAACATATCTTTTTTGTGAATTATACTTTCAACCTCTTCAGAAAGAGTATGTTTTGCTTTATTTCTAGAATAATTTAGATTATATTCATGTTTTGGTAATGAAGAGAAAAGTCTATTTGCATTTTTATCATCAAGTTTGTTATTTTTGCTTATACCCTGGATCCAATGGGAAATTGGTCTCTCTTTGTCAGCTATTTTCATATGAAGATTTTCATTTATTGGTTGAAGTTTCATAACTTCTTGAGATTTTGTGTCTAATGAGGATTTTAGAGAAAGATATGTATTTAATCTTGATAATTTTTTACCCAATTCTTCCTCAAATTCAATTAATTCTTTAAATTCTTTTGTTGACATTTTTGGAGAAAGGCTTTTTTTGTAAGAATCAAATTTAGGTAAGGACTTTTCTAGATTATTTATTATATTTTTGAATTCTTTTTGATCTTTTATAACATGTGATAGATTCCAGTTTAATTTTTCCATTTGTTTTGTTTAGTTTTTGGATGATTTAAAGCTTTCTGTATTTTGGCAAAATATATAAATAGTATATTAATTTCTTTTTTTAGATGTTAATTGGAGTAGATATGGATGATGTAATATTTCCTTATAATAGAGGATTCCTTTTGTTTCATAATGCTAATTTTGGAACAAATTTGAAAAGGGAACAATTTAGGCATTATAGTTATAGGAAAGTGTTAGATAATGTTGGAATTAATGTTAGTGAGGAAGAAGTTGCTAGAAGAATTATGGCATATGAAAGTTCTGTGTTCTTTAGTGATAGGTCTATTGTACCTGGTTCAAAAAGTAGATTAAGAAATTTAGCAAAAAAAAATGAATTGGTGATTATTACTTCTAGAAGAGAAGAGCTTTTAGATATATCTCATGAATGGGTAGATATGCATTTTGATGATATTTTTGGTGATATCTATTTTGCTTCTAGAGATCCAAGAGTTGGAGCTAAATCTAAATTTGATTTGTGTTTAGAATTAGGAATTGATGTTATGTTAGAAGATCAACTTGAAATAGCTCTTGCTTGTCAGTATGCTGTAGAAAAATGTGTTTATTTATTTGATACACCATGGAATAGACCTTGGGAAAGAATTGGAGGGCCTAAAAAGGTTGGAAAATTGCCAAGTGCGATAACTAGAGTAAAAGGATGGAGTGATATTGGGAAGTATTTAAAATGTTAATAGCGACAGATTGGGATGATGTAGGAGTTGAATGTTTTAGGCCATTTGTAGAATATTTTAATGGATTAAATGGAGCTACAGTAAATTATGAAGATTTAGATTCTTATTATGAAATGAATAAATCTTTTGGGCTTGAAAAAAAAGAGATGCATAGTTTTTTTGATAGTTTTTATAATCCAAGAATACTCCAAAAAATTAGTGCTATTGAAGGTTCAAGAGAATTATATGAAGGTTTAAGAGAAAAAGGACATGAGTTAATTGTTGTAACTTCAAGAGCTGTTTTAGAAACAGGTCCAACCTTAAATCAAATTGAGAGATTACATCCAGGATTAATATCCCAAGTATATTTTACAGATTTACCTTTTATTGATAATGGAAGAGGTAGTAAAAAAGAAATTTGTAAAACTTTAGGTGTTGATGTTTTAATTGAAGATTGTTATGAGAACTTAGAATCTTGCTTGCCTCATCTAAAAAAAGGATTTTTATTAAAGAGACCTTGGAATAGGAATATTGTAGGTTTGCCTAAGAAAGTAACTAGAGTTAGTGATCCAAGAGAAATATTACAATATTTATAATTGAAAAGTTTTTTAAATAGACTTTTTTCTTTTTGTAGTATGTTTAATTTGATAAATGAAGATAATAACGCAAGAGTAGGTGTATTAGAAAGAGAAGGAAGAAAAGTTGAAACTCCCTTTTTTATGCCAGTAGCTACAAAAGCAGTAGGAAGGTTTGTTGCTTCTGATGATTATAATATATCAAAAGCTGATGCCATTATTTGTAATGCCTTTCTTTTATCTTTGAATCCAGGTTTGGAAACTTTTGAAAAATTTGGTAGTGTACATGGTTTTATGAATTTTAATAAATTTATTTTTACAGATTGTGGTGGTTTTCAAATGTTGAGAGATAATCTGTTAGAAGAAACAACAAATAATGGAATTTTGTTTAAGAATCCTCATGGAAAAGATGTTTTCATGAGAGCTTCTAAAACTATGGAGATTGGTGAAAAAATTAATGCTGATGTAATCATGGCTTTAGATTGTGTTCTGCCTTATGGTAAAGAAAAGAAAGATTATGAAGTAGCTTTGGTGAAATCACATAAGTGGAGTAAACAATGTAAAGAGTTACATAAAACTAGCCATTTGCTTTTTGGAATTACACAAGGTGGAACTTTTGAAGATTTAAGAGTTGAAAGTGCTAAAGCAATTGATGAAATGGATTTTGATGGAAATGCAATTGGTGGTTTAGGTATTGGAGAAACAAATGATGAAATGTACAAAATGATTGAAGTTTCTACTCCACATTTGAATAAAAATAAACCTAGATATCTAATGGGAATTGGAAAGCCTGAACAAATTTTAGAATGTGTAGAAAGAGGAGTTGATGTTTTTGATTCAATTTATCCTCAAAAAAATGGAAGGCATGGAATGTTGTTTACATTTAAAGGTAGAATTGATTTAGGACAATTGAAACATAAGTTTGATAAAAATCCAATTGATGTAGATTGTGGATGTTTTGTTTGTAAGAACTATTCTAGAGGATATTTGAGATATTTGTTGAAGAAAGATGATGCTGTTGGAAAAAGATATTTGACAATACATAATATTTATTTTATGCAAGAGTTTATGAGAAATATTAGAGAAAGTATCAAAGAAAATAAATTTAAAGAATTTAAAGAAGAATTTTTAAAAAATTGGAAAAAAATTTAAGGTGTTAACCTTTCTGGATCTCTTGGTAATAAGATTGCTTCTCTAACATTTTCTAAATTTAACATTCTGGAAGTAATTCTGTCTAAACCAAGACCAACTCCACCATGAGGAGGACATCCAAATCTGAAAATGTTTTTGTAGAAATCTAGTTTGTTTAGATCTAAACCTTTTTCTTTACATTGTGCTTCTAAAATATCTAATCTATGTTCTCTTTGAGCACCAGTTCCAATTTCTACACCTTTGTATAATAAGTCAAAAGATTTTGTTAATTTTTCATCTTCTGGCTTCATATGATAGAAAGGTCTTTTTGTCCAAGGGAAGTCTATTAAGAAAACAAAGTCACAATCATGTTTTTCTTTTACGTATTCTGAGAACATTTTTTCACCTTCAGGATCTAAATCTTCATCTTCAGAAATATCTTTACCTTTTGCTTTCAAAATCTCTCTAGCTTCAATCATGGAAATTCTTGGAATTTTATCTGGAATATTTACTGTTACATTTAAAGTTTCAAGCTCCTTTTTTGAATTTTCTTTAATGTTTGTTAGAATATGTTTTAAGAATTTTTCAACCATGTCCATTATATCATTTTCATCCTTTATGAATCCCATCTCAAAATCAATACCTGTAAATTCTGTTAAGTGTCTTGTTGTGTGAGATTTCTCTGCTCTGAAAACAGTACCAATATCATATACTTTTTCTAAACCTGAAGCAACAAACATTTGCTTGTAAACTTGAGGAGATTGAGCTAAAGCTGCAGTTTTTTCAAAGTATGGAATTTTAAATTCTTCAGCACCAGATTCTACACCAGAAGCAGTTAACTTAGGTGTTTGTACAGCAATAAAACCTTCATTTTCAAAGAAATTTACTGTGGAACTATAAATCTTTGATCTGATTGTGAAAATATTTTTTATCTTTTCTCTTCTTAAGTCTAAAAATCTGTAATCTAATCTTTTGTCAATGTTTGTTGTAGTCTCTTCAGACATTTCAATTGGTAATGGAGCTTCTGAATTGTTTAGAATGTTTAATTCCTTAGCTTCAATTTCTATTTCACCAGTTGGAAGTTCTTTTTTAACTTGATTTTCAGGTCTTGCATTTACAACACCTTTTATTTGAATCACAGCTTCTTTTTTTAGATCTTTAGCTTTCTCAGTTAAATCTTTGTTCATGAAGATTTGAACTATTCCAGTTCGATCTCTTAGTACAATGAATGATATTTTTCCAGAAGTTCTAATTGTGTCAACCCAGCCACAAAGGGTAATTTCTTTGCTTTCATGCTTTTTATTTATTTCTCCACAGTTGTTAGTTTTCATAAGAAAAAAAGAATTTATTGGAATTTATAAGTATTCCTCTATTTAGTTTTAGCATTTGTAGTATGAACTCAATACCTTTTTTTCAATTTGGAAAATTTTATCAATTTCCTGAATATCTAAAAGAGAAAAGCCACCCTTCCTTTTAACAATAGCACTTCTAATGTTTCGATCAATATCAATAATTCTACCTTCATAAATAATGTGTTCTTCTTTTTCTTCATCCCAAAATGCTAATTCTACTTCCTGATGTAAAAATTGTTCTAGTTCGCTTATTTTCATTGTTATTACCTCCTTGATGTTTTTATGCTAATTTCTTATTTAAGTGCCGCGCGAGGTCGTGTCCAGTGTCCGTAGTAATCGAAAGCTTTAAATATCAGTTGATATCTTTAGTTAACATATGATAGTAAAAAATATCAAAGATAAAATAAAAACCTATTATTTTTTGAATCCTAGTAAGAAACTAAGGGTTCGACAGATAGAAAGAGAAGTAAATGTTCCTTTACCTTCAGCTATTAGATATGTAAAGGAATTAGTGAATGAAAGATTTTTAAAGAAATATGAGGTTGCAAATATTGTAACCTTTACTACAGATAGATCTTCAAAGTATTATATTTTTGAAAAAAAATTATTTAATTTAAAATCACTATTTGAAACTGATCTTATAGATTATTTAGTTGAAGAATTGAGTAATCCCATAATTATAGTTTTTGGTTCATTTTCAAAGGGAGAGGATATTGAAAATAGTGATATTGATATTTATGTTGAGACTCCAAGCAAGAAAGAAATTTCTTTAAAAAAATTTGAAAAAAAATTAAATAGAAAAATTCAAGTTTTTAGAAATAAATCAATTAAGAAGATAAAAAATGAAGATTTAGCTAATAATATTTTAAATGGGATTGTTTTGAATGGAAATTTGGAGGTTTTCAAATGAAAGAAAGCAATTGGGAGGAGTGTCTAGAAACTAATTCTTCTGTAAAAATTAGTTCTAATATAAGTAAGGTAAAATCTCTTAAGGATACAGCTTTAGGAAGGATAGAATTTTTAGAAAAAAATAAAATTGATGAGTCAAATGCTAATTATATTTTTGAGGCATATTATTCTTCTATTTTAGAACTAATGCATGGAATTATTCTACTTGAAGGTTATAAGGTTTCTAATCATATTTGTTTAGGGTATTATCTGAGGGATATTATGAAGGAAGAAAATTTATTTAGATTATTTAATGATTGTAGATATAAAAGAAATTCTTTGGTTTATTATGGGAGAAAAATGGATTTTGAAGTTGCAAAAGAAGCTATTTGTAAATCTAAAGATTTGATAAAAATGTTATTAAATATGTTAGAAGAGAATATTTAAGTAATTAAAAAGTTTTATAAGTTCAGTTCTATAGTAATAAGATGTGGTAAAAATAGATGATAATTTGAAAAAGAAGATTCTAAAAGCTCAACAGAGTGAAATTAATGAGTATCATGTTTATCTGAAATTAGCAAAATTAGTGAAACATAAAAGAAATAGTAGTATTTTTAAGAAGATTGCTAGAGATGAAATGAAACATTATAATTTTTTTAAAAAATTTACAAAAGTTGATTTGAAGCCAAATAAATTAAAGATTTTTTGGTATATATTGTTGGCAAGAGTCTTTGGAGTAGTTTTTGGTTTGAGGTTAATGGAAAGTGGAGAGATTTTTGCTGAAGAAGAATATAAAAAATTTAAAAATAAAATTCCTTGTATTGATTTGATTATTAAAGATGAAGTTGAACATGAAAATAAATTAATTGATTTGATTAAAGAAGAAAAGTTAATGTATGCAGGTTCTGTGGTTTTAGGATTAAATGATGCTTTAGTTGAATTGACAGGAGCTTTAGCAGGATTTACTTTTGCTTTTAGAAATCCTAGTATTATTGCTATTGCAGGCTTAGTAACAGGAATTGCTGCTTCACTATCCATGGCTGCTTCAGAATACCTTTCAGTGAAAACTGATGAAAATGCAAAGAATCCTTTAGTTGGAGCATTTTATACAGGGGGATCATATTTGATTACAGTTTTATTTTTAATTTTTCCATTCTTTGTTTTGAGTAATGTGTTTGCAAGTTTAGTATGGACTTTGATAAATGCAACAATAGTGATTTTATTGTTTACTTTTTATATCTCAGTAGCTAAACATTTGAACTTTAGAAGAAGATTTTTAGAAATGTTTTTGATTAGTATGGGTGTAGCTTTAGTGAGCTTTTGTATAGGATATATTATAAGAATAGCTATTGGAATTGATATTTAGTTTTGACTCTATTAATCTTTTTAAATGATAAGGGAATGAATATATTATCTTGGTTGAGTTTAATGAGGATGGTAGTATTAAGTGGTCAGAGGATTTGTTGGCTAGAAAAAAAGAGGAGCCTTTTGTTTGTGTTCTAAAAGCTATAGATGAAATACCTTTTTCTGTAGGGAAGAAGCTTTTGATAGATGTTTTGCAAGGGAATGATACAAATAAAACTGTGAAGAAAAGTAAGTTGAATAGATTAGTAAGCTTTGGAATTCTTTCTTATTCTAATGAAGAAATATATGAAGTTATTGATACTTTAGAAAGAGATGGTTTTATTGTTTGTAAAGAAAAAGGTTATTGGAAAGTTTTAAGTTTGACAATAAAAGGAAAAGAAGAATTGAGGAATCCAGGGTTTTATAGACAAGAAAGAAAAACTTATGAAGAAACTGAAATTAGTGAAGAAGATAAGTTGATGTTTAATAATTTTGATTTTTTTCTGAAGATATTTAATGAAGAACAAAAGAAAGCTATTATCTCTTCAAAAAAAGTAATTTTATGTGTTGCTGGAGCGGGTACAGGGAAAACTACAGTCTTAACAAAAAGGATTGAATTTCTTTTAAAGTTTAAAGGTGTAGATCCAAGAAAAGTATTAGCAATTACTTTTACAAGAAAAGCTAGGAAAGAAATGCAAGATCGATTGTCAGCTTTAGGATATAGTAATGTAAATGTGGAAACTTTTAATTCTTTCTCTGAGAAAATATTAAGAAAATATAATGATCTAGTTTATGGGAAAATAGTTAGGATGATGTCCTATTCTGATAAAATTAAAATTTTAAATGCAGCTTTGGAAAGTTTGAATTTAAGTCCAAGAGGGGCAATTGAAGCATATTTTAAACAAGCACAGTTGAGAAGTAAGAGTGACGAAGAATTGTATAGGATTTTTTTGAATGATTGTTTTTTTATTGTTGATTATTTTAAGAGTAAAGGAAGGGAGATGTATGATTTTTCTACTGATGCAAAGGATGTGATGAGTGCAAAAATGATGTATAATATTTGTAAGTTTATAGACGAGAAAATGAGAACTGTTGGTTTGAGAACTCATATGGATCAAATTGTTGATACTATTGATTTTTTTGAAAAGAATAAAGATAAAATTCCTGAGTTTGATTATGTTTTAGTTGATGAATATCAAGATGTTAATGATTTGCAAATTAAATTTATTGATTTGGTTTGTAAAGATAATTTATTTTGTGTTGGTGATCCTAGGCAAGCAATATTTGGATGGAGAGGTTCTAATATAAGTTATATTATGGATTTTAAAGAAAAGTATCCTGAAGCTGAAATAATTAATTTGAAAAAGAATTATAGATCTAGTAAAGGAATTGTTGATCTTTCAAATGAAACAATAAGAGCTATGTCTTTGCCAGATTTGGAATCTGCTATTGAAAAAGAAAGTAAAGTTAAAATGGTGAATTTTAAAAGCGAAGAAGTTGAGTTTGAGTTTGTTGTGCAGAGTATATTAGCAGCATCTGTACCAAAAGAGGAGATTTTTGTTTTAGCAAGAACAAATAAACAGTTGAAAGATTTGTCTAATTTGATGATGCAAAGAGGAATACCACATGTTTTGAAAGGAGATGATGTTAAGAAAATTGTTGATGCTTCTGAAGGAGAAGTTACTCTAGCAACTGTGCATGCAATTAAGGGTTTGGAAGCTAATATTGTGTTTGTTATTGGATGTACAGGATTGAATTTTCCTTGTAAAGCATCTGAACACCCTGTAGTAGATATGATAAAAGTTGATGAATATGATAAAGAAGATGAAGAAAGAAGATTGTTTTATGTGGCATTGAGTAGAGCAAAGGAAGCTTTGTATTTGAGTTATTCTGGGAAAAGACATAGTTATTATGTTACTGGGAAAATGAAAGAAATGTTAGGTTTTGTCGAGCCCAAAAAAGAAAAATCTTGGTATCAAAATAGGGATTTGAAAGAATTTGTTGGATAGTTAGATTTATATATGATTTGTAAAGTTTGTTTCTTTGATTAAAATGAGATTTGTAGGACTAAAAACAGTATATGTAGGCGAAGAATTTAGAGGAGAGCAGAAATTTGTTATAAATAGGTATTCAACTAGATCCAATAAATTATTTTTGTTTGACTTCTATGGAGTTGATTTATGGCCAGATTCATATGAAGAACCTGATTATATATTAATTGCAGAAGGATTTAAGCTGAATCCTGAAAATATGTTAGGTGGTGGAAGAGTAAAAAGAGCTTCTCCAACTGAAATGTTAATTTATGGAGAATCTGGAATTTTTGGTGGTGTTCCTAGAGATTTTTTGGAATTTACTAAAGATGATATCTTAAAAGGTTATAGAGAACATTTTCCTGAAATTGAAAGGATTGTAATTGAAACACCAAGAGTGACTATTAATGATGAAAAAATTTCATTTCTTAAGCCATTTTTATCTTAATTATTTTTATTTTTTATAATTCTTCACTTTCTATTTCCATTAAATCGTAAGTAGGAAGTTCTTCAATAATTTCAACTTTGTAACCTTTTTTCTTTAAATTCTTTGCATATTTTTTAGCATTGTTTCTAGAACAAAGTAATCGGTCTTTTTCAAGTTTAGTTTTGAAGGAAAGTTCTTTTTGTAATTTGTCTAAATCTTTACCTTTGATTGAACCTCTGATTAAAGTAGAATCTCTAGTAAGAATATCAAAATTTTCTTTGATGTTTTGTCCTCTTAATTTTAATCTGTTCATTAATTGTACTGAATCTTTTAACTTAGCTGTACAATAGTGAATGTTTAATTCTGGAAATTGTTCTAAAATTTCTAAAGCTAATGTTTCAGAACCTTCAATTCCATAAGAATAGTCATCTTTTGTTGTATAACCTAGTTCAGCAAGTTTGTTGTGTTCTGCATCTGCATATTCTAATTCATTTAAGTTAAAGAAGTCTACATGATCTTTTGCATAATCTATTAACTTCTTTATATCTTTTTTTGGGATAACTGGAATTTCAATACCTTTAGACATAGAAGTTTTTAGTTTTAATTTTTCCCATAATTTATCTGAATCTAAATCTGGATGGAATCTAATTTCGTCCAAACCTGCTTCTTCTAATTGTTTTAGTTTCTTTTCATCAATTAAATTTAAAGGAGTGTATAAGTGAATGTGAAAATTTTTGAATTCTTTTTTTAAGAGTTTGATTGCTTCTAGTGTTCTTTCAAATTTAGCTAAAGGATCTCCACCAGTAATACCAGCTCCTCTTGCTGAAGAAATTTTTGCTTCTTCAATGATTTCTTTTAATTCTTTTATTGGTCTCTCATTTGCAAATATTACATCTTTTTGGAATTTTTGTTCAGATAAAGGACAAAAGTAACATTTATTTGGACAAAGTCCAGTGATGAATAATACTAATTTTTTACCTTTTACACAAAGTTGGCAACCTTTACATAATTCTTTGTTTGCGTATGAGTGAAATTCAGTTTTTTGCATGTGTTGAGGAAAATATTTAAGCTTTAAGAACATTTCTCTTTCTATGTCAACGCTATATTGGTGTGAATTTCCAGAAGAATGTGATTGGAAGAAATTAGGTAGATGGTTAGACTCTGATACAATTACAATTTATGTAACTTCTAATTCAAGAAAAGAGTTTGATGATTGGGTGAAAAGAATTCATAAGTATGCACCAACTGTAAAATTAGGTGTGTGGCCTACTTTGAGTAAAGAAAAAGGATATTGGTTCTCAAGTTTTACAAAGAAGAAAGAAATTGATAAATTAGAAGAGTTTAGAGGACTAGATATGAAAATTGATATTGAACCTCCTATACCTAAAAAAAGTTATAGTCTTATGACAGCATTCTCTTGGCTGGTTTTGAATTATATTAAAGGAGGAAATAATAGGAAATATTTGCAAGATAAAATCTTGAGTTTAAGTAAAGATTCTAAAGTTATTGTTTCAGGTTTTCCATTGCCTAAGTTTATTTTGGAAAGATGGGGTTGGATCTCTGGAAAAAATATTAAACATAATTATATGTTGTATACTTCCTTTTTCCCTAAATTTTTAAGAAGTATTTATAGGTGGAAATATAAGTTTTTTATTAAAATGAATAAAGATGCTTATTATGCTATTGGGTTAATTGGAGTAGGTATCTTTAGAAATGAACCTGTATATGAAAATATTAAAGAAATGAAAAAAGATATTGAATTCTTGAAGAAAAATAATGTTAATAATTTTGTAATTTTTAGAATTGGAGCAATTTTAGAAAAAGGGAAAGAATGGTTAGATGAAACTATTTCATTATAGTCTCAATAACTTTTACTAAATCTTCTGGACCTGAAGCTTTTATGTTTAATTTAGAAACCTTTTTTTCAATTTTTGGTATATCTTTTATGAATTGTTTTAATTCTTTTAGTACAATTTTTGGAGAATGCTTGTTTGAAACTTGTATAATATCTTTTAACAAATGAGCATTAAGCTCTTGTTCAATGTGATTGTGGATTGGGAAACATAGTATTGGTTTTTTGTAAACTAAAGCTTCAGATAAAGTGCTGTGGCCAGCTAAAGTGATTAAACCCTTTGAAACTTTTAAGTATTTGAAAAAATCTGAGGTGTATTGAATGTAGTGTACATTTTTTTCAAAATTTAAATCTAAATTTCCACCAAAAATTATAAAGTGTTCTTTGAATTTAGGAGATAACTTGTTTATTGTTTTTGCAATTTTTGTTCCAAAGTCTGAACCACCAAGCATAATTAAAATTGGTTTTTTCTTTAGACCCAAACTCTTCATGATTTTTTTCTCTTCAGGAAGCTCTTCAGGCTTAACTCTAACAATTGGATTTATGTAAGTATGTCTAAGATGTTTTTTTCTTCCTTTTTTGAAAGTAGGAATTAGAACAATGTCTGCTTGATCATAAAGTTTTGAGAAATATGTTGCTTCTACTTTTTGTGCGTAACCAATTTTGTGATGCTTTTTGTATTCTTTGTATAAATCAGGATCAAAACCAAAGACAACAATGTTTTTTGTTTTGAACATTTTAGATAATGATAAACCTACAGGTTCAAAGTCTGTGATAATTAAATCTGGGATGAAATTGAAAGCTTGTAGTCGTACTTTTAATGTTTCTACTGCCCAGAATGCAGGAAGTAAGATATTTCTTAAGCCAAATAAAACAGGGCTAACTTTCATAGATTTTCCTGGAAGTTTGTAACCTTTGATTTTTAGTGTATGGAACTTGTCTTTGAAGTATAAATAAGAATTGTCGTAACCAGCAACCATGATTCTTGCATGAGGGAATTTTTTCTTTATTGCTAAAATATTTGCATGCTCCCGAGTAGCATCTCCAAATCCTATTCCGGATACAAGGACTAATATTTTCATCTTAGTTTGTAAAACCTCTCAGCATATTTACAGTTATTTTTTCTTCCATAATATATTGCTCTTATGAAAGCAGGTATATATAAGCTAAACATATAGATCCACTGACTTTTAAACATTTTGATATAATCTAGTTTTATTTTCATATTTCCTGTGATGTCAATGTAAGTGTGAGGCAATTGTTCGTTGAAAATGTTCCAAACTTCATATGCATAAACAGGATAATGTTTTCTTAAAGAATCTACAACTTCAAGAACAGTTTCATTAACAGCTTGATGATCTTTAGTTGGATGATTGTCAGTTTTTGTTGTACAATAAATCTTTTCAGGTCTGTAAAGCATAATTAACTCTTTAACTCTTTTTTTTACAAAAGGTCTGTTTACTTCTGATTTTAATTTGCTGTCTTTAAGACCAAGATTTTTTGTTTCTTTTATTCCAATAAATTTACTTGCTTTGTCAGTTTCTCTATATCTTGTTTTTTTTACAACTTGTTCTTTAAAATGAGGATGAGATTTTTCTCCTGGAGTAAAAACTACTTTGATTACTTTCTTTTTTTCTTTGACATATTTTGCTATAGTTCCTCCCATTCCAATAGCTTCATCATCACTGTGTGCGCAAAATATTAATATGTTAGGCATATTTTGAATTAAGTTATAAGTTTATTTAAATCTTTTTAAAAATTAGAAAACTTTAAATGTTAATATATTAATTAAGTTATTATGAAAAGAGGGGTGCTTGTATTATTTGTTCTAATTTTATCTATAACAAGTGTATTAGCAATAGCTCCTTCTAATGAAAAAATTTATGATTGTGGTAATGATATTCCTTGTGTAGATCTAACTAGTAGTGGTTTTATGACAGAAACTTATGTTGTTGATGAAGATGTTGAGTTTGGAGAAGTTGTTAGTGGGAAAACTTTAGGTGCTTTAGTTGCGTTTGATGTTGATGATGATGGTGAAAGAAAAGCTTTTCTTGCTGATTTGGATGAAGAAGGTTATGCAGTTGCAAGAAGAGATTTACCAATTAGACAATTAAGTAAGAATCAAATTAGAGAACAAGCACCAATTAGAAGTTTTCAAGAAGTTAGAGAGATTAGACCTGAAAGTCCACCTCCTAGAGGATTGACACCTGAAGGAAGATGGAGATATGAAAGATTGAGAGTTAATGCTGAAAATGAAATTGGTGTAGAAGTTGATCAACAGACTGGTGAATATCAAAATTATAATCCTATTGTTAGACAGGTTGTTGAAGAGGATGGTGAAGCTCCTCCTGATTTACCTGAACCTGCACCAGTAATTATTCCTACAGGATTAGTAACTTTAGATCAAAAAGTACAAACTATGAAAATTTTAGTTGTTTTAGTGCAATTTACAGATCAAAGTTCAAGTGTAAGTGCAAGTGAAATTCAAAGCTTGTTTGATGGTTTTGTGGAATTTTTTGATGAAGAATCTTATGGCTCATTAAATTTAGAAGTTACAGTTCTTCCAACTTGGTATACAGCTTCTGGTACAATGGGAAGTTATGGTGGAAATTATGAAAGTAATATTGAAAGTTTAATTGAAGAAGCAGTTGAGTTAGCAGATCCTGCAGTTGATTATTCACAGTATGATTCTGATGGAGATGGTGTTGTTGATGGATTTTTTGTTGTTCATGCTGGTGAAGCTGATGAAGAAAATGGTGGTGGAAATGGTGATGAAATTTGGTCACATTATTATAGTATTTCTGGAAAAACTGTTGATGGAGTAGAAGTTATTGATTATGAAACTGTGAGTGAGGAAAGTCCACAAGGAATTATGGCTCATGAGTTTGGTCATTATCTAGGATTGCCAGATTTTTATGATACAGTTATGGATGATGGTAGTTCAAAAGGAGTTGGTGATTGGGCTTTGATGGCTTATGGTGCTTATACAGATGACCCAAGTTTTAGTCCATGGTCTAAGAAATATTTAGGTTGGTTATATGATGATATTTATCAAGAAGTGAGTGTTGATGGATATTATGATTTAATGCAAGATAAAAGTTCTATTGGAATGAAGTATTATTCTGTACCTTTGAATACTGATGAATATTTTATGATTGAAAATAGACATGTTCAAGATTTAATGAAGGAAGATGATGCTGGAGGAATTTTAATCTGGCATGTTGATGAATCTTTGATCGATGAAACAGGTAGATGGAATGGATGTTCAAGTACAAGATGGGAATGTAATACAGTTAATGGTGATGCAAGTCATAAAATGTTGGATCTGGAAGAAGCTGATGGTAAAGAAGAATTAAGTGGAGATAAATTAGGAGATCAAGAAGATCCTTGGTATTATTCTTGTGGAACTTTTGGTGGATGTCAAGCAAATACTTTTTATTATGCTTCAAGCCCAACAAGTGAAGCTTATGGGAGTACAAGTAATGATGTTGCAATTACTGTGAATTCTGAAATTGGAGATACAATGAGTGTTGGAATTTCTCTTGCTGGTGAAGTTTTATCTGTTGAAGAAACTGTTGGAGAAGTTAGCACAAGTGTTTCTGTTGAGAGTGATGAAGAAAATGTTGTAGAAGAAGAAAGTTTTAGTAGTAGTCCAGCAAGTAGTGGTTTACCAACTTGGATCTATTTAGTCGGTGGTGGTTTGATTTTAGTTATTTTAATTTCTACCTTGTATCTAGGTTTTGTAATGTTGAAGAAACATTAAGAAAAGAAGGATAATAATAACATTAAAATGATTCCTAATAAAATTAAAATTATTTGCATAGTTGATTTTTCAAATTTTACTTCTTTGTGTAGCTCTGGAATTAAATCAGCTGCAGCAATGTAAATGAAAGTTCCTGCTGCAAAAGGAATTAAGTATAAACTTAAGTTTTCAATTATTGTAGTTAAAGCTAAAGCTGAAATTACTCCAAGTAAAGAAGTTAGTGCTGTAATGAAGTTTACTAAAAGAGCTTTTTTCTTTGATAAGCCTCCATGGATCAAAACTCCAAAGTCACCAATCTCTTGTGGAATCTCGTGGAAAATTATTGCTATAGTTGTTGCGATTCCAACTGGAATGCTGATTAAGTAAGAAGTTCCAATGATTATTCCATCAATGAAATTGTGTAAGGAATCTCCTAATAAATTTACATAAGCAAAAGGTTTGATGTGCTTTTTACAAGGATGACAATGACAATGGTGCCAATGAATATATTTTTCAATAATGAAGGATAAAGAGATTCCAATTAAAATCATTATAGGGATGATTATGGAATTAGATATTGCAAAAGATTCTGGAATTAAATGAATAAAAGCATCACCTAGAAGAGCTCCTGCGGCTAAACTGACTAAATAAAGAGAAATCTTTTCAATGTTTTTTTTCTTTAAAACAAAAGTAAATATTCCAATTAAGGCTATTAGACTGACTATTAATACAGAAATGATTGAATAAAGCCAAATCTCTAACATAAAAATTAAGAATATTTTAGGGTTTTTAATATTATCCCTTAATTACACCTAGAGGCTTTAGTTGTACTACTATTTTTCCAATGCCAGATTTATCGCTAACTTCTACAACTTCATCAACATCTTTGTAAGCTCCTGGAGCTTCTTCAGTAATACCCTTCCACGAAGCAGCTTTGATGTGAATATGTTGTTTTTCTAAATCTTGTTTGATTTTTTCTCCTCTAAATTCTTTATTTGCAGCTTTTCTAGATAATAATCTTCCTGCACCATGAGCTGTACTTCCGAAAGATTCTTTCATTGAATCTTCAGTTCCAACTAATAAATAAGATGATGTTCCCATACTCCCTGGAAGTATAATTGGTTGACCAGTTTTTTTGTATTTTTCTGAAAGTTCTTCTCTTCCTGGTGCGAATGCTCTAGTTGCACCTTTTCTGTGTACATAAACTTCTTCTTCTTTACCATCAATCATATGTTTTTCTAATTTTGCAATATTGTGAGCGACATCATAAATTGTGTGTAGTTTTACTTTGTCTTGGAAAACTTCTTTGAAAGAGTTTCTAACTTCATGTGCAATAATATGTCTGTTTGCCCAAGCATAATTTGCAGCACAACACATTGCTGAGAAATAATCTTTTGCAAGTTGACTATTTGCTGGTGCATAAATTAAATCTTTTTCTGGAAGTGAATCTGCAATTTCTGGAAATGTGTCTTCCATTTTTCTTAGATAATCTGAACAGACTTGATGACCTAATCCTCGAGATCCACAGTGAATCATTACAAAAATTTGGCCTTTATTTTTTATTCCCCAAGCTTCAGCAATTTCTTTATTGAAAATTTTATGAACATATTGAATTTCTAAGAAATGATTCCCTGCACCTAAAGTTCCTAGTTGTCCTAATCCTCTTTTTTTTGCCCTATTAGAAACCTTGTTTGGATCAGCATGTTCCATTTTTCCACTTTGTTCACAGTTTTCTAAATCTTCTTCGTTACCAAAATTATTTTCAACTGCCCATGAAGCTCCATTTTTTAAAACTTTGTCAAGCTCAGTGTGAGATAAATGAATCTTAGATTGTTTCCCTACACCTGGAGGAATATTTTTGAATAAAGCATCAAGTAATTCTTCAATTTTAGGTTCAATTTCTTCTTTTTTTGAATCTGTTCTTAGTAATCTTACTCCACAATTAATGTCAAAGCCAATACCACCTGGGCTAATTACACCATTTTCTTTATCGAAAGCAGCAACACCACCAATTGAAAATCCATAGCCTTGGTGAGCGTCAGGCATCATGAAAGAATATTTTTTTATTCCTGGTAAACAAGCAACATTTACACCTTGTTTTAAACATGCATCTTCTTGCATTTTTTTAATTAATTTTTCATCAGCAAATATTTTTACTGGAACATTCATAGGATCTTGTTTTTCAATAATGTAAGTGTGATCAGAAAGCTTTTTTGGTTCAATATTTATTACTTTCTCTACTTCATCCTTTTTAATTTTGTATTCTATCATAAGTCATGTACTACTTGTATTGTTACAAGATTTTCTTCTTCTTTAATAAACATGTCGTTGTAGGTAACTGCTTTAATGTGAGCTTTGATTTCATAATTTTCTGCAGAGTCACCTAAAAAAGTTGCAGTTAATGTGAAGTTGTCTTTTATTACTAAATCTTTTACCTTGGATAAAATGAATCCTTCAGTGTCAACAAAGAAAAGTAGTTCTTCTAGGAATTGGTATAATAATTTTTCTTTAGTGTTTACTTTGATTTCTATTTTCTTTTCAATTACAGGTTTGATTTTATCATCAGTCATGATTTTTGCTGTAGCTAAAGCTGCATTGATGAAAGCCTCTTCTAATGTTTTTCCATATGCTCTGAACTTTTCATCAGCTGTATGTTCAAGGAATTCATACTTTTTCATAGATTTTAGAGAAGAATTGGGGTTTAAATAGTTTGTTTTTAATCGAAACTTTTATTAATTATTAATTTGGGATTTTTTTTTAATGCTAAAATATTATGGAATAGTAAATAAGGATAAAAGGTCAACTGTAGCTACTTTCTTAAGAGATTATGAATTAGGAAGGAAGGTTTATGATGAAGAAACTTCTTTTGTAAAAGAAGGAGAAGAATTATATGGAAAATCTATTTTAGATTATTTTTTTTCATCAAGAGCATTTAGAGTAAAAAAAGAATCAGTAATTAGAGCTAGAAATTTGAAGAAAACATTATATGCTTTGGGTTCGGTAGGACCATTAGAAATGAGTTTTCCAGGATATAGTTTTTATTTTCCTGATCTAAAAGAGTATTATGCGTTTGGCTCATTTGGTTTTATAACAGGAGGTGCTTCTTGGATTTCTTATGTTAAATTAATTGGAGAAGCATATGCTTCAGCATTGGTTTATAATGCACCTAAATATGAAAGTAATGTGAATTTTGGAATGGATGATTTGTCTGTATTTTTTGGAGGAATGGCTTTAGGGTTTTTGATTTATCCTTTAGGTGATCTTAGAAGAGATTATAAATATGTTGAAGATCAATTGAAATTTAATTTTGAAAAGTCTGATTTGTTTATGGATGAAATAAGAGAAAAATATCCTAATCTATAAAAAATAAAAAAAATTTAAAGATATGGGTCAATCATACTTGCAAATGATGAAGCTGGTTGAGCACCTGAAACTAATTCACCATTCACGAAGAATGCTGGTGTACCTCTAACTCCTGCAGTTACTCCATGTCCATAATCTGTTCTTACCTCTGATGTCATTGCACCTGAACTTAAACATTCAGTAAAATCTTCAGTATCTAAACCAAGTTCTTCAGCTAATGTGTAAAAGTATTCGTCACTGAATTTATCTTGGTTTTCAAATAGTCCATCATGGTATTCCCAGAACATATCTTGTTCATCAGCACATTCTGCAGCTTCAGATGATATTTGTGCATACTGATGAAATGATAATGGGAAATCTTTGAATACAATTGAAATATCATCTCCGTATAGGTCAATTAAATCATGAACTGTTTCAAGTCCTCTAGCACAGTATGGACATTCAAAATCTGAAAATTCTACTATTACAACATTAACCTCATCAGGATCTCCTCCAATGTAAGGGTCACCTGTAATGTCAATACCACCTGTTTTGTCTGTGACTTCAACTCTATCAGCTGTGTCTGTATCTGTGTTTATATCTGCTATAACATTTCCAGTAATTGCTGAGTTTAATGAAAATACTTGTCCAACAAGAATGATCATTAAAATCAATTGAATAACTAAAATATAAGGCATAGCTTTTCTTAAATCCATTTTTATTTCCTCCCTTAAAAATAAGTTAATAGACTTGAAGTTTATTCATATAAAAAGTTTGTGATGGAGAAAAAGATAAATTAATCTTCCTTAATGAATTCTTCAACAGGAATTGGTGCTTCTTCATCAGTTTTGATCAAACCTCTATGCTTTAAATATTCTTTTCCTAGAATCCAGAACATTAAACCTAAAGATTTTTTTCCCTTGTTGTTACAAGGAATTACTAAGTCAATATAATTAATCTCATTGTTTGAATCGCAACAAGCAATAACAGGAATACCCATTTTAACTGCATCAACAACAGCATTTTTATCAGGTCTTGGATCTGTAACTAATAGAACTTTGATCTCCTTGAAATCTTCTAAAGAAGCATTTGTTAGTAAACCTGGTCTGTATCTACCAGCTTGAGTTTCAATTTTAGTCATCTTTTTGAATAATTTAGCTCCAGCCCAACCATTCTCTCTTCTACAAGCAACTAAAATTTCATTTGGATTGTATTGTGCTAAGAATTTTGCAGCTACACCAATTCTTTCATCAATTTTTTTAACATTAAGAACTGCAAGACCATCAGGTCTAATTTTATAAATGAAAGGTGCCATATATTTTGTTTTAAACTTGGTACCTATGTGTAATCCTGCTTTTAGATAATTATCTAGAGTTGTTAAATGTACTTCTTGTTCTTCTACCATGGGCTAGTGAAAATATTAAGGGTTTAAAAAGCTTTTTGTTTGATTATTTGTTCGTTACTAGGGAGAGATAGTTTTATATAGAGATGGTTTTTTCTCTTTTTTATGGCAGATGAGTCAACAGCTTTAGTTAGAAAAGATGGAATTGAGAGTAAATTAGTTGTTCCTGATAGAAATCTAGGTGTTGTTGAGGCTAGAAATCTGTTAGTTAGTGCTTCTGCTTATCAAGAAAGGGAAAGAATTGATAGGGATTTAGTTGGTTTAGAGTTAAGAGATAATATGGATCAAGTTGCTTTGTATGAAGCTGCTGATGAATTGGGTATTTCTAGGGAATATGTTGATAGAGCAAGAAAGGTTTTGTATCCAAGTTTTGAAGATAATATGGAGATTATGAAAGTATTTAATGGAATTCCTTCAAGAAAGATATTACTTAATACTTATAGTCATTTTTTAATGGAAGCTTTTGAAGAGTTTTTACCTGTATATGATATAGTGAGTAGTAGGAATGATTATAGAGATGGAGCTTATGATTATTCACAATTAAAATTTAGTAATGTTTCTGAAAAAGAAATTATAAAAAAAAGACTATTTTCTAGAAAGTCTTATTTAGCTGTTAAAAAGGAGTATAAAACTTTACTAGTAATGGATTTTTCTAAGTTAGATATTAGAAAACCATTTAGGTTGGATATAAATTTTTATGATAGTAGTGTTGCACAAGTTTCAAAACCAATTATAGAGAAATTAAATCAAAATTTTAATATTGAAATGCGTAATAGCTTTATTCACTTCGACCTTTAAACTTTCTATTTTGAAAATCTTTCAATTTTCTTTAGGAAATCTTTTTAAAATTGATTGATATATAAAGACTATGGAAAGTATTAAGGTTTTATGGGTTATAATTTGGGTTATAATAATATTATTAGGGATTTGGTTGGTTTTAGGAATAAAATGAAAAAAATTAATCTTATAGAAATTTTGCACTGGACTTTGATAGTCTTTGGATTGGTTATTATTTATCAAATGATAAAGAAAATTTTAGGAGGTTCTTGGGGTTTTGAAACTGTAATTATAACTCTTTTAATGTTTAATTTAGGTTTAACTTTTACAACCACATTTAATTTTAATAGGCATAGAGGGGAATTTAGGGAATTTAAAAGAGCAATGTTGAGTATGGCTAGAGATTTTAAAGAATTTAGGAAAGAAGTAAGAGAAAAATTTGAAAAAATTGATAAGAGATTTGAAAAGATAGATAGAAAATTTGAAAAGATAGATAGAAAGTTTGAAGGAAAATTTGATAATATAGATAGAAAAATTAGTAATCTTTAAACTTTTGCCAACTTTTCAATCTCACCAATATGTCTTTGAGCTGCTAATTCACCCTTTTTTATACATTTTCTTAGTTTATGGAAGTCAAAAAGGCCAACATCATCTAAATCTGGTCTAATAACTACTGAAGGTTTGTGTTCTTTTAATTTAGATTTTGCTAATTCACTAGTAAGAATGTGAAATGATTTTGCTGATATTCTAAATATCTCAGAAGGAGGTTCATTGAAGTATTCTACTATTTTTTTAGGATTAAAAGCCCAGGAAATTGTAGTTGGTAATATCTTTTTAACTTTCAAATGTTTTTTTAGTTTAACAGCAGTTTTTTCTATGAAATTAACTAGTATAGGATGTTCTTTTGGATCTGTAGCTGCAGAAAATTTGTATCGTTCAATTGGAATAGATAAATCTACAGCAATTGTAACAGGTATTTTTTTCCTGTTTAGAACTCCAACAGGAACGGGGTCAATGATTCCACCATCCAAATAATTTCTGTGATTTATTTTTACTGGAGTAAATAAACCTGGGATGGACATACTGGCATTAACAGCTTTTACTAAATTTCCTGAATCGAAAACAACTTCTCTACCTGCTTTTATATCAATGGTTGTTACAGCTAAAGGAATTTTTAAATCTTCAAATTTTTTACCTTTGAAAAGTTCTGTAAGATAATTTTGAATTTTTGTTTGTTGTATTAAACCTAATTGGAAATCTGAAACCTCTAATAGTTCTTTCCATTTTGTATCTTTAACAATTTGTTCAAGTTCTTTAGAAGAATAACCTGAAGCATATAAAGCTCCAACAACTGCACCAATACTTGTTCCAGCGATGTAGTCAATATGAATTTTGTGTTTCTCTAAAACTTTTAAAATTCCAATGTAAGCTAATCCTCTGGCAGCTCCACCACCAAGTGCAAGTCCAACTTTAGGCTTTGATTTCATTTTCTATCTTTAATAATTCTTTTAGTTTGGATTCTCTTTCTTTGCCATAAATCCCTGTTTTTATGTAAGGAATTTTCCAAGCAACAGCTAAATGAGATATTGATGAATCTAAAGTTTCTCCTGATCTGTGTGATATTATTGTTTTTATGTTGTGAGTGTGTGCAAAGTCTACAATCTGTTTTGTTTTGATTAAAGAACCAATTTGGTTTGGTTTGACAATTATTGAGTTGATAGATTTTTGTTGAATTGCAGTTTTTAACCTTTTTATGTTGGTTGTAATTAAATCATCACCACAAACTAAAGTTCTTTGGTCAATTTTTGAGAATCCTTTGAAATCTTCTTGATCTAAAGGATCTTCAACATATTTTAAGTTGTAATCTGAAATCCAAGAATTTACTAAATTAATTTGTTCTTGCTTTTTTAGTTTGTTTATTCTTTTACTTCTTGAGAAGTTTTTGTAATTGTAGGTTTTGTTTTTGTAGAATTCAGAAGCAGCAATGTCTAACCCTAAGTGAATTTTTATCCCTAGTATTTTATCTTGTAAGTATTCATTAAGGAATTCTAAAGTTTCTGTTGTAGATTGGTTTGGAATCAATGCACCTTCATCAGTAATTTTTTTTGTTTGTAGTTGTTTTTTGATTTCTTGATAAGCTTCTTTGTTTGCTAAATATCTTTCTTTGAATGTTTTAGCTTTAGGAATTAAAAGGAATTCTTGAACGTCAGAACTTTTTAGTTTAGTGTGTGAACCTCCACCAATTACATTACCTAAAGGAGTTGGTAAAGTTTTTGTTCTTGGATTTAGATATTTGTAGATTTTGTTGTTTGACATAGCTTTCAAAGTTGCAAGTTGTAAAGCTAGTGTTGGATTCCCTCCAAGATCTAAATTTTCAAAAATTTCTAAATCATAAAACTCTTCAAAAGATCTGTTTTTCCAATGGTCATGATGTTTGTTAAGATAGTCTACAGCATATTTAGCTGTTTTTTTGTAAGCCTTAACTTCATGAGTACCGGTTGATGCACCTGAAGGAACTGAAGCTTTGAATTTTTTGTTGATAGTTATTTGAATAGTATTTTCATTTCTAGAATTTTTTATTATATCAGCTTTTAGAGTTTTTATTCTCATTCTTTTAAATAGAGGTTAGTATCTTTAAATATGTTTTTCTTTGATAAAATTTAAAAAGAGTAGTTTTAATCTGTTTTTTGAGGTAAAACAAAATGGCGGAAGAATATGATAGAGAAGTTTTAATGAGAAGAGGAGATATTAAACGAATAATAAATATGGATAATAGGATTTTTGAAAGATGGTATGATGAAAGATCTTGTGCTACAAAAGTCTTGTTAGAGTATTATAGGACAATTGGGAGTATTCCAAGTTTACTTAATCCAGGGATTGAAAGAAATATGGTTGGAAATTATAAGGGAACTATAGAGTCTCTTGAAAGAGGTTTAGAATATTTAGAAGTTATTAAAAATTTAAGAGAATAATTATTTTTTTCTTTTTACTAATTTTTTTATTTCAAAGAATAGGAAGCCTATAGAAGCTAAAGGTACTATTAAAATCCAATCTGGGAAAGTTAATGGAGTTAAACTGAAATATACTGAAAGTGGAGTATAAATTAGTAGTAAGTGTAAAGTTAAGGACAATAGTACAGCTCCAATTAGATAGTAATTACTTTTTAACTTGAATATAGAATCTGTGTCAGATCTACAAGAAAATACTAGGAATAGTTCAAACATAATTAAAGTTGTAAATGCTACAGTTTGTGAAGTTTCTAAAGGAGTTTGTAAAAATAAATGATAGTATAAGAAAATGCCTAATGTTACTAATGTTGAAATTATTGTTGCGAAGAACATGAAAGTTTTTGTGTTTGCAAAGAAACTTTCGTTTGGATCTCTTGGTTTATTTTTCATTATATTTGGATTTGCTGGATCAGCACCAAGAGCTAAAGCAGGGAAGCTATCAGTTACCAAGTTAATCCAAAGAATTTGTACAGGCAACATTGGTAAAGGTAAACCAAATAAAATTGGTAAAGTTATAATAGAAATCTCTCCAAAGTTAGCAGCTAATAAATACTTTACAAATTTCTTAATATTATTGTAAATTGTTCTGCCTTCTTCAACTGCAGCAACAATAGTAGAAAAATTATCATCAAGTAAGATTAAATCAGATACATCTTTTGTAATCTCAGTACCTTTGATATTCATTGCAACTCCAACATTGGATTGTTTGATTGCAGGAGCATCGTTCACTCCATCACCTGTCATTGCCACAATTTCACCATTTGCTTGTAATGCTTTTAGAATTCTAGCTTTGTGTAAAGAATTTACTCTTGAATAGATTGCAATTTTTTTTACTAATCTTTGTAGTTGTTTATCAGATAAGTCATCTAGTTTTATACCTTCAATTGATTCTCCTTGGATACCAACTTCTTTTGCTACAGCCTCTGCAGTAAGTTTGTGGTCTCCTGTGATCATTATAGGTTTTATCCCTGCTTTTTTACAAATAGAAATTGATTTATGAACTTCTTCTCTAGGAGGATCAATCATACCAACTAAACCTAAAAAAATTAAATCCTTTTTTCCATAAGCTATTGCAAGTACTCTTAAAGCCTCTTTTGATAAATTTGCATTTTTTTCGTGAATAATTTTTTTATCTTTTGCAGTTAGTTTTCTTTTTTTACCATTGATTTCAATGTAAGAACATTTTTTTAGAATAACTTCTAAAGCTCCTTTCATGTATTGAGTTTTATTTTTATCTGTAACAGACATGAACTTAGTATCTGAGGAGAATGGTATTTCTGAAATCCTTTCTAAGGCTTTGATTTTAGCTTTCTCTGCTAGAACTTTTAGAGCTCTTTCAGTTGGATCACCTATGTCAACAGTAGCATTGTTACATGTTGTTGAAGCTGTAAGTAGTTTTGTTAGTTCTTTAGAAGCATCTTTTTTCTTGAATAATATTTTTCCAAGAGTACTATAACCAATACCTGTAATATCATATTCTTTATTGTTAGCAAATATTTTTGTAACAGTCATTTCATTTTTTGTTAAAGTTCCAGTTTTATCTGAACAAATAACTGTAACACTGCCTAAAGTTTCAACAGATCGAAGTTTTCTGATTAAAGCTTTTCTCTTAAGCATTTTTTTCAGACCTAAAGCTAAGGTTATTGTCACAACTGCAGGTAAGCCTTCAGGGATTGCAGCAACAGCTAAACTAATAGCCATTAAGAACATGTCAGTAATTACAAAACCTCTTGCTATTCCTAAAGTAAATATTAAAATACAAATTCCAACAACAAATATAGTTAGTAATTTACCTATTTCTTTTAATCTTTTTTGTAAAGGAGTTATTTCTTCTTCAATAATTTCAATTTCATGAGCAATTTTTCCTAATTCTGTTTTTGAACCTGTGTTAACAACAATTGCTTTTCCTCTTCCACTGACAACAATTGTTCCAGTGAAAACCATATTAGTTTGATCTCCTAAAGCTTTAGCTTTGCTTAAGGATTTTATTGTTTTTGTTATTGGATTGGATTCTCCAGTTAAAGATGCTTCATCAACTTTTAGGTCAGTAACTTCAAAAAGCCTAGCATCTGCAGGAACTTTATCTCCTTCCTCTAACAAGATTATGTCTCCAGGAACTACTTTTGTGGATTTAATTTCTAATATTTTGTTGTTTCTTAGAACTTTTGTTTTTGATTCTTGAAGTTTTCTTAAATGTTCAATTGCTTTTTCAGCTTTGTATTCTTGGAAAAATCCAAAAAGAGCATTGAATAAAACAATAGCAGAAATAACAGAAGCGTCAATGTAATGTTGGATAAATAAGGATACTGCAATTGCAAAGAATAAAACCCAAAGTAATGGGTCATTAAGTTGATTTAATGCAATTTTTAGAATTGGAATTTTTCTTTCTTTGCCTATTTTATTTGGACCAAATTCTTTTAATCTTTTTTTTACTTCTAAAGCTGATAAACCTTTTAAGGAGGTTTTGAATTCTTTGATTACCTCTTTTGTTTTATACTTATAAAAATTAGGCATATCTATATATGGTATTTAATTATTTATAAGAGTATCCAGAAACTTAGACCGAATATGAATAATATGTAAACAAGTAAAAGTAAAATTCCTTCTGGTTTTTTTAGAATCCAACTTGTTCTTACAAACCATAAGAAAAATACTGTAATTAGTAATAAGACTGGGATTAAATAATATAAACTGATTGCTGTGATGCTAATTGGTACTATCATTGAACTAATTCCTAAAACAATTAGTAGGTTGTAAATATTACTTCCAAGAACAGTACCAATAATTAAATTTCCTTTTCTTTTTTTTGCAGCAGTTATTATTATTGCTAACTCTGGAAGAGAAGTTCCTATTGCTAACAGTGTGATTCCGACTATTTCAGCTTTTATATTTAGTAAAGTTGCAATGTTAATTGCTGATAAAATTGTATATTTTGAAGAGAAAATAATTATTGCTAAAGAAATTCCAATTAAAGGAATTAATTTTATGTATGCATAAATAGAAGCTCTTTTTTCTTTTCTGATTAAGTTTAAGTATGTAGTGTAATCTAAACCTGTTCTAATGTTTCTTAAAGTGTGAATTGTTACAAGTTTTCCAAAATTTAAGTATCTTCTTAAAAGATTTTTCTCCGTACTTTCTGCGAATAATGGTGAATGGTATAAGTATAACATGTATAAAATGAATATTGAAAATAAAATAGAACCCTCAACTCTAGAAATTAAACCATTGAGTGACATAACAAATAGTAAAATTGTGATAAGTAAAAGGAAAATTCCTTCCCTTTCGAAAACTGTTTTTTCAATTGAAAGTACAGCAAAAAATGTGGCAACTCCAAGAATTAAAGCAATGTTAGCAATGTTTGAACCTGTAACATTACCAATAATAATGTCTGTATTGTTTACAAAAGCAGCTGCAATGGAAGATGAAAGTTCTGGTAATGAAGTTCCAATGGCTACAACTGTTAAACCAATAAGAAAATTTGAAATGTTTAATAATTTAGCTAATTTTACTATATTATCAATGAAAATATTACTTCCATTGATTAGAAAGATTATAGAAACTACAAGGATTAGTAATTCAATATAAACCATTATCTCCTTCTTTTTTTACCTTCAGTTTTGTATTTGTGTTGGATTTCTTGTTCAAGATTCTTTATTGTTTTATGTACAGTTCTTGGAAGATCCCAATCTGCATGTTTTGATCTAGCTATTAATTTTCTGTCTTCTTCAACTTTCATATTTACAGTATATTTTCTTTTTTTACCTTTGGTATCATGAGTTTTTAAGTTAATATTTAAAGTTGCTCTAGAAAACTTTCTTTGGACTCTTTTAAGAAGTGCAATTGATTGTTTTTGTACTTCAAAAATATCTGTACCTGTTAATTTCTTTAAACCTGTGTATTTTATTTTGTCAGTTTCTTCTAAAAGGAATTCTTGAGGTTTGAAGAATTTTTTGAATAAGTTAATTTTTCTAACATAATCTCTTCGATCTCTTTGAATTGTACTCTTATATTTATCTTTGACTAGTTTAGTCTTCAAATTAGAAATTTTATCTCTAATCCCTTCTTTTTTTGCCATGATTTAAATCAGTGTATAAAGATTTATAAAGTTTTTTGTGTATTGAATTAAATATGGTAATGTGTGAATCTTGTAAAGGAGAGGAAGGACAATATAGTTGTTCTAAATGTGGAAGAACTGTTGGAAAGAAATGCTGGAATGATAAATTTAAAATGTGTGTTGATTGTTCTGGTGGGATAAGATAGGAAGTGTTATAAGCTTTGTAGTCTTGTTTGTTTTTTTATGGAAAAAGTTGTGTATTTAGTTTTAAGTTTTGAAGATTTGTTGAATTATATTATAATTAATGAATATTTAGGAGTTTAGATGAAATTAGCATATTTAGTTCCAATATTTATTCTTTTGTTGAGTTTGAATTTTCTTGTTTTTGATGAAAGCTTTTTTTTGAGTAAAAATTCAGGTTTTGAATATTATGAAGAAGAAGTAAGTAATTTGTTAAATTATTTTTCTGGAAATGATTTGAATGAAGAAAGATATTCTGAAGAAGAAATTATTCATTTGAAAGATGTAAAATTGTTGATTTGGATTAGTTTAGGATTAATGTTAGGAATATTGATTGCTTTTGTATTTTCAATAAGAAAATTAAGTTTTAAGAAATTTTGTTTGAAATCAGGGATTATTAGTTTAGTGTTTTTTGGAATAGTCTCTTTGATATTTTTAAATTTTTCTTGGGCTTTTAGAAAATTTCATGAAATTTTGTTTTGGAATGATTATTGGATGCTTCCTGTGGATTCTACTTTGATACAAATGTTTCCTCAAAGTTTTTTTCTAAGTGCTTTGGTAAGAATAATTTTATATAGTCTAATTCTATCTTTATTATTATTATTATTAGGATATATACCTAAGGGAGAGAAAAAATGAAAGAACATAAAATTGTGATATATGGTACTCCAAGTTGTCATTGGTGTGTAAAAGCTAAAGAATTTTTTGCTGAGAAAGGTGTAAAATATGAATATATTGATGTGCAAGCAGATCAAGAAAAAGCTAAAGAAATGGTTGAAAAATCAGGACAAATGGGTGTTCCAGTTATTGATATCGATGGAGAAATTTTAGTCGGATTTGATGAGGATAAAATAAAAAAACTGTTAGAGTTAGATTAATGGGATTTTGTAGAATTTTTTGGGAGGTAAGAAAAGGAATTATGTTTTCACCTCCTATTGTAAATGATTTTGTTATAGGAAGATATGCCTCTATTGGGGATGCGAAGAAAAAAGTTAATGATAATCATGCTATGATCATTTGTGAAGGAGATTCTTTTTTTATTGAAGAATTAGATGGATATGTTTATTTTAATGAGAGTAGAATTGAGGGAAAAATTAGATTAAAAAGTGGAGATAAGTTTTTATTAAAATCAGATAAAGGTGAAGTAGAATTAGGAATTGTGATTGAAGATGGTTTAGGAATAAATTTTAGAAGTAGGGAATCAGTTTTTAATTTTATATGCTATTCTTTTAATTTTCCAAAAACTCAGACTAACGGCTCTTGGTTTCAGTTTGATAGAAGTTATGTTAATAGTTTTAATAGAGAATTTGCAGATGAAACTAAGGCTGAAAAAGATGTATGGAATTATAGAGAGTTTAGAGAAAAAGAAAAATTAAGAAATCTTTTTAAGATCTATTTTTATTTTAATAAAGAATATTTGTTTTCATGTTTTGAAAGAGTTTTAAGAGTGGTTGAACATTCTGGAATAAAAAAAATTAGTGGGAAAGTTATTTTGAGTGAATCTTCTTTTAATCCAGATAATCATGAATCTTATAAAGCCGGAAAAGTTGTTTTATATGTTGTTGGTAGAAAGGAAAAAGATTTACTTTTGTCACATTTTAATAGAGTTAATTTTGATTCAAGAGCATATCTACCTAATGAACCTTTATTTGTAAGAAGATTTAATCAATATATTGTTTGGAACCAAGGTGGACATAGTATTAGATATGCTGTGAGAGATAAGAGATGGTTAAATTATTATTTTTTTGGAAAGAATTTTGAATTGATTAAAGAGGAAAGATTAGAGTAAAGTTTAAAAAGAACAAAGACTAGTGTATAATAAAAGGAGGTGGGTTTGTTGGCTAGAAAAAAAGCTAAACCTAAAGCAAGAGCTAAGAAAAAAGTTGTATCCGGTGGGAAAAAATCAGTAGGTTTGCATTTCTTATGGAGTCTTTTAGCATTAGTACTGAAGGTATTAGGAATTGCTTTCGTTGTACAAGGATTTATTCTGCAATTAGCAACAGGAGTTCTGTATTATGGATTACTGCATTATGCAATTGGAGTAGTATTAGTAGCACTTGCTTGGCACACAAAGTTTAAGAACGGCTGTAATTGCTGCTAATTTTTTATTTTCTTAATTTTTAGTTCTATTTAGTATAGAAACTATTATAAAGTTGAGTTTTTTCTATGGTAATATGGGAAAGATTATTTTTAGAATGACTGCTGAAGTTATAGGTTCACCAAAAGAATATGTAGAGAAAACTATGAAAAGAGTTTTTGAAAAATTGAAAGATGATGATGAAGTAAAAGTTATTTCTACAAAAGAATTTGATTCTCAAAAAATGGAGAATGAAAAGTTTTGGAGTACTTTTTCGGAAGTTGAAGTTGAAGTTAATGATTTTAAAAAAGTATTAGATGTTTGTTATGATTATACACCATCAAGTTTAGAAATTTTAGAACCTGCAGGATTAACTCTAGATAGTGATGATGTTGGAGAATTTTTGAATGATTTCTTAGCAAGGTTACATAAGTATGGAGCTGTGATGAAAAAAATGCAGGCTGAAAATATTTATATGATGAAGAAATTAAAAGGAGAAATTAATTAGAATTTTCTTGTTCTAATTTATGTATTATTTTTCTTATTGTATTTACTGCATCTGGATTTGAAGCAATTGAATCTATTTTTTCTCTGTATAAGAATTTAGCCATCTCTGGTTTTGAACCAGCTTGTCCACAAATTGAAGTTTTGACCTTGTAATGATTGCAAGTTCTTAATACTCTTTTTATTAATCTTGTAACTGCAGGATGCATTTCATCATAAAGTTTTGCAACCTTTGCAGAATTTCTGTCACAAGCTAATGTGAATTGTGTTAAATCATTTGAACCAATAGATGCAAAAGAAATTCCTTCTTTACAAAGTTCTTCTATAATCATTACAGAAGCTGGAGTTTCTATCATAATTCCAAAATCAATATCCTTACAAGGTTCTAAACCTGTTGTTTCTTTGAAAATTCTTTTTGCTTCAGAAACTTGTTTAACATGTGTAACTAAAGGAATCATTACTCCAAGTTTTTTGTGACCTGCCTCGTGAACTTGTTTTATTGCTTCAAATTCAGCTTTTAATACTTCAGGTTGATCTAAACTTCTTCTGATACTTCTCCAACCAAGCATAGGATTATCTTCTTTAGGTTCATTTTCTCCTCCAGGAAGATTTCTAAATTCATCTGTGGGTGCATCTAAAGTTCTGTACCAAACTGGTTTGTTTTTGAAAGCTTTACAAACTGTTTTTATGTTTTCTACTAAATGAGCAATAAAAATATCTTTTTTACCAGATTGAATCATGTAAACAGGATGTTCTCTTTTGTTTAAGTTAATGAATTCTCCCCTTAGTAAACCAACACCATCAGCACCAGTAGCAGCTGCTCTTTCTGCATAATCAGGTAAATCCATAATAACTTTGATTTTAGTTTTTGTTTTTAGAGTTAAATCTATTTTTTCTTTTTTCTCTTCAATGTTAATGTAACCTTCGTAAACTTTTCCTTTTGTTCCATCAATTGTAATTTCTTGACCTTCTTTTAGTTTGCTTGTAGCAACTTCAGTTCCAACCACACATGGAATTCCCATCTCTCTAGAAACAATTGCTGCATGAGCTGTAGAACCACCTGTGTCAGTAACAATAGCTGCTGCTCTACCCATTGCTGCAACATAATCAGGATTAGTTTGTCTAGCAACTAAAATGTCTCCCTCTTTTACTTTTCCAAGTTCTTCTAAACTGTGAACAATGACAACTTTACCTTTGCCTATACCTGGTGAAGCTGGAATTCCTGAAACTAACAAATTTGCATCTTTAAGTTCAATGTCGCCTTTAGGTGCTTCAACTTTTGTTTCTTTCTTTTTTACTTCTTTCTTTTTACCTAAAGTTGTAATTGGTCTAGATTGAGTAATGTAAATTTTACCTTTCTCTAAAGCAAACTCTATATCTTGAGGTTTATTGTAATGTTGTTCAATTTTTGTTGCATAATCTGCTAATTTTCTAGTTTCAAAATTTGATAATGAAGGAATTTCTTGTTTGTCTAACTGAATTGGAACTTTTGTATTCTCATGTGTATCTTTTGACCTGAATAAACCCCAATCTTTTTTTGCAATATTTTTACTCTTTTGTTCTAAAGAATCTTTATCGACAATATATTCGTCAGGAGTTATTGAACCTGAAACTACAGCTTCACCTAAACCATATGATGATTCAATTAGAATTTCTTTTGGATTTTCATTTACAGGGTTTACTGTGAACATAATTCCTGCAACCTCAGAATTGATCATTCTTTGAATAATAACTGCAATTAAAACTTTTTCATGTGGAAAATTGTTTTTTATTCTGTAGAAAATTGCTCTTGCTGTGAATAATGAAGCCCAACATGCTTTTATTGCTGCGAGTAATCTTTTTGGTCCTTGTATGTTTAGATAAGTTGCCATCTGTCCAGCAAAAGAAGCTGTAGGCATGTCTTCAGCTGTTGCAGAACTTCTTACAGCTACGAAAGCATAATCTTGTGACTGAATTATATTTTCAGTCTTTTTGTTATCAGGAATATCTAAAGCATCATATGCTTCTAGGACCTCTGCTTCTAATTCTTCAAGCATAGGAGTTTTAATAATTAAAGTTTGAATCTCTTTGGAAGCTTTTTGTAGCTTAGTATTATCATTTACATCTAAATCTTTTAATATTGAATAAATCTCATCTTTTATGTTGTTTTTTTCTATAAATTCTTTGTAAGCTAAGGAAGTAACTACAAAACCAGGTGGTATTGGTAAAGAAATATTGTACATTTCTCCTAGGTTAGCTCCCTTTCCTCCAACTAGAGGAAGAGAATCTTTATTCAGTTCTTTAAACCAAGCTAATCTTTGTACTTTAATCACCTCTGTTTAATATAGGTTGTATTATTTATATAAAGGTTTTGGGCAGAATTATTTCTTTTTTATAACGCCATGTACTGGTACTGCTATGTATTTGTCTTCAATTAATTGGTCTAAACAATCATTAACTAAGTTGTCGCCGATGCCGACTTCAGCTGCAATGTTAAATACTTTTTCAGATAGAATGGAACTTGTATTAGAAGTTAATTTGTCAATAATTTCTGTAATTTTTTTCTTAGTATCCAAAAAGTTCACCCCTCAATTCATATAGGTGTGAGTTTCATTTATATATGTTTGTTCTGTAAAAGATATGAATATTTATAAAAGGTTTTTTTGAAGAGTGATAACAAAATATTTTTAATGAGTAAAGAGATATAGTGAATTATGAAATATACAATTGTTGAAGCAAAATTGAAAACTAAAAAATCTAGGGATTATCTTTGGAATAAAATTAATACAGCAAAGAAAATTATTAAACTTGAAGGTTTTGGGAAAGATTCTAGGATTAGGAAGATTTCAGATAATAACTTTGAGGTAAAATCTAAGAAATATCATGTTTTGTTAACATTTATTCCAAAAAAAGGAGTAAATCAAACGTATGTTGGGAAAAGAAATTATCCTTTGACATGGTTTGAGATAAAGGGTGAAATAAATTGTACTATTGTTCATGGAGAATATAAGAGAATTGATAGTGGAATGAGTAAAAATAACCTAAAGAAAGAAATTGATTGGTTGAAAGAACATTTTCTTGAGGAATTAAAAGAGATTGCTAAGTAAATAAAGAAATGATCTTTTTAATTTTTGAATATATCAAAGCAAAAGGTTTTTATACTGCTTATAAAAAATAAATTATATGAATCTTGAAGAATATAAATTAGATGTTAGGAAAGTAAGAGAATATTATATTGAAGAAATTCCAGATGAGATAATTCATTCTACAACTTCTAAGGATAGAATATATAAGTGTCAGAATGCATGGTTTCATTTAGTTGATGTAGTTTTTGAAGATGGATTTAGAAATGGTTATCTTCCATGGGATGCTTTGTGTGTGATGGATTTAATGAGACAGGGTTGGGAAGAAACAAATTTGTCTGGAAGGTTGACTACAAGGGAAGATATTGATAGAGCTAATGGATATTTAGATTTTATTTTGGAGATTGCAGGTAAAGAGTAATAATTCTAGTTCCATAAAACTTATAATTGGAATTTTTAGAGAAATATTTAATGAAAATAGGGTACCTAGTAACATATTTTTATCCCTTTGGGGATGGGATGGAAAATAATTGTTTATCTTCTGCTAAAGAAATGGTAAAAAGAGGACATGAAGTGCATGTTTTTACTTCTGATAGAAGAGATGGTAAAGTTTTGAAGAAGAAAGAAGATGTGTATCAAGGAATTAAAATCCATAGAAGTAAGACTTTTTTTAGATATGGACATTATTTAGATTTTAGCCCTGGTGTTGTTTTAGATGCTTTCAAATATGATTTGGATATTTTACATGTACATGCTTTTGGATTTCCTCTTTATGATTTTATTGTTATATTGAAAAAATTGTTTTCTAGAAAAATTGGTCTAGTAAATACACCACATGGACCATTTATGGCTTTGAAGAAATATCCTTTGTGGCAGAAAATCTTTAGAGAAGTTTATGCTTTCTTTGAATATTTTGTTAATGGAATGTATGATGCTGTAATACAAGTGAATGATGATCAAAAGAAATGGATGGTTAAGGCTGGAGTTAAGAAGAAAAAAATAGCTTTTGTACCTAATACTATTCCTGAAGATGCTTTTAAGAAAATTGAGAGTAAAGATTTTGTTAAGAAATATAAATTAAATGAAAAATTAGTGATTTGTAATCTTGGAAGAGTTATGAAGTATAAAGGTTTAGATCAAGTTATTAGAGTTATGCCTTTGATTGTAAAAAAATATCCTAATGTTGTTTTGATCTCAATGGGTAGAGATAAAGATAATTTTACAGAATATTGTAAGAATTTAGCAAAAAAACTGAAAGTTGAAAAAAATATTAGGTTTTTAGGAGAAGTAGATGAGGATGATAAACTCAGAGGATTAGATGTTGCTGATATTTTTGTTTTGCCAAGTGAATGGGAAGCTTTTGGTATTGTAACATTAGAAGCTATGGCAAGGAAAACTGCAGTTGTTTCTACAGATACAGAAGGAAGTAAATATTTGATTAAACCTGATAATGGGATTTTGTATAAGTGGAATGATTTGATTAATTTAAGGAAAGCTTTGATGAAGTTAATTGAAAATGAAAAATTGAGAAAAAATATGGCTAAAAAAAATTATGAAAAATCTTTGAAGTTTAAAGAAGATATTGTTGCAAAAGAGTATTTAGAGAAACTGTATTATAATATTTTAAGGAGGAAGTTATGATCTCTATTATTATTACTGCGTATAAAGAAGAGAAAACTGTAGGAAAAGCTATTGAAAGTTTTTTGAAACAAAATATTAAAGATGATTTTGAAATCTTAGTTGCTTGTCCTGATGAAAATACTAAAAAAGTGATTGAAAGTTATTCTAAGAAAGATGATAGAGTTGTTTGGGTTGAAGATCCTGGTAAAGGAAAGCCAATTGCATTGAATATTTGTTTTAAGAAAGCTAAGGGAAATGTTTATGTGTTAAGTGATGGAGATGTTTATGTCTCTGAGAATAGTGTGAATGAACTTTTGAAAGTTTTGAAAGATGAAAAAATTGGAGCAGTGACAAGTAGGCCAATTTCAGTAAGTCCAAGGAATACATTAATGGGTTATTATTCCAGATTGTTAACAGATGTTGGTGCACATGATACTAGGTTAAAGTATGTGCAAGAAGGTAAATTTGTTCCATGCTCAGGTTATTTATTTGCAATGAAAAAATTGTTTGATAAAATTCCAGAAAATGCTTTGTCAGATGATGCTGTTATGTCACATATGGTATGGGCTAAAGGTTATAAAATAGATTATGCTCCAAAGGCTGAAGTTTATGTGAAGTATCCTAATAGTTTTAAAGATTGGGTATTGCAAAAGAAAAGATCAGCTGGTGGATATAATCAATTGAAAGAATTTTTTCCTAAGCATAAAAGAATGAGGTCTTTTTGGCAAGAAATGAAAGAAGGATGGTATAAACCTTTTACATATCCCAGGAATCTAAAAGAATTTTACTGGACAATAACTTTGTATTTTGCAAGGTTGTATCTGTGGGGGATTATATATAAGGATATTAATCTTAAGAAAGAAAGTTTTTCTAAAACTTGGAAAAGGGTAGAAAGTACAAAATAAATAAAAAAATTTTATCTAAATGGTGTAAAGATGAAATTAATCAATCTATTATACCATGGATCTTCTTCTTCAGGCGCTTTGCTCATTCCTAGTCTGCTTGTAGTTTCACTTGATGTACCAGATATAATATCAAAACTTCCACTTCCAACACTTATTGAAGTAATTCCAACTCTTTCATCATCATCACTTGCATCTGAACATTGATTATCTTTTAAGTCAACAAGTCCATCACCATCATTGTCATAACCATCATTACATCTTGTTTCTGTAATGTCTTCAGTTAAATCAGCTTCACTACTACATTCAGGGTCATCAGTATCAATTAAACCATCATTGTCATTATCAAATCCATCTCCACATTGGTTTCTTTCATCATCATCTTCTTCTGAAGTACAACCTCTGTCTTCTCCAAAGTCTGTTAATCCATCTCCATCATTGTCGTAACCATCATTACATCTGGCACCTTCATAGAAGTCTGAATAGGACCAAGTTATTTCTTCAGTGTAAATGTTATCATCTTCATAACCTTCAGCAACTTCTTCTCCTGAGTCTACGAAAATTTCTAAGGTTACAGTAACTGATTCTGTTCCTGAATAAAGTGCATCTGCGAAAGCTGCAACTTCAAGTGAGCAAGATATTGTTTCTGTAGCATCTTGTTCAAGTCCTGCAATCTCTAATGAGTGTGCATCATATTCTGATCCATCTTCTTCATAAATAGTACAAGTAGTTGAAAATGTTTCATCAGTATAAAGATCTTCGTTCCCAACTGTAACATCAATTGTCATTGTGCTTGTAGTTAAGGAAGTTGTTTCTAAGTTACTAATGTATAAGTTAGGATATGTTGTGTCTGGTTCTTCTTCATCAGATGAAGTTCCACCATAAGTAGTTTCATCATAACCACCAGATGATGAACTTGAACTTTCACATTCACCATCATCATTACATTCTTCACCATCATCACAGTCACTATCTGAGTCACAACCACAATCTTCTACACAATCTTCACCAATGTTACATTCTCCATCTCCACATTGAGGTTCTACACCAGAGTCATCTTCTTCTTCAACAATGGTTATACATTCACCATCATCACATTCTTCGTCATCATCACAATCTGCATCTCTAGAACATTCAGCTTCATCTTCTTCAGCAACACATTCATTATCTGTACATTCATAACCAGATCTACAATCTGAGTCACTAGTACATTCGTAATCAGAGGTTAATGATAATATAGCTAAAGTTGCAATTAGGAGTATAAGGACAGCAGCAGTAATTCCCCAGAAAATTTTATTTTTGTATAAAGGAGTTGATGTTCCTGAAAGCTGCATACATTTTTTTATTGTTGCAGAATCAACGCCACTTTTTGTTAAAGCTTTTTGAATTTCTGATGAAGAATATCCTTTTGATTTGTAAGTCTTAATATATCCTAATACTTTCTTTTCAATTGCAGAAAGTTGTTGAGTACTTTGATTCTTTTTGTCTGCCAAATTATTACACCTCTTATTATATTTGATTAAAGGGTGTTTTTTATATAAATGTTTTGTTTTTTTTATTTAAAGAAAGCTGAAATTTGGGGAACAGGATCATTTTTTATTTGAATGTTCATATCCTTAGGAAAACACCTTCTATAAGATTGCCACAAATATCTTTCATCTAAGAATACTATTATCCCTCTATCAGTTTCACTCCTAATACATCTTCCTGCACTTTGTAATGTTTTTATTATTGCAGGGAAAACATAAGCATAATCCCAACCTTTTGAAAATCTTTTGTCATAATAGTTGATTAATTCTTTTGTTTCTAAATTTGGATGACCTAAAGGTAAACCTACAATTATTACAGCTTTTAAAAAATCTCCAGGTAAATCAATTCCTTCAGCAAAACTTCCACCAGCTACTGCTAATAGTATAGCACCTTCATCTTTGTACTCTTTGAATCTTTCTAAAAGATCTGATCTTTGTTCCTTTGTATAATTTGTATCTTCTAAAAATATTGTTTTTTCTGAGAAGTCTTGAATAAATTCATTTATTTCATCCCTTAATTTGTAACTTGGAAAAAAGATTACTACATTACCAGGAACTTTATTTGAAATGTTTGTAGATAGTTTTGCAATTTCTTCATACATCATTTTACTTCTACTTTTGTATTTTGTTGTGGTTTTGGGTAAGATTATGTTTTGTCTGTTTTCTTGAGGGAATGGATTTTCAAGTTCTATAGTTGAACAATTACTTGAATTAAAACCTAAAAGGTCTTGATACATGTCAATTGGAGTTAAAGTACCAGACATTACAATGATTGAATGAGATTCTTCAATTAAATCTTTCATTACTATTGTTGGATCTAAACATTTGTGAGCTAAATTAATTTTTACTTTTCCATTTTTTGTGAATTCTTTTGTTAATATTCTTGTAAATCCTTCGTCTGGGCCAAGCCAATTTTCCATGAACATTGCAACAGATTGAGTAAAACTTTTTCTTTTTGTTTCTAAAATTTGGTCAGCAACGAAAGTGAAATTTCCCATTAATTCTTCATAGTTTGCGATATCTTCAACTTTGTTTTGAAACTCTTTTTTTGAAGTTAAGGATTCCATTTTGTCAAAAGGAACTTTTTCTTTAGCAAGTTTTTCAAGTTTTTCTTTTATGTCAAATAAACTGTCAGCAATTTCTCTTTGTCCAAAATTTTTGGTTTCCTTTGCTGCATAGTCTAAAGTAATTGTGCTTAAATTTGAACTTAGAATGTCTCTAGCCCTATATGGGATATTGTGTCCTTCATCAAAAATAATAATACAATCACTAAGATTTTTGTTCATTCTTTGTAAAAGATTGTTTCTTATGTGTGGATTAATCATATAATTGTAATCTGCAATAATAACTTGAGCTTTTTTTCCCAATAAACAAGCAGTTTCGTAACTGCAAACATCAGAATTGAAACAAATAGAGTTTATTTCTTCAACATGTAGAGGAGATTCTTCAGCAAGTTTGTTTAAAACATTAACAACAGTTGGAGAAGGTTTGTTTTTTATCTTTAAGTTGCTATAGAAAGGACAATTATCTTTTTCTCTCAAATCTTTACAGTATTCAAAAAATTCTGAGGAGGTTAGTAAATGTACTCCAGATTGATTACACATGCCTTTTTTTCCAATTAAATCAACAACAACAAAACTAAGATTATGTTTCTTTTTAATTTCTCTTAAAGTTTCAACAGCAATTAAATGTTGAGTATTTCTTGAAGTTAAGAAGAAAATAGTTTTTTTTGGTTCTTCTTTTAATATGTAGGTTAGAGTAGGTGCTAAAGCTGAAACAGTTTTTCCTATGCCTGTTGGAGCATGAAGAAGTAAATTTGTTTTCTTTTTTATTGTGTCAGAAACTACATTCATTAAATTATCTTGAGTTTTTCTAAGTATTTTATATGGGAAATAATAGTTCATGAAGGTTCTGTAGATTTTGGATTTATAAGAATATGTGTTGTTTTCTGAAAATCTTTCAGTTTTTTTTGGTATAGCTTTTTTAATTACAATGTTTTTTTATAGTTTAAGGCTATTTTTTGCTGTATGAAGCGAAGTGTGATACTTATGGGTGGAAAAACATATGTTGTTTCTTTGCCATCAAAATGGGTTAAGAAATATAATATTCAAAAAGGTGAAGAGCTTAATCTTGAAGAATTAGGGGATTCTATTATCGTTAAAACTGAAAAAGATGTGAAAGGAGATAATCTAGTTATAAATACTGAAAATTTAGAAAAAATGTTAGGAAGAACTGTTGGAGCAATTTATAAGTCTGGATATGATCAAGCAAAAATTGTTTTTGATAATGATGATCAATTAAAAGTTATTGAAAAAACTTTACAAAGAACTTGTATTGGGTTTGAAATTGTAAAACAAGGAGATAAATTTGTAGTTGTAAAAAATTTAGCTAGCACAGATAAAGAAGAATTTGATACAGCTTTGAAAAGAATTTTTTATACTTTGGAGATTATGGGAAAGGATTTATTTGAAGCAAATACAAAGGAAAAATTGCAAGAAGTGGTTTTGAAAGATGATCAAGTGAATAAACTTTCTGATTTTTGTAGAAGAATATTGAATAAAGGAGAAATTAAGTTGATAGTAAAACCTAATGTTGTATATTATTTAGTTGAACAATTGGAAAGAATTGGAGATGTTTATAAGAAAATAGCAAAATATGCAATTGATAATAAAATGGATAAAAATTCTAAAAATCTTTTGAGAGATATTAACCTTATGTTAGTTTTTTATAGAGAAATGTTTTATAGCTTTAAACTTGATAAAGTTGAAGAATTTTATAAAATGTTTGAATTTCTTAATGGTAAATTGGTAAGCCTTAAAGAAAAAGGTTATACTGAAGATTTAATTTTACAAGAATTTCTGTTGGAATATATTTTTGATTTGAATGGTGCTTTGATTACAATAAAGCTTTAATTTGGAGTGAATCTAAGTAATACATTAATGGATCTTTAAGTTGCTGTAAACCAGTTTCATTTATGCCTTCTAAAGTTTGTTCAATGAACATTAGAGAACTTTCGTTGTCACCCTTTGCATAAAAACTTCCTATTTGAAAAGCTGGACAAAGTACTCTGTAAATATGTCTATTAAAAAGTTTTATTTCTTTTCCTTCAATCTCAGATCTAAGTTCTAAGTATTTTTTTATTGCAGTTTCATTTTTTGGAGCATTTGGATGAGATCTGAAATTTTCTATGTCTAAATCTGGATAATAAATACATGAAGTTTCTAAATCTATTATTGTTCCATCATCTAAAATATTTGTAGGATAAAAATCACAGTGACTTGTAACTAATTCACCCTCTTGAGTTTCAAGTATTTTTCTCAAAGTATTAAATAAAGGAAATCCTTTTTGTAGATGACCTAGTCTATCGAATAATCTTCTATTAAGTTCAATTAAAGGATCATATGTTGGAAGTTTTAATCTTAAAGAATGTAATCTTGCTAATGAAAGCATAGCTGATTCAGAATTTTCTTCATTAATTTTTTTATCTAAATTTTCTGCAGCTCTTCTGAAAGTAATTAATGTTTCTTTTCCATTAGTGTAATGAATAACTAAGACTGGGGTAAAAAGTCTATTAATTGGTGTTGATCTATAAGCTTCAGAAAGAACATAAGCTTCTTTGCCTAAATCTTTTCCTCTTTTGATGATTATAGTTCCTTTTAATTTTTCTGAGCCTGTTATTTCTAAAACTTCATTTCTGGATTCTCCAACTTTTTGTAATTTATCTCTTTGATTTTCTATTATTTCTTCCCAAAGGTTTGTTGCTTCCTTTGTTCTTGATGATTTGCTTAAAGAAAGAGCATGTGCAAGTTTTATTTCTAATGAAGAATTATTTGCTACTATTTCTGGCCAAACTTTTTCATAAACTGTGGTTTCATCTCCATTTTCAAGACATGCATGGATATAACTCATTTTTGATGGAATACCTTCTATGATACTTGCTCTAGCTTGATATAATCTTTTTAATGGTGCAGAAATAAATTTTGAGAAAAGTGATCTATCTGAAATTTTTTCTCTTTCAGTTTCTAAATATCTTGAATATTGTAATATTGCATGACCTAATTCTCCTCTCATTAAATGTAATTTTGCTCTATCTTCTTCAAAACTATTAGGGTTAGGATGATTTAATGTACTTTCACTGAATATTATTAAAGATTCAAGACTTTTTTCTGAAGGTGAAATTAAGTGTTTTAGAGATAAAGGTAATCCTACAATTAATGTAGCAAATAAATTTTTTAACCTTGGTTTTTTCATAAAGTCTAAAGCTTGTAAGGATAAATTTGTGCATAAGCCAATACCTAAAGTTTCTAGAGCTTCTATTGATAATTTTTTATAAACTAAATTGTAATTTAAGTCGTATTCTATAGTTTGGTCTATTATTGGTTTTAATTCATCAAAAAAAGAATAAGCAAAATATGAGCCAGCAAGAATTAAACTCGTAGTTATTTTATGGTTTAGAGGTAGATCAACTAAATCTTCCTTAACTATCATATCAAAAAAATATTTTTCTTCTTTAAATTTATATATATCCTTTATTCTCTGCAAAAGTTAATCCTGTGATTGTTCTTTCATCAATTATTTCTCCATTGTTGATTAATCTTTTTATTTGGTTAATATTAAATAAAGAGACAGATTCTATTATGTCTCTGTTAAAATCTTGAATTCTATCTCCAACCTCTACTATGAAATAAAATTTTTCTTTTTTGTTCATTGAAATGTCTGGAAATGTGTTTCCTATTTTGTTTATATTTAATACCTTTAAACCAGTTTCATCTTCAACTTTTCTTCTTACTGCAGTGAGTGCAAGTTCCCCATCTTTAATGAAACCACCAGGAATTTCCCAAGTTGCTTTATGCCATAAAATTCTTTTTGTTTTAATTAGAATAATTTTACCTTTTTTTATAACAACAGCAGCTACACTATTTCTAATTGGATCAATGAATATTTTTTCTAGAATTTTACCTGTTGGAGTTGTAATCTTAGCTAATTCGATATTTATCTCTCTTGAGGAAAATATTCTGCAAGAATCAATTAGTTTCACCTTATTTCTTATCTGATAATTTTCTTTTAAAAAGCTTGTGGAGAAGTTTTCTTTAACTAAAAGTTTAAAGATCATTTATTTTAATAATTATATTATTTGATTATAGAAAAGTTTATATACTATTACTTACTCTTAAGTAGTAAATTATTTGGAGGTAAATAAATATGAAAGAACAAATAGAAATTTATGCAATAGATTATAGATGGAAAAGTGGAGATATAACTACTTCTTATGGTCTAAAATCTGGTGGTTTACAAAAAGATCTTTATGAATTTGCAAGAATGTTGATTGATGAACAAGGTATGGGTAGAAGTACTAGTTTTGTTAATAAAACTGGTTTTAGAATTGAAAATTTTAGTAATCCAAATGAGAGTGAATCTATTCCAATAAGAATATTAACTAGAGGTTTACATAGAGATGAAATGGAAAATTTAGAAAAAGCTATTTTGGAATTTTAATTTTTTTTATTTAATTTAACTAAAAGTTTAAAGATCTACTTCAATATTTTTTCTTTTCTGTGCATCAAAGGTACTGACTATATCAATAACATACTTACCTTCATCTAATTTGTAAACTAAAGGTTTACCTTTGAATAAATCAATTAAATCTAATTCATATTTTCCTGCACCAGTTATTTTTATACTTTCAAAATCGAGAATTACAGGTTTTTCATGGTCAGTATTGCCTATAATCTCAAGAACATCTTTTTCAATTTTTTCTTTATCTTTTGGAGATAAATTTTCTGTAAGTTCTTTTGCTTTATCTATAGCAGCTTTCTTTACGAAAAAGAAGAATCTACTACCACAATTACAACCTTGTAATAGTTCTTTACAACCAGCTGGATACAGTTTTCCACATCTTACACATTGGTGAGGCATTATTTACTTCCTTTTTCTTTTTTTAGCTTTTTTTAGTGTGTGAGTCAAAAGCTCAATTTTATCTGGATTTCTTTTAATCTCTTTAACAACATTTGCAGGACCAATAATCGTTAAGCTATCTCTGTCACCTACAAGCCATTTTGTAAATAGCTGTTTTAGTTGTTGGAAATTGTCTTTGTTCTTTTTTTCTTGATTTATTGTGCAAAGCTCAATTCCTCTGAATTCTTTGCTTACTTCTTCCATTGTCTTTTGAATTAAAGCTGCTTCTTCTTCTGGTCTTAAACGACCTTGCATTAATACAATCTTGTTCTTTTTAACTCCAGTCAATAATTTTGCTATTCTTCTACCAGGAGATAATGGCTCAATCTCACTGAATGGAATGTATTGTAATGTTAACACTTTTTCACCTCATTTTAATTTACTAAATCAAATAGTGCTTCATAAAGTTCTTCTACATTTTTACCCTTATGAGCTGATATTCCTACAATTGGATATTGTGGGAATGCTGATTCAATCTTTTTTAAGTTGGACTTCTTTAAATCTGTTTTGTTTGCTGCAATAAGTACAGGTACGTCTCTAGCTGCAAGATTACCAATGATAGTAATATTTACTTGTGAATAAGGGTTTATTGTTGAATCTAATACAACAACAACACAATCCATATTATCTAACCATTTAATTGCGTCAATAACACCTTTTGTAGCTTCCTTTGCTCTTTCTCTAGCATTTTTTTTATTCATTTTGTGCTTTAAGAAATCTTCATAGTCAATTTTTGTAGCAATTCCTGGAGTATCAACAAGATTAAAAGTTAATTGTTTTCCTTTCTTTTTGATATTAATGTTTTCTTGAACTTGAACTTCTCTAGTTTCGTGTGGAATAGCAGAAGCAGTTCCCATTTCCATATCTTCACCAAGCCAATCTTTACAAATTTTGTTTGCAAGTGTTGTTTTTCCAGCATTTGGTGGTCCATAAAGACCGATTTTTAAGTGTTTTTTCTTTTTGAATAAGTTAGGTAGAACCTTACTAAGAATCTTTTTTAATTTCTTTATCATTTGGCACTCCTCTTTTAGTTATTAAGAGAATTGTTTAAAGTGATTTAAATAGATTTCTATGATTTGAAGGTTTTATTCAAATTTAAGTTTGTTTCTCATAATCTTTGAAGTAGTTATATGAAAGAGAGTTTTTTGTAAGTTTGCACCATATTTATTAGCTTCTAGACTTGTATGAATTGAAGATTGAATTAGTTTATTTTCTGAATCTCTAGCAAAAGTTTCAAAGGCTTTGTTTAGAGGTATTCCAAGTTTATATTGATTTTTTAACTTTTTTACAAAAGGATTTAGTTCTTTGTAATCTTTTTCTAAGTTTAAAATGTTCGTTTGATTTAAATCTCTAGAAAATTTGAAAAATTGAGTTTCTAATTTAATGTCTCTTTTTAGAGATAAGAATGTATCTATTAATGGTACAAGCCACATAATAATAACACCAGTAAAAATTAATGATGAAAATAAAATAGTGTTTTCTCTGAAATAATAGTAATCTATAATTAAAATTGTAACTCCTAAAATTACACTTAATATGTTTCCAATTTTTGGTTTTAAGAGAAATATTAATTCTTTTGTATGTCTGAATATGTTTTTGAACTTTTTTAAGAAAGTTTTGTTTAGTCTATATTGTGAAAGTAAAAGTTTTGATTTTCTGTTGAAATAGTCATTTAAGTCTTGTTTATTCTTTAGATTATTTGATAAGTCTGTTAATAATTCTTTTATTTTTTTTGATGGAGTAAAATTTGATGTTTCTTCTAGAGCATCAGGTAAACTGTAACCAAATATGCTTGTTAGATTTAGTATTCTATAAATTTCAATGGAAAATGATCTATAATAATGTGAAAATAAAATTGGTTTAAATATCTCTTTTCCTTTAAGACCTGACTTTGTTAATATTGAAAGATGAGTTACTAAAAAAGGATATTCTTCATCTAGAACTCTTTTTCTTTTATTTTTTAAATAAATTGGATAGAAAATGAAAGTAAGTAAAGCTAGGATTGATGGGATAATTCCTAATAATAATGAAAAAAATAAGTCATATTTGTAATAAATGACAGCACCTAAAGCTACTCCTATGAATAATAGTAAGAAAGAGGTAAATAAACTAATGCTAATGTAACTTATTGAAATAAGTCTTATCCCTGAGGAGAGTAAAGTATTGTGAATACTAGTACTAAATTTTGGAATGGATTTTAAAATTCTTTCAGAAATAGGTTCGAAAAATAAGTTTGAAATTTTTGCATATTTATTAATTTGAATATATCTTTTCTTTTTTAATTTTAAAGCTTGTTTTAGTTGTACTTCATTGATATTTAGTTCTTTTAAGAGATGTTTTTCTTTTAATTTTTTTATTTTATCCTTTTTTGGGTTTATTTCTTTTTCAATTTTTTTAATCTCATCAAGAATATTATTTAAATGTAAAAGTTTTCTTCTTTCATATTTTTCAGAATTATATGTTTCAGATAGGTTTATGATCTGTTTAGCACTTTCTTGAATTTTTTTAGACATATTTTTTCCTCTCATTATTTATCAATTCTTTCATTTTTTTAAGAAGATTATTTATCTCTTTTTTATTTCTTTCACTTTCATGAGATAGTTCAATAACTGTTTCTGCTATTTGTTTAATGTTTATAATACTCATAATAATCCTGCCTTTTTTAATACTATTTCTGGGTTTTCATAGTATATCTTAATGATCTTTTTGTAATCTTTTGTATTTTGATTAATTCTAAATAATAATGCAAGTAATTTAGTTCTTAAATTAAAATCTTTTATGCTAAGAGTTTTGTTTTTTGCTATGAAAAATTTGCTGTTATTAAGGTTACTTAAGAATTGATTATTTGAAAATTTGAATACTTCAATTGCATCTTCTTTTATCGATTTTATAATTCCATTTTCTAAATAACAAATTATGTTATTTTCTTCTTTTATGTTTTCGGATGATGCTATAATGTTTGCTGTTAAATCTTCTTTTTTGTAGTCTTTTATTATTGCATAATCTTCTTCACCATAATGTTCTCCCATATAAGTAATTGTATAAGGATTAGGTTCATAATTTTTTAAGTTTGTAAGAACTTTAACGTGAGGAGGAAGAAAATAACTAATTGGATATAACATCAATGAATCCTCAGTGAAAAATATATTTTTCTTTGCTTCTATTGCCATCCATAAGTATGCAAGAATTTCTGGAGAAAGTTTATTTTCTTTTATTAATTGGTTTGGAGTGTATAAATCTTTTTGTGTTTTTGTTAATTTGAATTTTGAATCATTAATAGAATTAGTATTATAGTCAATAAGGATAGACAGTTCTTTGTTATCATATTCTACTTTTGTGTTTATGCTAGAAATCTCTTTTTTACATAAAATTACAAGTTTTCTTAGAATTAGTCCAAGTTCTTCCTCTTTTAACATAATATCTGTTGATAAATTTCCAAAAAGTTTATGGTTAATTTTTATTGAAGTATCATAATAAATTTCAGTTATAAATGGGTCCTTTAACAATGGGTCAATTTTACCTAAGCCTATAAAATCTTTATGAATTAAATAAGCTATATCTTTTGTTGTTTTTTCTGACATCCTTAAATCAGTCTCAGAAATTATTAGTCTTGTAATTTTTTCTACGTAATCTTCAGTATCTTTTGGAATTCCTAGGTTTATGATTTCAAAGATTCCTCTTTTTATAATTGAATATTGTTTTTTTCCTTCTTCATTTAAAATTGGTTCTTTTAATGTATAAAAATTATTTTGGATATTAGCTGTTGTAACTTCACTTACAATTTCATACTCTGTAGAATGTGAATTTTCGATTAATTCTGGAATCTTTATTGCTTTCTTTTTAGAATTTTTTTTAACTATTTTTTGTAAACTATTGATAAGATCCATAATAATTATCTTGCTTTTAAAGGCTTAAATACTTTTCTGGTCTTTAACTTACAAAAATTATATAAAGAATTATATAAAACATAATGGGGATGGAGGACACATTAGGGGAAAGAAAAGAGAAGGTCTTTGGATATTTGAAGAAGAAACCTTTACTGTTGATTTATATTATTTTAGCAGGAGTTATTAGTTATGGGGCATATATTAGAACCCGAAATCTTGAGTGGTTAGTAGATGCAACAACAGGAAAGTATATCCCTATTGCTTTAGATCCATTTGTTTTTTTAAGGTATGTTAGAACTATACTTGAAACAGGTAGTTTGATGGCTGTTGATACTATGAGGTATTTTCCTTTAGGTTATACAGGTATGAATGAATTTAAAATTATGTCTTATGCTATTGTTTATCTCTACAAAATTTGGTATTTCTTTGACCCAAGTGTTACTGTTGAATTTGTACATGTAATTTATCCAGTTGTTGCTTTTATTTTAGGAAGTGTATTTTTCTTTTTGTTGATGAAGAAAGTGTTTAATTGGAAAGTTGCTTTGTTATGTACTTCTTTCTTAGCTGTTTTACCTGCTTATTTGTATAGAACAATGGCAGGCTTTTCAGATAAAGAAGCTTTTGCAGTTATGTTAATATATTTAGGGTTCTTTTTGTTTGTATCTTTTATAAAAGAAAGAAAAATTAAGAGAGCTATTGCATATAGTATTGGAGCTGGTGTTGCAGTGGCAGGTGCTATGTTGGTTTGGGGTGGTGGAGCCTTTATTGTATTGACTATTGGAATGTTTATGATTTTAATGGTTCTATTAAATAAAGTTGATAAAAAAATTTTGGGTTTGTATTCTTTGTTTATTTTGAGTTTCTTTGTAACCTATAGAATCTTTTTTCCAGAAAGAGCAGTTATTTCATCTTTGTTAACATCATATTTAACCGGAATTATTTTTCTTGCATTGTTCTTTGCATTGATAAATTATTTCTTATTCACAAAAGATATGTTGAAAATTAAAAGTAAAATTAAAATTCCACATTCTTTTGCAAGTCTATTAATATTAGTGGTTTTAGCTTTTGTAGGTTTGTTAGTAATAGAAGGACCAAGTTTCTTTACAGATAAATTAAGCTTCTTTTATACATTATTGACAGCACCACAGACTTTTGATAGGTGGGCTTTAACAGTTGCTGAATCTCATCAACCATACTTTACAGATATATTAGGATATTTTGGATGGTGGTATCTTGGTTTAGTTTTAGCTGGAGGAGTTTTAATGTTCTATGAAACATTTAAGTCCTTTGGAAAAGAAGCTTATTATCTTAGTGCAGCTTTTGGAGTTTTTGTCGTAGCTTTTATGTTAAGTAGATATTCATCTTCATCAGCTTTGTTAAATGGAAGTTCAGGAACAGCTATTGTTATGTATCTAGGTTCTTTGATTGCATTTTTAGGATATTTAGGATATGTTATCTATGAGAAATATAAAGTTGAAGGAAATATATTTTCGAAAATTAATTTTGGGTATTTAATGGTTATAATATTTTTTATGTTTACTTTAGTAGGTGCTAGAAGTGCTGTGAGATTATTATTTATCTTTGCTCCAGGAACTGCAATGTTAGCTGGATTTGGTGTATTTATTTTAGCTATTTATTCTTGGAAAATGAAGGATAAAATTATGAAATATGGAGGATGTATATTATTGTTATTTTTGGTTATTTTCTTGTTAAATGGTTTTGCAGAAAGTAGTATGGCACAAGCACAGTATACTGCTCCAAGTTATAATAATCAATGGCAGTTAGGAATGAATTGGGTTAGAGAAAATACTGCTGAAGATTCTGTGTTTGCACATTGGTGGGATTATGGTTATTGGGTGCAGACTGGTGGAGAAAGAGCAACCTTAAGTGATGGAGGAAATGCAAGAGGTGCTATTAACCATTTTATTGGAAGACATTTGTTGACTGGACATAGTGAGACAGAAGCTTTAGAATTATTAGCTGCTAATGAAGCAACTCATGTGTTAATGATTAGTGATGAGATTGGAAAATATGGAGCTTATTCTTCTATTGGGGCTGATGCTAGTTATGATAGATATTCATACATTCCAAGTTTTGGTTTAGATGAAAGTCAAACTTTTGAAACTAGAAATGGTACTACTTTAGTTTATACAGGAGGTATGTATCTTGAAGATGATTTTATTTATGATGATGTTTTATTCCCTGCAAGTTCAGCAGCAGTAGCAGGAGTAATGGTACCAGCTGAGTTAGATGAGAATAATAATTTTGCAGGTGTAGCAGAACAACCAACAGCTGTTTTATCTATGAGTGGACAATTTTATTATGTTCCTTTGAATTGTATTTTTGTAAATGGTGAAGAAATAACTTATGAAGAAGAAGGATTAAATGCATGTTTACAAATTATTCCAACTATGAATAGTGGACAATATAATCTTATAGGGATGGGACTTTTCTTATCACCAAGAGTTTATCCTACAACATTTACACACTTGTATTTATTTGGAGAAGATTGGGAATACTTTGATTTAGTTTATGAAGATTCAGCAGGTTATCCTTTGATGTATTATGAAGGAAGAATAATTGGTCCACTTAAAATTTGGGAAGTTTCATATCCGGATGATTTAAATATTCCAGAAGAGTATTATGGTACAGAAATACCTGAGGAAGTTACTAAAGTATGAAGGAACTATTTGATAAATTTGAAAAAGTAGGCTTTGAAAGAAAGAATTTAGTTCTTTTAGATACTTGTTTTATTTTTGATTTAATTTCTAGAGATAAAGATTTAATTGATGGTTATGATTATGCGTTTTCTAGTTTTACAGTTGAAGAATTGTTGAAAATTGGACATAAATTGCATAAAATGAAAAGAGGATTAAGAAGAATTGTAAAAAATCATAATTTTGTTATTGTTGAAACTCCTGTGCATATTGGAGATTGGGAAGGAGAAAAGAATTTTGTTAAGTCTGTTGATCCAAAGTTGTTACAACACATTGCTGATACTTCTGATGCTGTTCTTTTAGCTGTTGCTGTAAAGACTAATTCTATAGTTTTAACGAAAGATAAACATCATTTATTTACAGTAGAACTTGTTAATTATTTGAGGGATTCTGGGGTTAAAGTTTATAAAGAAATGAAGGATTTGGATTCATAATATTTATAAGAAGATAGTTTTGGATTTTTCATATGAAATTTATGATTGGGATTGCTGTAATTATTTCATTTTTTATAGTCTCTTGGGTAACTCCTTGGGTTATTAGTTATATGAAGAATCTTGGAGTTGTTGTAAAAGATCAACACAAAGAGAATAAACCTTTAATTCCTATATCTGGTGGACTTGCAGTGTTCTTTGGAATATTTTTTGGAATAATGAGTGTAATTTTTATTCAAACATTTTATTATCATTCTGTTAGTATGGTTATTGAACTTTTTGCTTTTAGCCTATCATTGTTTGCAATTACTTTTGTAGGTTTTTTTGATGATATGTTAGTTAGGAAAGATAAAGAATCTAGTTATGGATTAAAACAATGGCAGAAACCTTTGATGACAGTTATTGCTGCTGTACCCTTAATGGTTGTTAATGCAGGACAAAGCTTGATGTATATTCCTTTCCTAGGGGTTGTTGATGTAGGTTTACTTTATACTTTCTTATTTATACCAGCAGGAGTTATTGGGGCTTCTAATATGGTTAATTTGTTAGGTGGGTTTAATGGATTAGAAACAAGTTTAGGAATTATCTATATAGGTAGTTTGAGTATTTATGCATATGCAGTTGATTCACAAATTGCAGCTATTATTGGCTTTGTTACAGTATTAGCATTGTTATCTTTCTTGTTTTTTAACTGGACACCTGCAAAAATATTTCCAGGTGATTCTTTGACATATTTGTTAGGAGGAGTTTTAGCAAGTATGGCAATTATTGGTAATATTGAGAAAGCTGCTTTGATAGTTTCAATTCCATTCTTTATTGAATTTATTTTGAAAATGAGAGGAAAATTAAAAAAACAAAGTTATGGAAAAATTGTAGATGGAAGAATATATTCTTTGTATAATAAAATTTATTCTTTACCACACTTTTTTACAATCCAAGGAAGATATACTGAGAAACAAGTAGTATTTTTTGTTTGTTTTATAGAATTGGTTTTTTGTAGTCTATTATTATTAATATGAAATGGAGAATATTGTTTAGATGGAGTTTAGCAATTTTGATTATAGTATTTTTAATTAGATATTTATTTTTGAGTTGGGGAGATTTAGTTGCTTATGATTTTAGTTTGAATATTGGATTGTTTTTAGTTTCTTATTTGTTTGTAATTGCTCATTTAATTTTTGTAGCTTTAGGTTGGGGATTGATATTAAATTTGTTAGAAAAAAATAAATTGAGTTTGTTGAAAGGAATTAGAATTAGAACTTTTGCAGATTTTGGAAGGTTTGTTCCTGGGAAAGTTTGGTTAGTTCTTGGAAGAATTGAAATGTGTAAGAAATTTGGTCTGAGAACAAGTACTGTAACGTTTAGTACATTAATGGAAGTTTTTATGAATCTTTTAAGCGCATGTTTGTTAGCAGTTTTAATTTTTATTTTGTTTGTTGGAGGTGAATTGAGTCAGTATAGTTGGTATTTTGTAATTTTTGTTCCGATATTGTTGATATTTTTACATCCTAAGTTGTTTAACCTTGTTATGAAATCTTTGAGTAAATTTTTGAAGAAAGATTTTGTTAGGATTAAAGCAAAATATTATTATCTTTTATCTTTACTCTCAGTTTTTGTAGTTGCTTGGTTGTTATTAGGTGTTGGATTTTATTTGATGGTTAATTCTTTGTATGCAATTGGAATAAGTAATTTGTTAACCTTGACTGCAGTATTGGCTGTGGCATGGGTATTTGGTTTTGTTATGATTTTTGTTCCAGCTGGTATAGGATTTAGAGAAATAGCTCTTTCTTATTTGTTAAGTTTCTTTTTACCAGAACCAATTGCTGTTCTTGTTGCAATACTAGCAAGGTTTTGGTTAATCTCTGGTGAAGTGTTGACTGCATTTATATTCTGGTGGATTAGGTAGTTTGTGTTATAATAATGTTTAAAAATCTGTTTGTAACTTATATCTAGATATGAAAGTTGAAATTGAGAAAATTGATAAAAGTTTACCAACTCCAAAATATAAGTATCATGGAGATGCAGGGATGGATATTTATAGTGCTTCTAGTTGTACTATACCAGCAGGTTCTTGGAAAATTATTCCCTCTGGTTTAAGATTTGCTGTACCATATGGATTTGAAATGCAAATTAGACCTAGGAGTGGTTTGGCAGCAAAACATGGAATCTCAATGGTGAATACACCTGGAACTTTAGATCATCAATATAGAGGAGAATTAAAAATTATTTTAATTAATCATGGTGAAGAAAGTTTTGATGTTAGAAAAGGAGATAGAATTGCTCAAGTTATTTTTAATAAAATTGAAATTGTTCATTTAGAAGAAGTTGAATTTTTAGATGAAACTGATAGAGGAGCTGGCGGTTTTGGTAGTACTGGAATAAGGGATTAAAATTATTTTAAAGCAGCTTTAATTTTATCATCAGACCAACCCTTTTTCTTTAAAGTTTTTGCAATTGTTTCATCGCTGATATCTTTTGATCTTGCCTTTTCAATAAAAGCTTCCATAGAACTTTTTGGTTTTTCTTCTTTTGTTTCTTCACTTGTAGATTTACTTTTGAATATTTTATCTTTAAAATTAATTGCTACTAAAGTTCCAATTGCTAGAACTAAAATAATTATTACATAAAGGAATATGTTAAATGTTTTACAATCCTCAGGACAAGAATCTTCATCTTCATATGTAGAATTACAAATTTCATCACCACAAACATAAGTTGGTTCTTCTGCTATTTCTTCTGTGACAATTAATGTAATGAAGTCTTCTAAGCTATAACCTTCAGGAGCTAAATAATAATAATTTGAATTAGTGTTTGAGGAAACTGAATATGTATATGTTAGCATTGAACTTGAAGTTGAATCTGGAGTTTCAGAATAAGAAACATCACTTGTTGGAATTATTTCATATAAGTTGCCATCTATATCTTTATTTGAATCAATTTCTTTATGAATAAATGTGTAAGTTGTAGTTTCTCCATTATATGTATGAATATTTAATGTTTTTTTCCTTCCTGATACATCAATATCCTCTTGCATAAAATAAACATCGTTTGTATCTCCTAAAGAAGATGGTATATCAGATGGTTCAGCAATTAAGGAATCAAAAAAAGATTCTGAGAAAGCTATTGTCCAAATTTTGTCTCCTATTAAGGATTCTGTTGAAGCTAATAAAGTTTCTTCATCTGTAAAAGTAATTTGTTGTTCTAAAGTTTCTAATGATTCTAAATTATCATTCATAGAATCTAATTCATCAAGCATTAGTAAAACTTGGTATTCATCAGTTGTAGAATCTGTATATGATTCATATCTTTCAATAGCTGTTGTAATTAATGCTTCAGCACTAAATATTTCATCTTCACTGACGATTTCAAAAGCTCCTGAAGTTGTTAAATCTAAAAATGAAATGTCAATTGTATGTTCAGCATAATCTGTGAATGATAAATCTAAAGCTGATAATGGAATATCTACATAAGCTCCTAGAGCAAGTTCTTGTGCTTCAATATAAGTTATGTCTGCTACAGGACTTGTTAAATCGTAAAATGTTGAAGTAGATTGTGTAATTCCATTGTAAACATAAGTTAATGATAAATTGTCTAAAGTTAATGTTCCTGGAGTAGCTGTAGTAATATTTATTGGTATGCTACAAATGTCTGTTTTACAAATTCCTGAGTAAGGTTCTGAACCGACATAATATTTTAAACCAGTTATAACAGCATCAGTAAATGTTTCCCAGTTTTCAAGATTGACTGTATCAGTTAGCTCTGCATTGTATTCTGCAGTTTGTGCATAAATTACAAAATTGCTAAAACCTGTTTCTTCACATAAACTGTCCTCAACTGTTGGACAAGTAAAACTTGTTGTTGTAGATTCTGATGTGTCTAAAGGTAAACTGTAAATGTATTCTTCTTCACTGAACTCGCCTACTGAATAAAGACAAAGCATGTAAGTTCCATCAATTGAATAATCTAATTCTATTTCACAAGATCCTTGTGTTTCTGGAAGATCACAAGTATCAGCACCACCACTCCAACCATAATTAGGTTTTCCTGTTGGAACAGAAAGGATTGTAGCTTGAATATCACCATAAGTTCCTACCTTAGTATACTCAGCTGTAACTTGGAAATGTTTACTTGCTGGCAATTCTAAAAGTTCACAGTAGTAGGTTTCGTTATCTTGAATGTAACCAGTGCTTTCTGTACTGTCGTCGAGATCAACTGATTTTAATAAATCATCAGAGAATTTTGTGAAAGATCCAATGTATAACCAATCTAGATTTCCTTCAGAACCAACATCCATTGATAAATTTGTTAGATAAGAAGAAGATAAAGCTGAACCAGTTAATGAAAAGGATGTAGTATCAACTTCTGAATATCTTGGAAGTTGTAATCCAATAACTTTTGAACCTGCTTCTGAAAATTCTATTATTTTTGTTGCTTCACTGTTTGTTGCTTCATATTCTACATTATCATATGAAATTGTGTAATTTTGTGAATTTAGTAAATCTTGAATGTTATATGTATAAACTGTACCATCTATTGTTACAGAAAATTCTTCTTCTGGAGAAAAGTTTTCATTTAAGGTTAAAGAAATAGTTCCTTCAATTGGTGTGTTTGTAGCAAATTTTTCTGAGTCTAAATCTAATTCAATATTTGCTGATGGGATTGTATATGTTACAGTTTCAACTTCTTCTTCCTCTTCTTCTGTAGTTTCCTCTTCTGTTGTTTCTTCTTCAGCAGTTTCCTCTTCTGTTGTCTCTTCTTCAGTAGTTTCTTCTTCAGTAGTTTCTTCAGTAGAATTGTCTTCCAAAGTTGAGAATCCTGTATATTCAACATTAACTTGTGAAATGAATAGAACTGTAGCTACTAATAATACTAATGCAATATAATGTTTTGGTTCCAAGTATTCACACCTCTATTTTAATAGAATGAGATTTATATATATAAAAGGCTTTTGGATTCTAATTATTTTGTTTTATGACAAATTTTATAAATGCTTATTTTATTCTACGTAGATATGCAGGACAGGATAAGAGGGAAAGTAAGAGATATCTATTATAAGAATCATAAAAAATTATTTATTTTACCAGTAATATTAGTTGTAATTGCATTAATTTTACTTGGAACAAGTTATGTTACAACAGGAGATTTTATTGATAAAGATGTTTCTTTGAAAGGAGGATCTAGTGCAACAATTTATAGTAGTGAAAGTTTTGATGATCTTGAAGATACATTAGAAGAAAATTATCCTGAATATGATTTTTCTGTGAGAGAACTTGATGAGTTTGGAACTGGTTTACAAATGGGAATTGTTGTTGAGACTGGAGAAATTGAACCTGATGAATTACAAAATATCTTAGAAGAAGTAACAGGTTTAGAATTAACTTCAGAAAATTTTTCAGTTGAATTTGTTGGAAGTAGTTTAGGTGAAAGTTTCTATAAACAAATGCTTTTTGCAATCTTGTTAGCTTTCTTGTTTATGGCTTTAGTTGTGTTTATTACTTTTAGAATGTTTATACCTTCAATTATTGTAGTGTTTGCAGCTTTTGGTGATATGGTTTGTACATTAGCATTCTTGAGTTTCTTTAATTTTCAATTATCTACAGCAGGGATTGCTGCTATTTTATTATTAATTGGTTATTCTATTGATACAGATATTTTATTGACTACAAAAGTTTTGAAAAGAAAAGAGGGAAGTATTTTTGATCGGTTATATTCAGGTATGAAAACTGGATTGACAATGACAGTAACAACCTTTGTAGCTTTATCTGTTGGTTACTTTGTTTCAACTTCTTTAATTTTGAAGCAAATGTTTTTAATTATTTTAATAGGTTTAGCTTTTGATGTAATTATGACTTATTGTATGAATGCAGGATTGTTAGTTTGGTATGCTAAGAAAAGGAGGAAGATGAGTTGAAATTTAAAAAATATCTAACTGTAAGAGTATGGATTTTAATTGCAGCAATTCTATTAGCATTAATTGCAATTTCACCTAATCCATGGGCAGAAGGTATTGAAGTAAGCTCAATTGATTCTCAAAGTGAATTAGCAGGATATGGTTTATCAATTGGAGATGTTGTTTATTCTGTTGGTGATACAACAATTACAAGTGTAGAAGATATTGCACCAGCTTTAGATAGTTATAATTATGATGAACAAGAGATATCAGTTGTTACTAGTAGTGGAGAAGTAACTTATACAATTACTAATGATTTGGGTTTTACTTTAAATGAAAGTATGGTTATTTTATCAAGTAATATTGAAGGTATTGAAGTAGAAGTTGTTCTTGAAAAAATTAATGATATTTCAATAAATTATTATGAAGATTATGAATTAGTTTTAGATGAAATACTTCCAAAACAAAGTATTAAGATTGAAACTGATGAAGGTTTGATTGCTTATCTTTCAAGAGAAGTACCTGATTTTTCTGTTGAGGAAGCTGATACAAGTAACTTAGTTTATGGTTTAGATTTTACTGGAGGAACTAGAGTTCTTTTGCAACCTGTTGCAGGAGATGAAGAAATTACTGATAATGATATAGCTACACTGATTGATGTTTTAGGTAATAGATTGAATGTATATGGATTATCAGATATGAAAATTAGAAGTGCTGAAGATTGGGATGGTAATAAATATGTTCTAGTTGAAATTGCTGGAGTTACTGAAACTGAAGTTAGAGATTTAATTTCACAACAAGGTAAGTTTGAAGCTAAAGTTGGAGATGTTTTAGTTTTTGAAGGTGGAGAAAATGATATTGTTTATGTTTGTAGAAATGATGGTTCTTGTTCTGGTGTTAGAACTTGTGATGAAATTGAAGGTGGGACAAGTTGTCAGTTTCAATTTTCAATTACATTAAGTCAAGATGCAGCAGATGTATTTGCTAGTGCAACAGAAAATTTGGAAATTGTTATTTCTGAAGATGGTGGGGGTTCTTATCTAAATGAAACTATTGATTTTTATCTTGATGGAGAAATTGTAGATAGTTTAAACATTGCTTCAGATTTGAAAGGCCAATCAACAACTTCTATTGCAATTTCAGGACCAGGTTATGGAGCTACACAAAATGATGCACTTGATGATGCTTTGTCAAGTATGAATACATTGCAGACAATTTTAATTACAGGTTCACTTCCTTTTGATATTGAAGTAGCAAAAATTGATACTGTGTCTCCAGTTTTAGGAGAAAGTTTTTTACAAAATGCTTTATTAGTTGGTTTAATAGCAATTTTATCAGTTGCTGTTGTTTTATATTTAAGATATAGACAAATTAAAGTTGTAGTACCTGTATTAATTGCAATGTTTAGTGAGTTGTTTTTAATATTAGGGTTTGCTGCTGTTGTTCAATGGAACTTAGATATGGCAGCTATTGCAGGTATTATCGCTGCTGTAGGTACTGGGGTTGATGATCAAATTGTTATTCTTGATGAAACTATTAGAGGTGAAGATAGTAGAGGTAATTGGAAAGATAAAATTAAAAGAGCTTTCTTTATTATCTTTGTAGCTTATGCAACTACAGTTGCTGCTATGATTCCATTGTGGAATGCTGGAGCAGGACTGATTAGAGGATTTGCAGTTACAATTATTGCAGGAGTTACAATTGGTGTTTTCTTAACAAGACCTGCATTTGCTTCTTTAGTTGAAAAAATGTATAAAGAAGATTAAATGGGATTGGTTTATATTGTTGGAAGAGAATTTTTTAAAGTTGGAAAAGATTTCTTAAGAGAGTTAAATGAAAATAGAGAAAAAAGAAAGAAAGAATATCAATTAGATATTACTTGTAATGTTTATATTTCACGAAATGATGGGAGAAAATTATTAGTTTATTCTAGAAAGGAAGATTAGTATATAGATTTATAATCTAGAAAAGGAATTCTTATTGTTTATAATAGAATAGTTAATAAATAATAATATGAGAAAAACTTTGACTCAAATCTTGGTTTTGTCTTCGGTTTCTTTATCTGGTTGTTATAGTTTAAGAGGAAGTAATTTGATTTTTGAAGGTGATGTTGGTGAAGCTAGTGTTGTTTGGTATTCTGCTGATAGTTTTTTTGAGAGTTATAGGATGGAAGTTTTAGAGAATGGAGTAAAAACAATTTATGTAGATAGAGATTGGGATGGTGTTGTTGATTACAATGAAAGAATAGAAGATAGAAAAGAATTTATTGATTTTTTTAGTCAAGAAGAAGCTACTGAAAAATATCAGAATCTGATAAGGGAAATAAATAAACAAGATTGAATATATTTAGAAAAGTATTTAAGGAAATAGAGGTTATAATGAGATAGAGGTGTACAAAAATGGCAAGTATAGAAAACCAATTATTATTTATTGCTTATATAACTTTAGCCGCAGTTATTGCTATGATCTATGGTATGAGAAGAATATTTATTCTTGAAAAGAAAATAGTAAAGTTAGAAGGTGTTATTTTAGGTAAAAAGGTAAAAAAGAAAACAAAGAAAGTAAAAAAAAGGAAAAAGAAGAAAAAATAAATTTATTCTTCAAATTCTAACAAAGTGAAAGAATCATATTCTTTAATTTGGTTCTTTCCATTTAAGTTGTTTATGCTTAACATAAACGCAATTTCTATTAAGTCACCACCTAATCTTTCTATTAGTTGAGCTGCGGCTTTAGCTGTACCGCCTGTAGCCAACACATCATCAACTAATAAAATTCTTTCCCCAGGTTTTATTGAATCCTTGTGGATTTCTAAACCATCAGTGCCATATTCTAAGGCATATTCTATTCTCTCTGTTTCAAATGGTAATTTGTTAGGTTTTCTAATTGGAATGAAACCCTTACCTAGAGATTGTGCTAGCATTGCTCCTATAATGAAGCCTCTACTTTCAACTGCTGCTATTTTGTCTATTTTTCTCCCCTTATATCTAATTTCAAAATATCTGATTAAATTTCTAATACTCTTTGGGTCTAATAATAAAGGGGTTATATCTTTGAACATAATTCCATCTTTTGGGAAATCTGGAACTGTACGAATTTTGTTGAGTAAGTTTTCCATATAAAAGAGTTTAGAAAACAGAGTTATAAATATTATTGTAATTGTTAGTAGTCAATTGGGTCTATTTCTTTTAATATTCTCTTTGTTGTTTCTATATTTTTTTTGCTATTTGAATAGATTGTAAATAGGTGTGTTCCTTTATCTATTTTTGAATTTTTATTCACTCTTAAGTATAATCCAGCTGTTTTATCATCAGGAGCACCAGCTGATCTTGCAATTTTTGCAATCTTTTTGTTGTCAATATCTTTTACCTTTCCTGATCGTTTAGCTTTAACATTATAGTAATGATTTGCTTGTGGAATTAAAGGTCTTTTTAGGCCTCCTTGTGCTTGGATAATTTCTCTAAATTTTTTATATGCTAAACCTGATTCTAAAGTTGTAATTGCCTTCTTTCTTGGATTTTTTTCTTTTACAAGTTTTAGAATTTCTGTGGATAAATAAATAGCTTTTGCTCTTAAATCATTAGGACCTCCGCCTTTGAGTACAGAAATAACATCTCTAATTTCTAAAGCTGGACCAATTCCATTGCCTATAGGTTGTGAACCATCTGTTAAAACAACTTTAATTTTGATTTTTAATTCTTTAGCAATTTTTTCAAAAGATTTTTTTAAGTTTCTAGCTTGTCTCCAAGTTTTTAATTTTGCGCTTTTTCCATAAGGTATATCAATTAAAACATGAGTTGCTCCAACTGCTTTTTTCTTTGCCATAATACTTGCAAGAAGCATTCCTTCAGGATCTATACTTAATGAGTGTCTGATTTTTATTAGTTTGTCATCTGCAGCAGCTAAATTAATTGCTCCTCCCCAAACCATACAAGCATTTGTTTTTTTAACTAATTTTTCAATTTTTGATTTTGAAAGGACTACTGGTGCAATAGTTTCTATAGTATCTGCAGTTCCTGAAGCAGATGTAATTGCTCTAGAAGATGTTTTTGGTATTTTGTAACCAAGAGCTGCAATAATTGGAATTACAATCATAGTAGTTCTGTTACCTGCAACTCCTCCTATACAATGTTTGTCAACTATAATTTTATCTTTAAAATTTAATTTGTCTCCAGTTTCTACAATTGCATTTGTCAAATAAACAGATTCTTTTAGTGAAAGATCTTTTGTGTATGCACCAGAAACAAAATATGTTAATTCTGATTCAGAAAGTTCATTTTCCATAATGTCTCTTATTATTGTGTTGATTTCATTTTCATTAAGTTCTTCACCTTCTAATTTTTTCTTTATATAAGAAATTGATTTTGGTTTATTAGCTCTTTCAACCTCAATTGAAGTTCCTGCCTTTAAATTAAGTTTTTTTAGAACCTCATCAAATAAACCTATTTCATTTTTTTTGATACCTTTATCAGAAATATTAACAACACAAGTTATCTCTACATTTTTTTTTAATCTTTTTAATTTTATTCTGTCAGTAGGAATAATGTTTAAATCCTTTAGAGTTTTCTCATTAAGAACAGCTACAAGTGGGCCTCCTGTTGAGAGATTTATATCTTTTACTTTAAGCTTCATGTTTCTTTTTTAGGTATATTTCAAATGTTAATTTTAGTAAAACTAAGATTAATGGTCCTAGTAGCAAACCAATTATTCCAAAGGTTGCAAGTCCACCTAAAATTCCAAGTAAAATAATTACTGGATGTATGTGTCCTTTTAGTCCTAGGATTTTTGCCCGGACTATTGTATCTAATAGGAAAGTCATGATAAAAAATCCAAATAATGCTAATGGGATTGCAATAGTATATTGGTCAGTTAAAAAATAATATAATGTTAAGGGTATCCAAATAGATGCTGGTCCAATTGCTGGGAATAAAGCTACGAATCCAACCAAAGATCCCCATAGTGCTGGTGAGGCAACTCCAATTAACATAAATCCTAGAGTTGCAATGAACCATTCTAAAACTGAAATTACTACTTCTCCATAAAGTAGAGAGTTAATTGTAGATTTGAATTTATCAATGAAAACTCTTTTTGATTTTTCACTGAAAGGAATAGCTTCTTTAATTCTAAGCATGATTCCTTTTCCATCTTTAAAAGCAAAGAATAATACAAAAAGCATAATTAGTAAGTTTGCAATTTTTTGTGGTATTGTTAATAAAAATGTTGAACTAGATGTTATTAAGTATTCTGCAGCTTGTTTTATGCCATCATTGATTAATTCTTGTGTGGATTCGTCTAAGTTGAAATCTAGTTTACTTGATATAGCTGATTGTATTTCATTAATATCTAAAGTTTGGTAAATTGTTGTTGCTTCAGAAATTAAGATATTTCCAATTAAAATTATTGGAATTAAAACAATTATTATTAAGATTAATATTGTAGTTATTGAAGCTAAAGATTTGTTTTTTAGTTTTTTTGTGAAAAATAAATAAAGAGGGTAGAAAATATATGCTATGATTAAACTTGTTGCAAGGGTTATTAGATAAGATTTAAGAATTAAATATGAAAAAACTAATAAAAGGATAATTAATATGTACCTTAGATAACGATCTAGTTCACCTTTCATTAATTAATTAATAATAAAGAGAATATTTAAAGTTAACTATTAATAAACAATTTTAGGTCCATAACTCCAATATTCTACAGCTCTAGCTAAAGGTGAATCTTTGTTATATTTTATCCACTGTTTTATTGGTATTTGTGCTAAGGCTATATCTCTTGCTTCTTCGATTGCAATAACTCCAGCTTCAGGTCCATCTGGATGTCCAAGTAAACCTCCACCACATTGTAGGATAATATCTTCACCCAACTCTTTTATTACAAATTCAAAATCTCCTGGATGTAAGCCTCCAGAAGCTACCATCCAAACAGGTTTTATGTGATGCCAATTTTGTCCTAAGGTTGGAATTGTTTTATGAGGCTTAAGTTCTCTTTCTTGTAAGACTTGTTGGATATATTTTGCTTCACCATAATCTTCCATTTTTGCTAAAGGAGATCCACCATGTAAATTATCTACTCCTAAAAGTCGGTAAAGTTTTGCTAAGAAAATCATTGAAACAGAGAAACCTTGAAGTTTTCCTACTCCATGAACTCCTGGAGAATTGTCTCTTGTAATAAAACCATGCATTGCTCTATGTGCATGAATAGCTAAACCTAAATCTTTTCTTCGCATTGTGTCAATTGCTGCAAAGCCCGTTGTAACAACATCTATCATCATATATATTCCTTTATTTTTTTTGATTAATTTTGCTCTTTTTTCCATAGTGTCAATATTAGAATGAGTAATATTTGCTAAAAAGAATTTTTTGTTTCCGGTGAGTTTCTCTGCTTTCTTTAATTCTTTCAAAACTAGTTTTACTCTTTTATTGAAATTATTAAAATATAAACTTGTTAAATTTTCGTCATCTTTTATTCCATCATATGTTCCATTTCCAGAGGTGAAAAGTATTTTTGCTAAGTTTGCTTCTTCTTTTGCTGTTCTACCTACCTTTGGTTTGGGTACTGTAGCAACAATTGGTCCTCTAGGTTTATTTAGAAGTTTTCTTACACCTTTTACTCCAAACTTTGGGCCTAGATATGCTCTGATGAAAGGTTTTGGAAATCTTATATCATAAACTCTCATTGCAGAAACCATTTTCATTCCAGCAATGTTTCCGACAACACCTGCAAGTAATCCTGAGATGTTATCCTTTTCAAAAAGTTCTATAGGATATGCAACTTTAAACATGAAATTTTTATAGTCTAAATCATAGGCAAAGGCTCGTATTTTTTTAGCTTGAGGAATTCCTGAATTTTTTCCAGAATATACTTTTGTCCAAGTTCCTGTTGATGATTCTGCTGCAACTGAAGCTGCAGCATCTTCAAAAACTTTTTTAATTGATCTTTTATTTTTTTTAGCTTCTTTTAGAGCTAATTTTGATAGTTCAACTTTTAGAAGAGTAATAATATAATTTTTTTCAGGGTTTTTAGGTTTCCAGCTTTTTGGAGCTAAATATGAAAATTGTACTGCCAATGTATCACCTCTGTCTTTTAATAGGTATAATCTGTTTATAAAGTTAATCCGAAAGGTTTATATAGATGCTGTCCTTCTCAAGTAGTAACTCTGAGGTGATCGGAAGTGAGAAATGCCAAGAAAAAATCCATTATTATTCGGAAGAGATGAATATAAGTATTTACATAAAGTTCTTTTAGAAACAAAAAGTCAATCTAAATATCTTAAAAGTATTAAAACAAAAAATGGAATGGGATTAGATCCAAAAGAGATTGAGTTTGTTAAAAGAAAATTTGAAGAGTGGAAAGAAGAAAATCCAAGTGCATTAGTTTGGATGAATTAATTTCTTTATTTTTTTAGTAGTAAGTCTTTTTTAATAAAATTAATATTGTGCATCTTTAGAAGATCTTCAAATTCTTGTGAATGTTTTATTGGAATTTGAACAATACCTGGAGCTAGGTGTTTGCCAGAAAGTCTTTTTATCATTCCTATGTCATTTCTACCTTTTAATATATAATTGAACTTTACTTTTTGGGTGTGAGTTTTATTAATTAGATTATATTCAAATTGAGATATTGCTTTGAATCCAATTTTTTCTGAGAAATATCTTCCGTCGAAGATACTAATTCCTTCTAAGAAAATTCCAGTTTTTGCAAAAAAAGCTTTATCAAATAATTCTTTTAATAAAATTGTTTTAATGTCAATTTTAATGTTTATTACTTCTTTAGAGATTTTCCTTTTTATTTTTTGAGTTATGTTTAATCTTTCTTTTAGAGCTCCTTTTTCAAAAATGACTAAAATATCTAAATCTCTAGGTTTTATTTTGCCTTTTACAAAAGAACCATATAGTATAATATCAAATATATCTTTATTCTTTTTTTCAGATTTTACACATTTTTCTAATTGTTTCAACATCTTCTTTTAAGACCTCCGCAATTTCTTTGTTCATTTTTTTGGTATAACTATCTTGATAAAATGGAAAGTTTTTGTCTAGAATATCATAAATTTTGGGATATTTTTCTTTAATAAATCTGAATCTGTTAGTATGTGAAGAAGGAATAAAATTTTCACTTTGTAATAAAAAAAGATCAACTGTAGCACAAATAGCTTTAAAGAAAAGTGTTGTTGCAGAATTAAATCTTTTTTTCTCAAGAGCTTCTTTTGCAAATTCATAATATTCATTGCTATTTTCTATTAATATTTCTTCTCTAGGATCCATGTTGTATTATATAACAATGAGTATCTTTTTAAGCTTTTTGGTTGTATTATTCAATAAGTTGTATTGTTCAACAAATAAGTATAAAATTGGTTTTTTTGTTGTATTATTAAAAATTAATCTTAATAGATAGCTTTATATATTAGTTGTTATATATTTTTAACATAATGTAAGATATAGTTTACTAAATGTGAGGTTTATTTAACTTATGAAAACTAGAATAAAAGAATTTAGGGCAAGAAATGATATAACTCAAGAGGATTTGGCTAATAAAGTAGGAGTTTCTAGACAAACAATATTGTATATTGAAAAAGGAAAATATAATCCTTCATTGTTATTGGCTGTAAAAATTTCTAAAGTTTTAAATTCCAATGTTGAAGAATTATTTGAGTTTAGTAAAATTGAATTGAAAGATGGAGAAGTAAAATGAAGAAGTATGAAAAAATATTAGTAAATTTTTATATTGGACTTTTTTTGTTAGGACTGTTTTTATTAGCTTGGACAATAACAAAAGGATTCTTGATGAATTGGGATATATTTCATTTTAATATGGAATCATTAAATGTATTATTAGGTTTTCCTGTAAGTATTTTTTTAATTGGTTTTGTGTTGAAAGAATATTTTTATTATAGAAAACATAAGAAGTTAGTTCATGGATTTGATGAAAGAAGTGTAGGAATATTTAGTAATGCTATAAAAAATGCTGGACTTGCAATGATTATTGTAACTTTTTTAGTTAGTATGTTATATAATCTTTTTTATAATTCAGAAGAATTAATTTTTAGTATTACTCATTTGGGATATCTTTTTGAAGTAGGATTAGTGACTTTTTTTATATCTTTTTGGTATTATTGGAAAAAGTAATTTTTTTATTTTTTTAATAAGTATTTAGGAAGTTCTGTAATTTTATTGAAAACTTTTGTAGGTTTGTGTTTCAAAAGTTCTTTTCTTGTGTGATTTCCAGAAGCTATTCCTATAGTTTTAACCTTAGCTCTCTTTCCAGCCATAATATCATAAATAGAATCTCCAATCATGTAGCCTTTATTAATCTTTAATAATCTCTCAGCTTTGAAGATTTCATCAGGATATGGTTTGGAATGTTTTACTTCATCAGCACCAATAATTAAATCAAATATTTTTTTGTCAATATTTGCAGCTTTTAATATAGAATCAATTTCTTTATGTGAACAGTTAGATAATATTGCAATCTTATAATGAGGTTTTAATTTTTTTAACACACCTTTAGAACCTTTTATTGTTGTAATGTAATCTTTTGCATGTTTTATTGCATAATCTCTATGGTCTAAACCAATTTTTTTGATTTCTTTGTCAGATAAATGTGGGAATAAAGTTTTTATGATAATATAGGATCTTTGGCTGAAAATAGGAAGAAGTTCTTTTGTTGTAACTTTTCTTAAACCATTTTTAATGAAAGCTTTTTTGAAAGCTGTTAAATGTAGTCTGTTAGATCTGACTAAAGTAAGGTCCATGTCAAAGCAAAGCATTTCCATATTTGTTTAAGAGAAGTTTTAATTTATAAAAATTTCTTTTTACATAATTTTTTTTAACATCTTTCTTGCTTCTTTTACAAAGGCTTTAGGTTTTAGAATTCCTTTTTCACAAATTATTCCTTTTATGTATTTGAAAGCGATTTTTTCAAAAGCTGGATTGTTTATGTGAATGCCTTGAGGAGCATCTTTCCAAACTTCATTGGGATGTCTGTTTTCAATTTCTTCTCGATGATCTGTGAATTTCATTAAAGAAGCACAAACATATACAGGAACTTTTTCATGCTTTGCAATTATTGAAAGCATTTCTGAGCCTATTTTATTGTAAACTTTGTTGTAAGTAATGGAATCTGCACCAATTAACATAATATCTGAATCTTTGATTGCAATTCTAGCTGCAGTATCAGTATAATGCTCAACTCTAATTTTAGCTTTGTGCAATTCTTTTGCTGTAATTCTACCTTGGAATAATGGTCTTGTCTCTGTATTATTTACACTTAATTTTTTAGACCTGTTCGCAAATTTTAAAATGTCCATTACAGTTGTAGAATGGCAATGAGTAAAAACTTTAATGTTTGTTTTAATTAGTTTTTGAGCATTTTTTATAATTAGTAAAGTTGATTTTTCTTTTTCAATTTCAATATTATTTATTTCTTCTAAAATTTCTTTTTTTAATTCTGAAACTTTTTTAGTAATTATTCTTTTTGAGAAATAAATGATATAATTAAGGTAATTTTCCATTTCTGGTTCTGTAGGACGAGCAGAAGTTAGTTTTTTTGAAGCTTCTTCTAAATCCTGAATTAGTAAATGTGGTTTTTTTGCTGTAGAATTTTTTACTGTAGCTTTTATTTCTTTTATAGCTGCATTGGAAATATTTGAAGCACCTTGTATCTTTAATGATTTAATGTCTTTGTATGTTTTTTCAAGTGACATGTATGATTAAGAGTTAGAAATATTTATAAAGATTTTCACTAAATGGATCTAGATGAAAAAGAAAAATGCAGCAATTTTACTTGTGCTGTTGTCAGTTATATTGGTGAATACAGGGCAATTATTGTTAAAGCATGGTTTAAATTTATTGGGAGAGATCAGTTTAAGTGGAGATATTATTTTTAGTTTGATTAATGCAGTTTTTAGTCCTTTTGTGTTCTTTGGAATTGTGTTTTTTGTTGCAAGTTCATTTTTTTGGCTGTTAGCATTATCAAAAGCTGAGCTAAGCTATGCATTTCCAATCTTAAGTTTAGGGTATGTTTTAGTATCAGTATTGTCATGGTTATTTTTTAATGAAGTACTTTCAGTTTTGAGAATATTAGGATTAAGTGTAATAGTTGTGGGGGTTTATATGTTGTCAAAAACTTAAAATGGTCGTCTATCAATTAACATTATTATTTAGTATCGCTTTGGGAGTTATTGCTCAATTATTTTTGAAACAAGGAGTAGAAAAAGCTGGAATTAATAATATTTCTAAAACTAAAATTTTTGTTCTAATAAAGAAATTTTTTAATTGGTCTGTTGTTTTAGGATTTTTTTCATATGGAATGTCATTGCTATTTTGGATGGTTACACTTTCTAGTTTGGATTTAAGTTATGCTTATCCAATGGTAAGCTTTAGTTATGTTTTAGTAGCTTTAAGTTCGAAGTTTTTCTTCTATGAAAAAGTAAGTGCAAGAAGATGGATTAGTATAGTAGTTATTACTTTAGGAGTTATTTTAATTGGATTAAGTTAAAAGAAAAAATTAAGACATATTGAAGTTGTCTCTTAGAAACTGGATCATAGTATTATTACCAGCTAACTTGTAAACTTCATATGCATTGTTTAGTTGTTCTTTTTGTAAGAAAATGTCTCCAATAGTGTTTAATTTATCAGGAGAATTTGCTAATTCAAAAGCTTTAGCAGCTAAAACTAAATGGTCATGTTTAATACACTCAGTTCCAACTTCAACTAATTTGTCTGGATTGTTTAAAAATTTGAAAACTTCAATAGCACTATCATATTTTTCTCTCTTTAAACATTCATCTCCAACTAAAAGTAATTTACTTTTATCTTCAACTAATTGAAAAGCTTTTATTGCATCAGTCATTTGGCCATCTTTAAGACAAAGTTCACCAACTTGCATTAATCTATCTTTAGCATCAGCAATCCAATAACACTCAATAGCATGAGAAAACATATTCATGTTTTTGTAAGAATCACCAATCTCAATTAATTTGTCTTTATTCTTAGCTTTCATATAGGCAGCAATAGCTTCTTTTGTTCTACCCTTCTTTACTAATTCTTCAGCTACTGCATTTAGAATTCCTTGCTGCATATCTTCATTGAACATGTCTAGGCTAACATTCTCTAAACCTTTTTTAAGAACAATTGGAACCATCCTCTTGAAAGTATCTTCCTTTTCAGAACTGTATTTTGCTACAAGCTCAGGAACCATCTCTTTAATTTGATCTACCATCTTGAGATTATTAATATATAAGAGATTTAAATATATACATAGATTAGAAATGTTATTTTAGAAACATATATTTATATATAATAGATTTTTTTGAGGGGATTATGGTTTATAATTTGAATTGGAGAATGAGACATACTAATTTGGAAATTACAGAGGATAACTTAATTTATAGAGTTGAAAAAGGACCTAATGTTTTTGGTGAGTATGTGGATAATATATATTATTTAAGTGAAGAAGGTGTTTTAATGAAAAATGAATTGAAAACTGATTTAAGAGATATTAGAAAATATAAAAATAAACCAGTTAAATATGGTTCTTACTTGAGTGGATTTTTTGGGGAAGCATCTTCATATATTCCTATTCTTTTTGGTATTGCTGCTTTAACTTTTATTTCAGAAGATTTAGAACTTAAAGATGTTTTTTTGAATCCTGGTGTTTATATGGCTTGGTTTGGGTCTAGTGTATTTAGTACATTGATGAGAACTGATTCTGATGATATAAAGGCATATGATATTTTGAGAAAAAAGAGAAAAGACCTTTGGAAGGATTCAGAAGGTTTATAATCCATAGAAATATAATTTTCAGAGAAATGATAAAAAGGAAAGAGATATTTAGGCTTTGTAAGGATCTTACACATGCAAGATATGAATTGAAAGATTTGCTTATAGGTGTGGATGAAGCAAATAAAAAATCTGTTACTGATCAATATATTGAAAGAGAAGATTATAAAGTGTTAGTTAGTTCTGCTTTTGAAACTATCTCAAAGTTTTTTAATCCAGAAGATAGAGAAGAGGCTATTGATTTTTTAGAAAAAAAGTTTAAGAATTCTAGGCCTTTATCTGTTTACCATTTGTTTTTTGATCAAGCAAATGCTTATTTAAGAAGAGTTAGAAATGAGGGTAGTCATAGTCTTGTAACTTTAACTTATAATTATGAGCCTAAGGAAGATTTTGAAAAATGTCCTACAGCGAAGTGGAAAAAAGGAGATCCATTTACAGCAAGAAGAATTAGAAATAGTCGTAGTAGTGGTCATAATTATCCTCTTAAAGGAGATTTATTTGATTATTAATAAGAGCTCTAAGAGCCCTCATTAAATACATAACCCATAACTTTGTCAACATATTTTACAGGTTTAATTGTTGTTATTGTTGTCTTATGTATGAACCATTTGCCATCTTTACTAAGGGTCATGTTTGATTCAAGTGCTGGCTGTTCATTTAGTTGTTCGACTTTTTTTGATGTTAGTTCTACTGTTTTTAATTCCATTTTGTTTCCTCCATTTTTTTGGTAATGAAGAAAAATTAATTTTAATTAAATAAGCTTTAGTGGAAATTTCTGAAAATTTTTCAGGTTTATAGAAATTTTAATTGTTTTAATACAAAATATATTACTGCAATACTTGTAAAACTTAATAATAATAATAGAATTGAACTCATTTTCTTTTTAGGCACTTATCACATCTGTATTTTGGTATGTGAATGTTTTCTGTATTGTAGACTTCTAGCTCTTTGCCACAGTTACTACAATTAACTACCTTCATGTAAGTAAGAAATATAGTTTTCTATATAAGTGTTTTGGTTAAAGAAAGGAAAAATGGCTAGTATCCGGGGAGATACTAGCCGATTGCTGCAGTGTGGGTTTGGGGGTAAACCCTTTTCAGAAATTTATTGTCTGCAAAAATCAACTCCTAAGGCATTTGCCATTGCATTTTTTTGTTTTTGTGATTCTCTGTGGCTTGCTTTACCTAAAATATATGGGGATTGTACTCCTGTTATAATTGCCATAATTCTTAACTTACCTTTCATATCATTGTTTATCCTAGCTCCCCAAATTACATTTGCGTCAGCGTCTAAAGCCTCTGTAATCATTTCACCAACTTGATTAACTTCATCTAAAGTCAAGTCAGGTCCACCTGCTATGTGGATTAATGCACCAGATGCTCCTTCATAACTAACTTCTAATAAGGGATTATCTAATGCTCTTCTTACTGCTTCATCTACTCTTCTTTCTGTGTTTGATTCTCCAATACCTACCACAGAGACATCACCATTTGACATAATTGCTTTTACATCTGCATAATCTAAATTTACTAAAGATGGTACGGCAATTATTTCAACTATACCTTTAATCATTGTAGAAACTAATTCGTTTGCTACTGCAAAAGCTTGTTGTACAGGTAAGTTACCTGCTATTTGTACAAGTCTGTTGTTATCTATTACAATAACAGTATCACAGACATCTCTTAATTGTTGTAAACCATATTCAGCTTTTTCTATTCTTGCTCTCTCAATATCAAATGGCATTGTAACAGAGCCAATTACTATAGCTCCTTCATCTTTTGCAACCTTGGCTACTACTGGAGCTGCTCCTGTTCCAGTTCCACCACCCATTCCTGCTGTTATGAAAACCATGTCAGAATTTCTTAATAGTTTTTTAATCTCAGACATTTGTTCTTTTGCAGCTTCAGTTCCTCTTTGAGGAAATCCACCACACCCAAGACCTCTTGTGAGATCTCTTCCAATTAGTACTTTTTTATCAGCTTCTATCATATCTAGATGCTGTTTATCAGTATTCATTACAATGATTTCTGCTCCTTGAACTCCTTTCTTATAGAGCCAATTTGCGACATTTCCACCGCCACCACCTGTTCCAATGACTTTGATGTTTGCTTGTCCAATATCTGTTGTTTGTGTCTGGTTCTCTTGTACGTTTGCTAACGCATCTTGTAGTAAAAATTCCATTTTGTTTACCCCTTGTTTTTGTAGTCTCAACTATCTAAATCTTTATAAATGATAGTTGCCTCTAACAGCTTAAGAAATCGCCAATGACCTTTTCGCCAAAAAAGGTTTGTTTTAATTCGTTAAATTTTAACAGTAAGGTTCGCCAAAACCTGAAAGTTATTTATTTATTAAGCCTTTCTAGTATTTAAACACTTATATTCTTGAACATATGTTTTTAGGTTTTTGTTATATAAGGATATATTTATTAATTAATAGAAAAAAATATTTTTTAGAATAATGGTAAAAAAAGGACCTATTTTAGGATTAATTGGATTGTTAGGTTGTAATTCTAGTAATGAGGTATTTAATAATAATAATTGGTATGCAGATTATTTAGAGAGTAATGGTGAGGAATATTATGAGAATGAAAAGGATAATTTAGTTGAAGTGTTGAATAGAGAAAAATTAGAGAATTTTGGAATTATTCTTGTTGATATGCAACCTGGTTTTTTATATAAAATTGATTATGATAATGATGATGAAAATCATAGAAAAGTTTTTTTTTGGGAGTTTATTGATCCTAAGGAGTTAGAAGTTGAGGTTGGAAATCAAAAAAGAGTTTTAGATGTTGCTGTAAAGTATGATGTTCCAGTTTTAGTTTTTGAAATGAAAGCAAGTCTTTTTGGAGAGACAATTCCTGAATTGAAAGAAATAATTGATAGAGTTCCAAGGCATGTTTATATGAGTAAATTTAGAAATGATGGTTTTGAAAGATATGGGGATAATGAAGAAAAACCTTCAGCTTGGTTGAAAGAAAATGGTGTTGATTCAGTTTATTTTATGGGAGTAAATACTGATGCTTGTGTTTATAGTAGTGCAAGTTCAGCAACTGAAGTGTATGATTTGAATATTGTTTCAACAAAGGATGTTATTGCAACAAGTGAATGTTATGATGATTGTGCTGATGCTTTTAAAGGTTTTAATTTGTTTTTAGAAAAAGGTGCTTTTGGAGAAGATCATAGAATTTTTATTGATTATTTAAGGAAAGCCTTTTAAAGTTTTTATTCTTTTTATTTTATATGGAAGGGAATGTAGGAGATAAGGTTATAATAACTACAAAAGATAAAAAATTAGAAGGTGTTATGATGCCTTCAAATAAAAAAGATTCTATAGTTGTAAAGTTAGATTCAGGATATAATGTAGGAATATTGAAAAAGAAAGTAAAATCTCTGAAAGTTTTGAAGAAATTTAAAGAGAAAAAAGTAAAGTTGGAAAGTACTAAATTAATTAAAAATAAAAAGAAAGTTTGTATTTTACATACAGGTGGAACAATTGCTTCTAAAGTTGATTATGAAACCGGTGGAGTTGTTGCTAAGTTTAAACCTGAAGAAATTCTTTCAATGTTTCCAGAGTTAAGAAAATTAGCTAATGTAGATTCAAAGTTAGTAAGGAATATGGTGTCAGAAGATATGAGGTTTGAGCATTATAATCTTTTAGCAAAAGCTGTTGAAAAAGAAATTAAAAAAGGTGTTGATGGAATTATTATTACTCATGGTACAGATACTTTGCATTATAGTAGTGCAGCTTTAAGTTTTGTTTTAGAAAATTTGAATGTTCCAGTTATTTTAGTTGGTGCACAGAGATCTAGTGATAGAGGTAGTTCTGATGCAGCTATGAATTTAATTTGTGCAGTGGAATTTATTGTTAACTCTAAGTATTCAGGAGTTGGAATTTGTATGCATAAAAATGTAGATGATGATATCTGCTGGATTTTACCTGGTTTGAAGAGTAGAAAGTTGCATAGCTCAAGAAGAGATGCGTTTAAACCTGTTAATGCAAAAGCAATTGCAGAAATTGATTATAAAACTAGAAAAGTGAAAATGTTAGAGAAAGAAAAAGTAGAAAATAAAGAAAAATTAAAATTAAAATTGTTCAAAAATGTGAAAGTAGGAATTGTAAAAGCTTATCCAAATATGTTTGCTGATCAACTTAAAGTTTTTGAAAAATATAATGGGTTAGTTCTAATAGGTACTGGTTTAGGACATATGCCTTTAACAGAAATTGATGAATTTACTAAAGAAAATAAGAAAATCTTTGATCAAATAAAAAAATTGGCAGGAAAAATGCCAGTAGTAATGAGTCCTCAAACTATTTTTGGAAGGATAGACATGAATGTTTATTCTCCTGGAAGAACATTATTGGATATTGGTGTTATTGGAAATTTATCTGATATGACTCCAGAAACTTCTTATATTAAATTAGCTTGGTTGATTTCAAATTATCCTAAAAAAATTAAAGAAATGTTTATGGAAAATTTGAGAGGAGAATTTAATGAAAGAATAGGTGAAGAATTTTTATAGATATTCATCCAAGTTTTCTTCTTTTAATTTTGTTACAATCTTTTTAACTTCTTCAGCTTTTTCTTTTGGACAAATCATTATTGCTTTGTCTGTTTCTACAATAACTAAATTGTCAACTCCTAAAGTTGTAACTAGTTTTTTTGAGTAAATAATATTTCCCTGACTGTTCAAAGCTAAACTTTTTCCAGAAATAATAGTATTATTATCTTTATCCTGTTTATGAGTTGTTTCTAAAGTGTTCCATTTTCCTATGTCTTCCCAAAGAGTGTCTAATTGTAGAACAACTAAATCTTTTGATTTTTCAGCAATAGCATAATCAATGGAAATTGATTTTAATTTTGAGAATTCTTCTTCTAATTTTGCACCATTAAAAATGTTCATAAAAATTTTGTAGTTTTCATTCTCATATTTTTCTAATTCTTCTAGCATTTTTTTTGCTTTGAAAGTAAATAATCCACCATTCCAAAGAAAACCTTTTTCAATAAACTTTTCAGCAGTTTCTTTGTTTGGTTTTTCTCTAAAACCTATTACTTCGAAAGCATCTTTGTAAACTTCTCCAGGTTGAATGTAACCATAACCTGTTGAAGGGTAACTTGGTTTTAATCCAATAATAGCAATTTTGTCTTCTTTAGCTAGTTCTAGAGATTTTTTTATTGCTTCATGGTATTTATTTAATTCACCATAAATGTGATCTGCAGTTTCAATGAAAATCGTTGCTTCTGGATCTTTTTTTAGTAATTCAATGGAAGCTAAACCTATACATCCAGCAGTGTTTTTTTTAGAAGGTTCAATTATGAAATTAATGTCTGGAAGAACTTTTTCCATTTGTTCTTTAAGATTTTGATTTGTAGCAATGTAAATGTTTTCTTTGTTGAAAATTGGAAGTAATCTCTCTATAGTTTCTTCTATTAGAGTTTTTTCTGAGAAGAGAGATAGACATTGTTTAGGCTTTTCTCTTGTACTCAAAGGCCAGAATCTTGTTCCTGAACCACCTGCCATTATTACTGCATATTCCATGTTTTTTTGAGGCTATTAATCCTTTATAAAGCTTGTTGATTGGTATTCTGCTGCAATAATACTTTTAAATTATAATGATTAAGTTTTGAATCAATGAAAAAGATTTTACCTTTGTTTTTGGCAGGTTGTATGCATCATAGTGTAGCTTCTGTAGGACGTGAAAGTCCTGAAGGTTTATTATTAAGAGCAACTGATAATTTAACTTATGATGCAAATAATGGTGTGAGAGGTTATTCTAGAAGAGATAATCTTTTTATGTTGGATGGAAGGTTTGGTCTTGGTTATTATACTGAGAATGGATTAAAAGTAGATTTTGATTATACTAGTGAAATTGTAAATTATCTAGTTAGTAAAGATTATTTGAGATTTATTGTTAATAGTGAGGATTGTGTAGAAGAATATTATTTGGATTTTGAAAATAAAAGAAAAAATTGGGTTAATTTAGAAGGGGAATGTGAATTATTTGGTTCTTTAGGAGAAAGAATTCAGGATAATAATGGTTTAACTTTTTATTCTTTATCAAGGGATGAAAGAGAGATGGTGGATAAAAGAAGAAATGATTTAGTAATTCAGGAATATTTAGTTGTTACTGGTAATTAATTTAGGAAGTTTTAACAAGTAATAGTTATTTTTTGTTTTTATGAAGATATTTGTAAATCCTACACATGGAAATGCTCCGTTTATTATTGGTACTCATATTGCTTTAGAAGTGGCTTTACAATTAGGTGAAGAATTTGAAATAGTTGTGCCACATATTAATGGGAAAAAACAAGAAATTATTTTGAAGGATTTAGGTCTTGAAAGTTTTATTAAATTAGATTCTGGATTGAAAGAATTTTATGATCCTTTGTTAATGAAAGCTTTTGGTTTTGATGAACATATAAGAGATGTTTTGAGTTTTAGAAACTTAGCTGAAGGAAATATTAGAAAATATTTAGATAAAAAGTATAAAGGCTTTGATTTAGAAATTAATTATGGGGCAAAAATAGTTACTAATGCTGAAAGAAGTTATTATGCTTTTCCTGCTATTCATTCTGAAGTGTTAATGAGGTCAGCACAAGACCGATTTTTATCAAATATTTTCAATAAAGGAGTGTTACATGTTTGTAGATATATGATGGAAGGAGTTGAAGAAAATTTTAAGTTATTGTTTATTCCAGATTATCATACTTTTTCATATTTAGAAAGAGAAGCTTTTGATAATGAAATAAAAACTCCACCACAACAACCTTTAGCAAGAATGTTTGAAGGAAATGTTCCTGAGAATTCTATGTTTTTTATGTTGAGTGGAACTGGAAGTGAAATTGAAGAGATTTTAGATAAAGCTAGAGAATATAGAAGTGAAGGTTTTAATCCAATTATTCCAAGTTGGTATGAGACGGATGAGTTTCAAGGAATGAGTGCAAAAGTAATAAATCATCCAAATGTTGTTCAATTATATGGTAGAGCTGGTTTTGGTTTTATTTGGGATGCTCAACAAGCAGGAAAAAAGTTAATTCATCATCCTTATACTATGGGAGATGATCCAGAAATATATCATAATGTGAAAACTTTGGAAAATGTTGATTTATTAGAAGCTACTGAAAGACAAAGACAAAAATTTGGTGATATGGATGGAATTAAGTATATTGCAAGTAAGATTGTCGAGGATTTGGCTAATTAGTTTATTAAACACCATAGAAACCTTTATAAATCCTCAACTTTTTCATAGGCTCAACTAATACTAATTATTATTAGGAGGCGTTTAAATGGCAAAAGAAAAACCACATGTAAACATTGTATTTGTTGGTCATGTTGATCACGGAAAGAGTACTACAGTAGGAAGACTATTTTATGATTCTGGAGTGATTGATGAACAAACAATGAAAAAATTGAAAGACAAAGCAGCTGAATTAGGTAAAGCAGGATTTGAGTTTGCTTTCGTTATGGACAATTTGAAAGAAGAAAGAGAAAGAGGAGTAACAATCGATCTTATGCATAAAAAAATGCTTACAGATAAGTATGAATATACAGTTATCGATGCTCCTGGACACAAAGATTTTATTAAGAACATGATTACTGGTGCTTCACAAGCAGATATTGCAGTTCTTGTTGTTGCTGGTACAGAAGGTGTTATGGCACAAACTAGAGAACATGTATTCTTGTGTAAAACTATGAATGTTAAACAAATTGCAGTTGCAGTTAACAAAATGGATGCAATTAACTATGATGAAGCTAAATTTAATGCAGTAAAAGATCAGGTTACAAAATTGTTAGCTCAAGTAGGTTATACAGATGTACCTTTTATACCTGTAAGTGCTTTGAAAGGAGATAATATTGCTAAAAAGTCAGAAAATATGGACTGGTATAAAGGACCTACAATCAGAGAACAAATGGATATCTTTGATGAACCTCAGAAACCAACAGAATTACCTTTAAGATTACCTATTCAGGATGTATATAACATCACAGGTATTGGAGTAGTTCCTGTAGGTAAAGTTGAAACTGGAGTTATGAAGTTAGGAGACAAAGTTATTGTTGTTCCTGCAAGAGAAGGTACTGGAGTTACTGGTGAAGTTAAAACTATTGAAATGCATCATGAGCAAGTTAATGAAGCTATTCCTGGAGACAATATTGGTTTCTCTGTAAGAGGAATTGGTAAGAAAGATATTGCAAGAGGAGATGTATTAGGTAAAGTTGATAACCCACCATCAATTGTTAGTGAATTTTCAGCACAGATTTTTATCTTGAATCACCCAACTGTTGTGACTGCTGGTTATACACCTGTATTCCACATACACACTGCTCAAATTGCATGTCAGTTTATGGGAATAGAGAAAAAATTGAATCCAGCTACTGGTGAGGTATTGGAAGAAAATCCAGATTTCATTAAAACTGGGGATGCTGCAATTGTTAAATTGAGACCTTTGAAACCATTGGTTATCGAGAAACAATCAGAAATTCCACAAATGTCCTCATTTGCAATTAGAGATGCAGGACAGACAGTTGCTGCTGGAAGATGTTTGGACTACACAAAGAAGAACTAATCTTCTTTTTTTTATTTTTATTTTAAAATATGAGTGAGAGGAAAAAAATATGCAAAAAGCAAGAATAAAATTATCAAGTAACGATATTAATAAATTGAATGATATTATTAAATCTATTACAGATGTTGTAGAGAAAACTAAAGTAGATATTTCTGGTCCAATTCCATTGCCAACAAAGAAATTAAAATTAACTACAAGAAAAAGTCCTGATGGTGAAGGAAAGGCTTCTTTTGATAACTTTGAAATGAGAGTTCATAAAAGATTAATTGATGTAGGTGTTGATGAAAGAACATTAAGATTGATTATGAGAGTTCATATCCCAGAGAACGTTAATATTTCTATTGAACTATTAGAATAAGTTTATATATCCTAATGTTCTGTTTTATTTTATGTTTAGAAAGATTGAGAAGTTGTTATTACAAAGGCTTGTTTTAAATTCTAAAAAATTTGAATTAGTTGAAGAACTTGATGTAAAGAGTTATATGAATTCTGTTAATACCTTGAATAAAATACATTTGATTATTACTAAAGAAATTACTGTGAATAAAAAATTGAGTAAGTCACTTTTGAAATTATCTTTGGATGAAAAGTTTAGAAATAAGTTTGTGAAGCCAGTTGTGTTTAATCTTGGTGAAATAAATGATTTGTTATTAGAAGAAAGTAAAGTTTTGAGGCAAGTTAATTTTTTTTCAATGAGTTTTTCTTATCTTAGCTTTATTCTAACCGGTAAAGATGGATATTTTTTGAGGAAAATTAGAAAATTTAAGTCTTTGTCTGAGAAAGAAGTTGAATTGAATAATGTTTTTTTTGAATTGTCTGAAGAGTTGCCTAAAAGATACCAATTAGATAATAAGAAGTTTAAGAAATCTTGGAAATTGTTGTTGCAGTTGCAGAAAGAGTTGCATAAATTAGCTAAGAATGTTGGAAATTCTAGAGTTGTAAAATTACATGCTGAAAGAATTTTAGTGATAATTTCTTTGTTACAAAAAACTGAGTTGTATGAATTTATTAAAAAAGATGTTGAGTTTATTAAAAAGAAAGTTAAGTATATTGTAGATCATCCTAAAGAATCAAAGTTAGCTTATGCTTTGGCTACAGTATACATAGTTTCTCCAGGAACTTTTGAAATGACTGGGGCAGTTTTATTTTTTAGATATTTAGGTAAGTATACTATTAGTAAAGCTAAGAAAATTAAAAAGAAAAGACTTATAAGGAAGAAATAGATTTCTGGATTTTAAGATGGTAAAAATAGATACATATGAAGTGGTGATTTCAGACAAAAGTCAACTTGAAATTCATGATCAAAGAAAATTTGCTGCAATTAGTCCATATGATGCTTTAGATCAGATGGTTGAGTATGTTATGCAAGAGAAAAAGAAAGGAACAAGCAGAAGAGAAATTTCTCGAGGATATAATGGATTAGTTATTGAAATTAGTGCTCCTGAAGAATTTGAAGTAACTCCAGGGTTATTAGAAAGGTTGAAAAATTAATTTATTTTTTTATTCCAATTGTACTTGGGGCTCTTCTACCTACACAAGGTCCATCTTTAATTTCAAAACCAACTTCTTTTAAATTTCTTCTAACTTGGCCTGCACAAGAATATGTTGCTAGTTTACTTTCTTTTTTCATTAAAGAATAAATATCTGAAAAGAATTCTTTTGTCCAAAGTTCAGGATTTTTTTTAGGAGAAAATGGGTCAAGAAAAACAATGTCTACTTTCTCTTTTATTTGTTTAATTGTTTCTTCAGCATCTCCAAGAACTAAAGTAATTTCATAATTTTCATCTTTGTAATATTTCTCTTTTGCTAATTTTTTAATTATATCAAATTTCCCTTTAAGTTCTATTCTCTGTAACTCCTCTAAAATTTTAGGATCATTTTCTAAAGCTATTATTTTTAGATTATTATATTTTTCAATAGCAGCTAAAGTGTTGTAACCAAGACCAAAACAAATGTCTAAAATTGTCATTCCTTCTTTTATTTCTAAAGGTTCAATGAATTTTTTATTAGCTTCTTCTAAAGCTCCAGAAATAGAATGGTAATGTTCTTGAAATTCTTCATTGAAAAATGTAAATGAATTATCTTTTGTTTTTACTAATTGCATCTTCTATAGTTTTTACTAAATCCTTTAGTGTTTTTTTAGTTGTGTCAAGAATAATTATGTTATGGTTTGCTTCAACTGCTTCATTTAAACAAATGTCAAATATTTCAGCGTCCATATTTTCTCTAACTTTATTTTGAGAGTATTTTCTTTTCTCTAATCTCTTCTTTAAAACTTTTAAATCACATTTTGTAACAATACAGAAATCTACATGTTTTTGTGGAATATAATGTGAAAGATGTGAGTCTATGATTAGATTTTTATTAGCTTTGATTAATTTTACAAGTATTTTTGATAACTTTTTTTCATCAACAACATTAGAATCTCGTTCTTTATCAAACTCAATAACTAATTGTTCTTTGTCAATTACTTTGTTAACATCTAGATAAGGAAATTTTAGTTTTTTTGCTAAAGCTTTTGCTAAAGAGGTTTTTCCTGTTCCAGGTGTACCAGTTAATACGATAATCATACTATATTGAAATTATGTTTAGTTTATAAAGATATTTTTTTATAGAGAAAGGTTTAAAAAGAGAAATGTCTTAGTAGGAGTTAATGTATCAGAAAACTTTAACAGTAATAGTAATGTTAGCAGCTTTAATGTGTTTAGGTACAGGTATTACTGGATTCTATGCTTTGAGTCAAGATGATGTAGGTTGTTTTACTGATGGAGATTGTATGTATTCTGTTTGTTGTGAACTTGCAGATGAAGAATTTGGAGTTTGTGCTCAAGAAAATGAATGTGCTCAAATATATTTAGTGTCTTCACAAGAAGAAGATACTGTTGGAAATTTTAGAATGGCTGGGGAATTAGAAGAAGATGTTACACAAAGTTATGTTGCAGTAGCATTAGGCTTGATTTTATTGTTGATAATAGCAATTGTTTCTTATATAGAATGGCATCATGGTAAAACACCTGTAAAGAAAGCTAAGAAGAAAAAGAAAAAATCAAAGGTTACTGGATTTGAAGTAAAGTGGAAAGTTAAAAAGAAGAAAGTTAAGAAAAAGAAATCTAAAAAGAAAAAATCTAGGAAATAAGTGTTCCTTGATATTTTTTATTCTCTAATAATTTTTTTAAGTTATTTATACCCATTAGGATTACAGCATCAATGTTTTCTTCTCTACAAATTTTTGCAGCTAAAGAATCTAAAATAAAATGTTGTCCAGGTTTTTCTTGAACTTTATCCATAATTATTTTGAAATCTTTATGAGATATTTTTGGAATAAATTTTGCATCTTTATGTTTGTTTGGATCTTTTGTGTATAATCCTTTAACATTTGTCATGTTGATTAACATGTCAGCGTTTAGATAGTCAGCAATTGCTGCTGTTGTTCCATCTGATGTTGTTCCTGGTCTTAAACCACCACAAACTATAATGTTGAAAGATTGGATATGATCTTTAACTTCTTCTAATGTTGTTGGGATCTCTTGGTTACATTTTTCTAATGTTGATGCAACTAATGTAGCATTTAACATTGTACAACGAATTCCCATAATATCTTGAGTAAAGGTATTTTTATCTTTTAAGGCACTAATATATTCTCTAGCAATTGCTCCACCACCTGTGACAATTACAATTTTGTTCTTTTTTGAAGCTTTTAGAATTACATCTTTTAATTTTTTAAGAAAAGGTTTGTTTACTTTTCCTGGATTGATCATAGATCCACCAACAGAAATTACTATTGTTTTCATAAACCTTAATGAGATCTAATAATATATAAATTATTCTTTATCATCAACAGTAAATAATCTAGAATCATGTACATCAAATAAACCAATTCTTGCACCAGCATCTAACCAACCATGAGCATAATTTAAAGCTGCAAATGCATTTACAATATCACCTTGGTCTTCAAAATGTTTTGCATCTTTTATATATCTAGAAATCATGTCAAGAAAATCTTCTCTTGCTTTTTTATGTTCAGGAAGTCTGTTACCAGATTCTTTTGCTTTCTCAAAAGCTTCTTTTGAAATAGAATAATATTTGTCTAATCTCTCTTTAGTTATCTCTTTCATCTTCTTCCTTATCTACATTATTTGTAACAATCTTTGCAACTGTAGTAACTTTGTCTCCTTCTCTTAATCTCATAACTCTAACACCTTGAGTGTTTCTACCAATAATTGAAATATCTTTTGCTTGCATTCTAATTACAATTCCATTTTCAGAGATTGCTATAATCTCATCTTCATCTGAAACAGTTTTGATTGAAACAACTTTTCCATTTCTTGAAGAAGTTTTTATGTTTCTAACTCCTTTTCCACCTCTAGAAATTAATCTGTAATCTACTATTGGAGATCTTTTTCCATAACCATTTTCTGTAACAGTTAAAAGAGATCTTGTTTCTTCTGCAAGTTCCATACCTATAACTTCATCACCAGGATTAAGTTTTATTCCTCTAACACCCATAGAATTTCTTCCCATGTCTCTAACATCTTTTTCGTCAAATCTTACAGCTTGACCATTTCTTGATGCAATAATGAATCTTTGATAATTATTTGTTAGTTTTACATTTACTAGTTCATCATGATCTCTCAATTTAATTCCAATAATTCCACCTTGTCTAGGTTTAGAGTAATTTTTTAAATTAGTTTTTTTGATTAATCCATTTTTAGTAGCCATTAATAAATAACTTTTATCATCAAAAGCCTTTACAGGAATAACTGTAGTTATCTTGTCTCCTTGTTTTAAATTCAATAAGTTTACAATAGCTTTACCTTTTGAGTATTTTCCCATTTCAGGAATTCTATAAGCTTTAATCCAATAAACTTGACCTGAGCTGCTGAAACAAAGTAAATAATTGTGGGTTGAAGTTACAAATAAATTTTCAACAACATCTTCTTCTTTCTTTTCTGTTCCTTTTACTCCTACTCCGCCTCTTTTTTGGACTTTATACTCAATTAGAGGAATCCTTTTAACATAACCAGAACTTGTCATTGTAATAACTACATCTTCTTCTGGGATTAAATCTTCAATTTCAATATCTTCATCTTCACCTTCGTGAATTTCTGTTCTTCTTTTTGAATTATATTTATTTTTTAGCTCTTCAAGATCTTCTGTAATAATATTAAGAATCTTTTCTTCAGAAGCTAAAATTGATTTTAATTCTTCAATTAGTTTCATTAGATTATTGTGCTCTTCATCAATCTTGTTTGTTTCTAGGGAAGTTAACTTTTGTAGTTTCATGTCAAGAATTGCTTGAGCTTGTTTTTCTGAAAGTGAATATGTGTTTGTTAAAAATTCTTTAGCTTCATTTACATCTTTTGAAGCTTTTATACCTTTTACAACTTCGTCAATGTTTGCAAGTGCAATTTTCAATCCTTCAAGAATATGTGCTCTAGCTTCAGCTTTCTTTAAATCATATTTTGTTCTTCTTGCAATCACTTCTTTTCTGTGTTCAATATAATGTGATAAAATTTCTTTTAAATTCATAACTTTAGGTTGATTGTGATCTAAAGCAAGCATAATTACGCCAAAAGTATTTTGTAATGAGGTGTGTTTGTAAAGTAAGTTTGTAACAACATTTTCATCTGCACCCTTCTTTAATTCAATTACAACTCTCATCCCTTCTCTATCAGATTCGTCTCTGATGTCTGAGATGCCTTCGATAACTTTTTCATTTACTAGGTGTGCAATACTTTGAAGTAACATAGATTTGTTTACCATGTAAGGAATTTCTGTAATTATTAGAGACTCTCTGTTTTTCTTTTCTTCAGTATGGAATTTTGCTTTTACTCTAATTTTTCCTCTTCCAGTTTTGTATGCATAATAAATTCCTTGTTTACCTGCAATGATTCCCCCAGTTGGGAAATCTGGTCCTTTTACATATTCCATTAAGTTTTCAATTGTGGAATCAGGATTTTTTACTAAGTGAATAATTGCTTCACAAAGTTCTAATAAATTATGAGGTGGAATATTTGTTGCCATTCCTACAGCAATTCCAGTTGAACCATTTAGTAATAAGTTTGGTAATTTTGCAGGTAAAACAATTGGTTCTTTTAGACTCCCATCAAAATTTTCTTGGTAATCAACAGTTTCTTTTTGAATATCTGTTAAAAGCTCATCTGAGATTTTTGCAAGCTTTGCTTCTGTGTTATGATTGATAAATCCATTTGCTGTAAACGAATGACAATTACTATTAACTTTAATAGAGTAAACATCTTCTTTTTTGTTTAGTTTTTTTACTTTAGTGATTTTATTAAAATAATAATTGTTTTGTAAGATCTCTTTGAGTAGTTTTTTGTCTTCTGAATCAATTATTTTATTGATTTTTTTAAGATTGATTTTCAATTTATTGTATCTATCAAAATTGTTCTTTTTAAGAAAATAATTATTATATTTTGATCTGAAATAATCTGATAAAAATGGAATAAAATCAGTTTTACTTAATCTGTTTTTAGATATTTTTTCAGCTTTTTTGATCAATTTTTTCTTTTTATCTGAAAAAAATCCTATTTCTTTAGAAAATTGATTTAATGAATGAATTCCAGTAATTTGAAGCTTATAACAATCATTTCTTTTATCTAGATAAGATTTTGTAGTTGTTATTCCATAATTTAAAAGAAGTATTTTTAATGTATCTATTAATTTTTTTGATTTTGAGTGATAAGCTAATTCAAAAGATTTGCCATTATGTCTTTTATCAGTTTTGAAGGAAATTGTACCATCACCTTCAAATAATCCTTTTAAGAAAGCAGTAACTTCTTCTTTTGGAGATAATAAGATAATTTTTGGAATTTCTTTATTGTGAGATTTTGTATTTTTTAAACCTAAATTTATAAGAAATTGGATAATTTTTTGATGGTAAATTTCAAATTCATCGTAACCTTCAAGTTTTCTTTCATAAATTTGAATTCCTTTAAATTGATTTTTTACAATATTTTTAATTTTATTATAATATTTTGAGTTTGAATTATTAAAAATTATTTTATTTTGATGAAAACTTCCCTCTGCAACTAAGGCACCAAGTAAGAAAGCAAGATCTATACTTGATTCTTTAGGTAGTTTAATATTTTTGAATCTTTTGTTTTTAGGGAAAAATTGTTTTAATTTTTGTTTTTTATTTGAAAATAGTTTAAAATTTCTTTGTAGTATAGCAATGTCATCTTTTTTTACTTCAGATAAAAGTTTCCACTCAAATTGAGGTTTACCTAGAAGACCTTTACTCCAACATAAAATTGGATGATTATATGATCCTCTTATTTTAAAACCTTGAGATGTTTCAATTTCTATAATTTTGTGTTTTCCAGAATTAAAAAATTTGCTAGTCTTGTTGAGATTTCCATTAAATGAGAGTATCTTATGATTTATTCTTGTTTCTTGTTTTTCTGAAATTTCTTTTATGGGTATAATCCCTTTGTTTGTTAATAATAATGTTTCACCTGAGATACAATATCTCATAGCAGCTGCTTTATCACCATCAATACTTCCAAAGTTACCTTGACCTTTGATTAATGGATATCTTAAAGAAAATTCTTGTGCCATTCTTACTAAAGTATCATAAACAGCTGTGTCACCATGAGGATGGTACTTACCTAAAACTTCTCCAACAATTCTAGCTGATTTTTTGAAAGGTTTATTAAAAGTTAATCCTATTTGATGCATAGCATAAAGAATTCTTCTATGAACTGGTTTTAAACCATCTCTAACATCTGGAAGAGCTCTACCAACAATAACAGACATAGAATAATCTAAGTAAGATTGTTTCATTTCTTGCTCTATTAATTGTTTTTTTATCTTAGTGTTTTCTTCCATTTTATACATCTAAAGTTTTTACAAATTTTGCATTTTCAAATATGAAATTTCTTCTAGGAACAACATCATCACCCATTAAAGTTGAGAACATTTCATCTGCTGCAATGGCATCTTCAATTAAAACTTGTTTTAAATATCTATTTTCTGGATCAAGAGTTGTTTCCCAAAGTTGATCTGGATTCATTTCTCCAAGACCTTTATATCTTTGAATACCTAAATCTGTGCCTTCTACTTCTTTTAACTCATTTAGTTCTTTGTCACTCATTAAATACCAACTTTTTTTACTCTTTGTTGCCTTGTATAAAGGAGGCATTGCAATGTATAAGTAACCATGTTCGATTAGTTCTTTCATATGTCTATAAAAGAATGTTAAAAGTAAACATGCAATATGTTGACCATCAACATCTGCATCTGTCATAATTATTAATTTGTGATATCTAGCTTTTTCAATGTTAAATTCATCTCCAATTCCTGTACCTAAAGCTGAAATAATTGTGGTGATTTCATTATTTTTGAAAATTTTGTCCATTCTTGCTTTTTCAACATTTAGTATTTTTCCTCTTAATGGAAGAATAGCTTGTGTTGTTCTTGATCTACCTTGTTTAGAACTTCCACCAGCAGAATCTCCTTCAACTAAGAAAAGTTCACATTTGCTTGGATCTTTTTCTTGACAATCTGCTAATTTTCCAGGTAATGAACTTGAACTTAAAATTCCTTTTCTTCTTGCAAGATCTCTAGCTTTTCTAGAAGCTTCTCTTGCTCTAGCTGCAAGCTGTGCTTTTTCAATAATTGATTTTGCTATTGCAGGATTTTCTTCAAAAAATGTTCCTAATTCTTTGTAAACAATTTTTGAAACTAAACCTTTAACATTACTGTTACCTAATTTTGTTTTTGTTTGACCTTCAAATTGAGGATTTGGTATTTTTATTGAAATGATTGTAGTTAAACCTTCTTTTACATCAGAACCAGAAAGTTTAATTCCATTTTTCATATTTTTTCCAATGTAATCATTAACTACTCTTGTTAGAGCTGTTGAAAAACCAACAACATGAGTTCCACCTTCATGTGTATTTATATTATTAGCAAAAGAAAATAAGTTGTCATTAAAACTGTTAGTATATTGAATTGCAATTTCAACAGAAATTCTTTCTTCTTCTTTTTCAAAGTAAATTGGTTTGTGGAATGACTCTTTATTTCTATTAATATATTTGATAAATTCAATTAATCCACCTTCATATTTGAAATTCTCTTCTTTGCCGTCTCTTTGATCAGTTATTGTAATAGAAACACCTTTGTTTAAGAAAGCAAGTTCTCTTAATCTTTTTGATAAAATGTCATACTGATATTCTATAGATTCTGTAAATATCTCTGGATCTGGAAAAAATGTAACCTCTGTTCCTGATTCTGTAGTTTCACCAATAATTTGAAGCTCAGTCATAGGAATTCCTTTTTCAAAGACCATTTTGTGTTTTTTTCCGTCTCTTTTTACTGTTACAGAAAGATATTTTGACAAAGCATTAACACAGGATACACCTACCCCATGAAGTCCTCCTGAGACTTTGTATGAGTTTTTATCAAATTTACCTCCAGCATGAAGGACTGTTAAAACAACTTCTACAGCAGGTCTATTCTCATCAGGATGAATATCTACTGGTATACCTCTTCCATTATCAATTACTGTGATAGAATTATCAGTATTTATTGAAATTTTTATTTCAGAACAGTGACCTGCTAAAGCTTCATCAATAGAGTTATCAACTACTTCATATACTAAATGATGTAAACCTCTAATACCTGTATCACCTATATACATCGCTGGTCTTTGACGTACAGCTTCGAGTCCTTTTAGGACTTTAATACTTTGAGCCTTGTAGCTATTTTGTTCCATTTTATTGAGTATTTTATCACTGTCTTTTTGAGAAAATTTTGTCTCTATATTTTCTCTCTTTTCTAGTAATTTTAGAGAGTTTTGGTTTATATGTCTTTCTGTTCTTTAGACTATAATATATCGACGAGAGAGCTCTTAATTCTTTAGAATTTGAAGGTTTAGTTTTTTTGAATGGAAAGCTTTAAAAAGGTAAAAATTAGTTCAGAAAATTATGGAAAAAATTGTGCTAGATACAAACTTTTTAATGGCAATTTATGATCTTAAAATAGATGTGTTTGAAGAGATCTTTAAAGTGTGTGATTTTAAGTATGAATTGTATGTTCTCGAGGGTAGTATTCAGGAATTAGAAAGATTTATAAAGGGAAATTTACTTTCAAAGAAGCAAGCTGCCTTGTTTGCAATGAAAATATTAAAGAATAAGGAAGTTAAGGTATTAGAGAGTGATTTTAAAGGAAGTGTGGATGATCAATTAGTGGATTTAGTTGACTATATTATAGCGACGGTTGATAAAGACCTAAGAAAAAGATTAAAAGAAAAAGGTGTGAAGATTTTAACAATAAGACAAAAAAAATATGTGGTTGCTGAATAAAAATGTTTTACGAAATAAAAGTTAAAGGTCATGTGAGAGTAGATCCTAAGTTTTTTAGTGATAATACTGAGGATGCTATCAAAGCAGCTTTAAGACAAAGATTTGAAGGATTCATTTCTAAGGAATTAGGAGTAGTAATTGGAGTAACTGATGTTGATGATATCGGTGAAGGAGTAGTTATTCCTGGAGATGGAGCAGCTTATTATGATACAAATTTTAATATTCTAAGTTTTAAACCTGAAATGCAAGAAGTAGTATTAGGTAAAATTTTAGATGTTACAGATTTTGGTGCATTTATTAATATTGGACCAATTGATGGGATGATTCATGTTTCACAAACCATGGACGATTTTGTAAGCTTTGCAAAAAGTAATGTATTGACTGGAAAAGAAAGTAAGAAAAGTTTGAAAGTTAATGATCAATGTAGAGCAAGAATTGTTGCAGTTAGTTATAAGGATCTGTCAAATCCAAAAATAGGTTTAACAATGAGACAACATAGACTTGGAGCCTTAGGTTGGATTGAAGATGATTTGAAAAAAGAAAAGAAAGGTAAGAAAAAATGAGAAAAGTATGTAAAACTTGTAAAATGTTTATAGATGGAGATACATGTCCAGCTGGAAATAATGGTAGTGATTGTGGTCTTAATAATCCTTCAAAATTAAGTGAAAATTGGAAAGGAAGAATTTATATTTTTGATACAAAAAAATCTTTGATTGCTCAGAGAGCTGGGTATAAACATGAAGGTGAATATGCAATTAAGGTGAGGTAAAAAAATGGAACTAAATTTATTAAAAACAAGAGAATCTCCTTTGTTAAATAGAAAAAGAGTTACTTATATGATTAATTTTGGTGGTGGAGCTACACCTTCAATTATTGATTTTAGAGATGCTGTTGCAATTGAACTAAAAATTAAGAAAGAATTAATTTCAATTAGACATGTTTATCAAAGATATGGTTTTTCAAAAGCAAAAGTTATTGCACATATATATAATACTAGAAAAGATTTATTGAATCTTGAGAAAATTAAGAAAGCTGAGAAAAAAGAAGTTGAAGCTGAGAAAAAAGCTGTTGAAGAAGCTAAGAAAAAAGCTGAAGCAAAAGAAGAAGTAAAAGCTGAAGCAAAAGCTGAAGTAAAAGAAGAAGCAAAAGAAGAAGCAAAAGAAGAAGTAAAAGCTGAAGCAAAAGCTGAAGTAAAAGCTGAAGCAAAAGC
>CAYPLB010000003.1:0-121658 GCA_964411565.1 Candidatus Woesearchaeota archaeon
TTATTTTGTAGCTTCTTTTATATCTACAGCTTTAACAGTTTTTCTTCCAGCATGTTTTGCTAACCTAATTGCTTTTTCACCTATCTCTTCTCCAATTTCTTCAAGAACTTCAATAAGTTTTAACTTTGCATTATCTGATACTCTTTCTGCTCCAACTTTTTTTAGCAACTTTTCCATTGCTGCAGCTGGTAGTATAGTTTTTCTTGGTGCCATCTTGTTTTTCCTCAAATACATGAGATAACCCCAAAATATTTAAATATTGTGATAAAAAGAGTAAAATGAGCTTATTTTTTATAAAATTATTAAGTTTTCGAGAAGAATTCAGAATTAGTTTAACGAAATGTTTATAAAGAGAGTAATTTTTCTGAACTGTAATTGATTACTCGCGTTCGCACAGATGTGTTGAACACAAGGCCGAAAGGTCTTGTTCTGAGAGGCGAGAGGGTCTAAAGCCTTGAGACCTGCTGTCGACATAAAGACAGGATTGGAAATAGAATATATGGGAAGAAAACATCATCCGAGACGTGGAAGTCTGCAATTTTGGCCTCATAAGAGAAGCAAAAAGCATTGTGCTAGAGTTAGATCTTGGGCTGATGTTAGTGAAAGTAAATTATTAGGTTTCTTAGGATATAAGGCAGGGATGACTCATTTGTTAGTAAAAGAAAGTAATCCTAATTCACATAGAAAAGGAATGGATATTTTCACACCTGTTACAGTTATTGAATGTCCACCTATGAAAGTTTATTCTATAAGATATTACTTAGAAAATGAAGATAATGACTTACAAATTGTTTCTGAAGTTTTTTCAAAAAAAGTTGATAAAGAATTAAAAAGAAAAATTACAGCTTCTAAAAAAGATAATAAAGCTCCAGAAAAATTTGATAGAGTTACTATGACTGTATATTCACAAGTAAATAAAACAGGTATTGGTAAGAAAAAACCAGATCTAATTGAAGTAGGAGTTGGAGGAAAAGATTTACAAACTAAATCTGAGTATGCGTTAAGTTTACTTGACAAAGAAATAAAAATTTCTGAAGTTTTCAAAGAAAGTCAATTTGTTGATATTCATTCTATTACAAAAGGAAAAGGGTTTACTGGAGTTATTAAAAAATATGGTGCAAAGAGATTAAACCATAAATCCGAAAAGAAAATTAGAGGTATTGGTACACTTGGATCTTGGACACCTACAACAGTTCCTTATACAGCTGCTCAGCCAGGTAAATGGGGATATCATCTTAGAACAGTATATAATAAGACTAGTGTAAAAATAGGGAATAAACCTGAAGAAATAAATCCTAAAGGAGGATTTGTTAGATATGGATTAGTAAAAAATGATTATATTTTAATTAAAGGTTCAGTTCCAGGAGCTGCAAAAAGACCTGTAACAATTACTGAAGCTACAAGAATGAAAAATAAAATTTATAAAAATGAAATTAAATATGTGAGTTTGGAGTCAAAGCAAGGATGAAAACAAAAGTATTAAGTATTATTGGAAAAGAAGGAAAGGAAGTTAATTTACCTAAACAGTTTGGTGAAGAATTTAGACCTGATCTAATTAAGAAAGCTGTACTAGCAATCCAATCACATAAAAGACAAGCTCATGGAACAGATCCTGAAGCTGGTAAAAAAAATTCTGCTTACTTAACAAAAAGAAGAAAAAAATATAAAACTACTTATGATAAAGGACAAGCAAGAACCCCTAGAAAAATGATGACAAAGAGAGGGTTACATTTCTATTTCGTTGGTGCATTTGTACCAAATACAGTTGGTGGAAGAACAGCACATCCACCTAAAGCTTCTAAAATTTGGGATTTGAAAATCAATATCAAAGAAAGAAGAAAAGCAATTAGAAGTGCAATTGCAGCAACAATGAGTGCAGAGAAAGTAAAAAAGAGAGGACATAAAGTTGAATCAAAAGTATTAGATGCAAAAATTGAAGATATAAGTAAAACCAAAGAAGTTGAAAAGGTGTTAAAAGCAATTGGTTATCAAGATGAATTAAAAAGATTAGAAATTAAAAAAATTAGAGCAGGTAAAGGAAAAAATAGAGGGAGACCACATAGAATTAAGAAAGGCCCTTTGTTTGTTGTTTCAAAAACTTGTCCACTAATAAAATCAGCAAAGAATTTACAAGGTATTGATATTTGTATTGTAAAAAAATTAAATGCAGAGTTACTAGCACCTGGAACTGATGCAGGAAGAGTAACTATCTGGTCAGAAAAAGCATTAGAAATTATGGAAAAGGAGAAATTATTTTATTGAAAATGGAAGAAAAAGCAAAAGTGGAAGTGTTGAAATATCCTTTGACTACTGAGAAGAATGTTCGTCTGATTCAAGAAGAAAACAAATTAGTTTTTATTGTAGATAGAAAAGCAAATAAAATAGAAATTAAAAGAGCAGCTGAAGAACTTTTTAAAGTAAAAGTTTTAAAAGTTAATACAACAATCTTGCCAAGTGGTAAGAAAAAGGCATATTTAAAATTATCACCAGATCATCCAGCATTGGATATCGCAACAAACTTAGGATTAATGTAAAATGGGTAAGAGATTAATAACACAAAGACGAGGACGAGGAACCACAACATATCGTGCACCTAGTCATAACTATCATGGTAAAATTAAGTATAGGAGACTAGATGAAGATGAAAAAGGTTCTGTAGTTTATGGAAAAGTTATTGATCTAATAGCATGTCCAGGACATAGTGCACCATTAGCAAAAATCAAATATGATACTAAAGAAGAAGTTGTTTTATCAGCTCCAATGAATATTAAAGTGGGAGATGTAGTTGCATCAGGTGCATCAGCACCAGTACAAACTGGAAATGTTTTACCATTGAAAAATATCCCTGAAGGAAGTCTAGTTTTTAATATTGAAATTAGGGCAGGAGATGGTGGAAAGTTAGTAAGAAGTGCAGGTTCTTTTGCAAAAGTTATTGGAAAATCAGGAGATAAAATAATAATTAAATTACCTTCAAAAAAACAAAAAATAATTTCTGGTGAATGTAGAGCTGTAGTAGGTGTTATTGCAGGAGATGGTAGATTTGAAAAACCTATCTTGAAGGCAGGTACTAAAATGCATGCAATGAGAGCTAGAAATAAATTGTATCCAAAAACATCAGGAGTAGCAATGAACTCAGTAGATCACCCATTCGGTTCTGGTAGAGGAAGAAATGCAGGTAAACCTAAGACTGCACCTAGATTTGCACCAGCTGGAAGAAATGTAGGATTAATTAAAGCAAGAAAGACAGGTAGAGGTAAATAATCATGGCAAAAAAAATATTCGCATATCGAGGTAAAAAAATAGAAGAATTGAAAGCTCTAGATTTGAAAGAGTTTTCAAAATTGCTTCCTGCACGACAAAGGAGAAGTATAGCTAGAGGTTTTACAGATATGCAAAAAAAATTATTGTTAAAAATTAAAGATTCAAAAGAAGGTAAGTGGAAAAAACCAATTAAAACACATTGTAGAGATATGATTATCATTCCAGAAATGGTAGGAGTTCAAATCCATATTTACAATGGTAAAAAATTTGCACTTATTGAAATTCAACCTGAAATGTTGGGACATTATTTAGGAGAATTTGCACATACAAGATCAAGAGTTGCACACTCAGCACCTGGAGTAGGTGCTACAAAATCTAGTGCTGCAGCATCAGTGAAATAAAAATGACAGACGAAGAACATAGCGCAACTGCAAGAGGATATAACATGCCTATTTCAAGGAAGTTTTCAGTAGAAGTAGCTAATTTTATTAGATACAAAAATCTTGAGAGAGCTAAGAATATGTTAGAAGGAGTTCTTGTTAAAAAAGTTCCTGTGCCAATTAGAATCTATAATAGAGATCAAGCACATAAGAAAGGAAAAATTGCAGCTGGAAGATATCCTATAAAAGTTGTAGAACATGTTTTAATGTTACTTAACTCAGCAGAAATGAATGCAGTGAATAAAGGTTTAGATACTGATGCATTATTTATAAAAAATATTATTGTGAACAAAGGATCAAGTTCAGCAAAAGCAGGTAGATGGAGAGGAAGAGAAAATAAAAGAACTCATATTGAAGTTATACTTGAAGAAAGAGAGAAGAAAAAAGAAACAAAGAAGAAAGAGGTAAAGAAGAAATGATAGAAAGAAAATTTGTTGCTGAAAAAATGAAGGAGTTTTTAGTACATAGTTACTTCCTTAAAGAAATGGGAGCTGGAAAATTTAGTTCCTTTGAGATAAAAAGAACACCTTTAGGAGATAAAATTGTTATTTATACTGCAAGACCAGGATTAATAGTTGGAAAGAAAGGAGAAAATATTAAGAAATTAACAAAAGTTTTGAAAAGTAAATTTAAAATGGAAAATCCACAAATTGAAGTTGCAGAAATTACTAACCCAAACCTAGATGCGCAAACAATGGCAGAACAAATTGTAAATGTATTAGAGAGATTTGGTCCTAAAAGATTCAAATCTGTAGGATACAAAACATTACAAAGAATAATTGATGCTGGTGCAGTTGGTGCTGAAATTGTTATATCAGGTAGAGGACTTCCTGGAAGTAGAGCAAAAACTTGGAGATTCTATTCAGGTTATCTAAAAAAATCTGGAGATGTAGCAATGTCATTAATGGATTATGGTTTATGTGTAGCAAATTTAAAGTCAGGAACAATTGGAATTAAAGTAAAAGTATTACCACCTGATGTAGTACTTCCTGATCATATTGAAATAATTAAAAAAGAAAAGAAAGAAATCTTTGTTGAAGAAAAAAATGGTGCTGAAGAAATTAAAGAAGAAAAGAAAAAAGAAGTGAAAAAAGTGAAGAAAAAAGTAACCAAAAAGAAAGTGAAAAAAGTGAAGAAAAAAGAAGAAAAAAAGGTAAAAGATGAAGAAAATAAAAAATGATGAATTAAGGAAATTGAATGATACTGAACTAGATAAAACTTTACTAGAGGTTAGAAAAAATTTAATGAAAGCTAATGCACAAATTGCAACTGGAACTGTTCCAGAAAATCCAGGAGAAGTTAAGATCCTTAAAAAGACTATAGCAAGAATTCATACAATTAAGTCCGAAAAAAGGAGAGTAGGTAAAAAGGTATGAGTGAAATAGACCCTATAACAGGTTTACCCAAAGAGTTAGGAGTTTGGGAAAATATTACAAAACAAGAGCAAAAAATTGAGATAAAAGTTGTCAGAAGACGGTTCGGGAAACTTGCAACCGTTGTCACAGGTTTCGACAAAACAATGAATGTCAAGGAATTGGCAAAAAAATTGAAGTCAAAACTTGCCTGTGGTGGGACAAATAAGGATGGAGTTATAGAACTCCAAGGAGAACATACAGCAAAAGTGAAAAAAATACTCATTGATGAAGGTTTCCAACCAGAATCAATCACAATAAAACCTTTTGAAAAAAAGCCAAGAAAGAAATGGTAACAAAAACAAACATACTCAAACATGAGTTAATTGGCCTCGACATTGAAGTCGTTGAAGCAAATAACAAAAGTATGATTGGCTTGAAAGGAAAAGTGGTTGATGAGACAAGGAATATACTTGTCATAGAAACCAAAAATGGGGAAAAGAAAATATTAAAAAAGGACCTGAAAATTAAAACAGAGGTCGAAGGTGAAAAAATCATAATCACAGGAAAAAAATTGGTCGGACGACCAGAAGATAGGATAAAAAAATGACAAAAGGAAAAAATGTAGGAATGGGCTTCGATTTACCTAAAGAGAAGTGTGAAGATGATGTAAATTGTCCATTTCATGGTAACTTGAAATTGAGAGGAAGAATCTTTACAGGAACTGTCATAAAAAGAAGTCCACATAAAACAGTAACAGTTGAATGGCCTAGAACAAGTTATATTCAAAAATATGAAAGATATGAAAAAAAGAGAACAAGAGTTAAGGCTCATAACCCATTATGTTTAAATGCAATGATTGGAGATAAAGTTACAATTGTTGAAACAAAACCAATTAGTAAAACAAAAAATTTCGTGATAGTTAAGGTGAACAAATGAAAGCATTAACAGGACATAGAGCAAAATCATTACCAGTAGGAGCAGAAGTTCCAACTTGTGATAATTCAGGAGCTAAGGTTGTAAAAATCATTAGTGTGAAAGGTCACAAAACAGTTAGAAGAAGAATATCTGCTGGTGGAGTAGGAGATCTTGTTAGAGCCTCAGTTATTAAAGGTAAACCTGAAATGCGAAGACAAAAAGTCCTTGCAGTTATTGTTAGGCAAAAAAAAGAATATAGAAGAGCAGACGGAACAAGAATTAAATTTGAAGATAATGCAGTTGTTGTATTAAAAGATGATAAAGGAAATCCAAAAGGTACAATCTTTAAAGGAGCTATTGGAAAAGAAGCTACAGAAAGATGGCCTGGAGTTTCAAAAGTAGCAAAAATTGTGGTATAAAAAATGAAAGCAGAATGGTCAAAATCATGGAATGGAAGTAAACAACCTAGAAAGCAGAGAAAGTATAGATTCAATGCTCCGCTTCATATAAAACAAAAATTAATGCATGTTCATTTAAGTCCAGAATTAAGAAAAAAATATGATCAAAGACAAATCCTAATTAGAAAAGGAGATAAAGTAAAGGTTATGAGAGGACAATACAAAAATAAGACTGGAGAAATTAGTAAAGTTATGTTAAAAGTTGAAAAAATCTATATCGAAGGTATTGATAATGTTAAGAAAGATGGATCAACAGTACCAATTGGATTTAAAGCTAGTAATTTAATGATTACAAATTTAAATCTTGAAGATAAAAAAAGAAAATCAAAATTAAAAGTTGAAGAGAAAAAAGAAAAGGAGAAAAAATAGAACATGGTAAAGAGACACTTATCAAGATTGAATGCGCCAAAAAGCTGGCCGATTAAAAGAAAAGGAATTAAGTTTATTAGAAAACCAAGTCCAGGTGCACATTCATTAAAACAATGTATTTCATTAAATTTAGTAATTAAAAATATGTTAAAATATGCAAAAACAAGTAAAGAAATTAAGAAAATACTTCATGAGAGAAAAGTGTTAGTAAATGGAGAAGTAAAAAGAGATCCAGCATATTCAGTTGGAATTATGGATGTTTTGAGTATCCCAACATTAAATGAACATTATAGATTACTTTACACAACAAAAGGAAAGTTTATGTTGATGAAAATTGATGAAAAAAGTTCAGATGATTTATTATTAAAGATCGTCGATAAAACTTTATTAAAAGGTGGAAAAATCCAGTATAATTATTCAAATGGTTATAATACTTTAGTAGAAAAAGATGATTACAAAACTGGAGATACAATAATCCTTTCCTTAAAAGATAAAAAAGTTTCAAAACATCTTGAAATGAAAAAAAGTGCTAAAATTTATCTTACAGGTGGAAAATTTATTGGACAAACTGCAAGTTTAGAAGAAATTAAAGGAAATAAAGTTATAATTAAAACTGATAATGGTGTTTTTGAAACAGCAAAGAGATATTTATTTGTTATTGGAGATTTAAAAATAGAAAATGAATAAAATGAAAGAGATTCGGGTAGAGAAAATAACTTTGAATATTGGAGTTGGGAAACCAGGTAAAGAATTAGAAAAAGCAAAAATGTTACTTGAAAAAATTAGTGGAATGAAGCCCGTAGATACATTAACAAAGAAAAGAATTCCTGGTTGGAGTTTAAGACCGAATTTAGTTATAGGTTGTAAGGTTACAATTAGAGGGAAAAAAGCTGAAGAAGTACTATCAAGTTTATTAGAAGCAAAAGATAATGAACTAAAATTAAAATCATTTGATAATCAAGGGAATTTTGCCTTTGGAATTCATGAATATTTAGATATTCCAACATTAGATTATATTCCGGAAGTAGGAATTAGAGGTTTAGAAGTTGCAGTAACTTTAGTAAGACCAGGTTTTAGAATTAAATATAGAACATTAAGAACTAAAAAAGTACCTAAGAGACATAAAATCTCAAAAGAAGAAGCTGTGAGTTTTACAAAAGAAAAATTTAAGATAACAATCGAAGAGGAGGAAGTTGAAGAAGAATGACAGCTGGAAGTTATAAGAAAGTGTTTAAACAATTGAAAAGTAAGCCTGTTAAGCTAAAGAAATTTATTAAACATAATGCTCCTAAGCAAAGAAAATTTGGTGTTGCATCAAAACCATGTAAACTTTGTGGAAGATTAGGAGGACATATTCAAAAATATAACCTAGACATATGTAGGCAATGTTTTAGGGAAAATGCAAAAAAATTGGGATTCAAAAAATACTATTAAAATGGCAATGAACGATACATTAGCAACGGCATTATGTAACATGATGAATGCTGAAAGAGAAGGAAAACAAGTTTGTGTAGTTACACCTGCATCAAAAATTATGAAGAAAGTTTTTGAGATTATGAAAGATAATCATTTTATTGGAGAATACAAAGTTATTGAGAATGGAAAAGGTGATTTAATTGAAATCAATTTGATTGGTGGAATAAATAAATGTGGAGTTATTAAGCCAAGATTTTCAGTAACAAAAAAAGATTATACCAAATTTGAGAAAAGATTTTTACCAGCTCTAAATTTTGGATTAATTATTGTATCAACTTCAAAAGGTATTATGACTTTAGCACAAGCAAAAGAAAAAGAAATTGGAGGCAAATTAATAGCATTTGTTTACTAAGATGATAGAAGCATACAAACTAAGGAAAACTGTAGAAATTCCAGAAGGAGTTGAAGTTAACTTAGTTGATAAAGTAGTCCATGTTAAAAAAGGAAGCTTGGAAGTTAAGAGAGAGTTATACTTCCCTACTGTAGAAATTAAAAAAGAAGGAAATGAAATTGTGTTAGAACCTAAAAGATTTACAAAGAAAGAAAAAAAGATAATTAATACTTACAAAGTTCATATATTAAATATGGTTTTAGGAGTTCAAGAACCTTATAGTTATAAAGTTAAGATTTGTTCAAGTCACTTCCCTATGACAGTTACTGTAAAAGGGAAAGAATTAGAAGTTAAAAACTTTTTAGGAGAAAAAGTTCCTAGAAAGGCAGTTATTTTAGAAGATGTTGATGTAAAAGTAGAAGGAGATGTTATTGTTATCACATCCCCAAACAAAGAAGCAGCAGGACAAACTGCAGGAAACTTTGAAAAAACAACAAGAATTACAAATAGAGATAGAAGAATTTTTCAAGATGGTTTGTGGATAATTGAAAAAGCAGGTAAGGAGTTAATATCATGACTGAAAATAATAAATTACTGGAATTGAGAAGAGCAATTAAGAAGAGAAAACCAAAGTTTATTAGACAGTGTTCTCACAAAGTAATAAAAATTTCAGAAGCTTGGAGAAGACCTAAAGGTATTCAATCAAAAATGAGATTGAAACATAGAGGTAAAAAAAGTAGTCCATCATTAGGATATTCTTCACCGAAAAAAGTTAGAGGATTGAATAGAGAAGGATTTGAAGAAATTAGAGTAAAGAGAGTTGAAGATTTAGAAGGAATTGATTCAAAAACTCAAATGCCTATTATTGCAAAAATTGGTTTAAAGAAAAAATTAATGATACTAGAAGAATGTAAAAAAAGAAACTTAAAAGTTAGTAATGTTAAGGATATTGACGAATTCATCAAAGATTCATTAGAGTGGTTACAAGAGAGAAAGAAAGAAACTAAAGCTAGAGCAAAGAAGAGATCTGATGCAAAAACTGCAGCTATAAAGAAAGCTAAAGGTGAAGAAATAAAGAAGGAAGAAGCGGAAGAAGAAGTAAAGAAAGGTGATGAAACTAAAAAAGGTGAAAAGAGTGATAAAATAAAAATATTGGAGCAAAAAGAATGAAATTATCAAGTCAAAAACAAATAAGTGCAAAGGTTCTTAAAGTGGGAACTGGAAAAGTTTGGTTTGATACAACAAGATTAGATGAAATTAAAGAAGCAATTACAAGATCTGATATTAGAGGATTAATCGCAAAAAAAGTAATTCAAAAAAAGGCTGATAAAGGAACATCCAGAGTTAGAGCAAGAAAGAGATTAGAACAGAGAAGAAAAGGAAGACAAAAAGGACAAGGGACAAGAAAAGGAAAAAGCTCTTCAAGATTAAGTAAAAAAGAAAAATGGATGAATTTGATAAGAGGTCAAAGAAAATTTATCAATGAGTTAAAAGAAAAAGGACTAATTGATGTAAAAACTTATAGATTATTATACAGAAGAGCAAAAGGTGGATATTTTAGAAATAAAAGACACATCAAATTATACTTAACAGAACAGAAATTATTCAAGGAAAAGAAGAAATGAAAAGAAAAAAGTTTGTTCAATACAGAAGGAAGAGAGAAGGAAAAACTAACTATAGAAAAAGGTTAGAACTATTGAAATCCATGAAATTAAGATTAGTAATTAGAAAATCATTAAGAAATGTTATTGTACAAATTGTAGAATATAATGTTGATGGAGATAAAACTCTAGTTAAAGTTAGTAGTAAAGAATTAAAAAAATACGGATGGACAGGTTATGGAAGAAATACTCCTTCAGCTTATCTTGTAGGTTTGTTGTGTGGAGTAAAAGCTAAAGAGAAAAAAATTAATGAAGCAATCCTTGACTTAGGATTACATCCTTCAAGAAAAGGTACAATTTTATATAGTGTACTAAAAGGTGTAGTTGATTCAGGTTTAAATGTTGCTCATAGTCCAGAAATATTTCCAAGTGAAGATAGAATTATAGGGAAACATATTTCAGAAAAAGTACCTGCAGAATTTGAAAAGGTAAAAAACAATATTATGAAAGGTGGAAATAAATGAAAAATAAAAGACCTAAAAGAAATCAAAGAAGGGATAATAATCCAGCAATCTCAAGAGAGAATCTTCTAAACAGTTGGAAACCTAAAACAGAAATAGGTTTGAAAGTTAAGAATGGAGAGATTACTGATATCAATGAAATTTTAGATAAAGGAATTAGTATTTTAGAATCAGAAATTGTAGATATGTTACTTCCAGATTTAGAAGTTGAGTTATTAGAAGTAGGTCAATCAAAGGGTAAGTTTGGTGGAGGAAAGAGAAGTATCTGGAGACAAACTCAGAAAAAATCTAAGGAAGGAAATAAACCTTCGTTTACAACTATTGCTGTTTGTGGAAATAAAAATGGTTTTGTTGGAATAGGATTAGGAAAAGCTAAAGAAACTGTTCCAGCGAGAGAAAAAGCTACAAGAAAGGCAAAATTAAATCTTATTAAAATTAAGAGAGGATGTGGATCATGGGAATGTGGTTGTGGTGAAGCTCACTCTATTCCATTTGAAGTTGAAGGAAAATGTAGTTCAGTTATAATTAAATTAAAATCTGCTCCAAAAGGAACAAAGTTATGTGTAGAAAAAGAATGTCAAAAGATTTTAGCTTTAGCAGGATTTAAAGATGTATATTCAAAAGCTCGAGGGCAAACAAAAACAAAATTAAATTTAATCTTTGCTTGTTTCGATGCATTAAAAAAATTAGGCGAACAAAAAATTAAAATGGACTTTGTTGAAAAAGCAGGAGTTGTTGGAGGAAGAAATGAATAAACCTATTGCAATCATTAGGATTAGAGGAAGATCAGGAGTTACAAAGAAAATAAATGATACTCTAGATATGCTGAGATTGTATAAGCAAAATGGTTGTGTTATTGTCCCTAGTAGTCCAACTTTTGTCGGAATGATAAAAAAAGCTAAAGATTATATCACATGGGGTGAAATTGATGAAGAAACTTTAGTATTACTTTTAGAGAAAAGGGGAAAGATTGTTGGTAATAACCCATTAACTGAAGATTATTTACAAAGTAAATTAAAATTAGATTTCAAAACTTTTGTAAAAGAAGTATTTGAAGGTAAAATGAATATTAAAGATATCCCTGGAATAAAGGCTTATTTTAGATTGATGCCACCTGTAAAGGGATTTGCAAGACAAGGAATTAAAAAACCTTTTAGCTTAGGTGGAGCATTAGGTTATAGAAAAGATAAAATTAATGATTTAATTAAGAGAATGATTTGAAAATGAAAAAAACAACAGGTCAAAAAAAGAATAAGAAGCAAAGAGGCTATAGTAGTCACGGCTGGGGCCATAAAAAGAAACATAGAGGTGCTGGTTCAAGAGGAGGAAAAGGTAATGCTGGTAGTGGTAAGAGAGCAGATACAAAGAAACCGACTATAATTAATCTTCATGGAACTGTTGATCTTGCAAAGAGAGGATTTGTAAGACCAAATCTAAAGAAAATCAAAACAATTGGATTAAGAGATCTAGATTTATTAGTTGAAAAAAAGAACCTTAATGAAATTGATCTTAACAAAATAGGGTATTCAAAATTACTTGGTACTGGAAAATTATCAAAGGCTGTTAAAGTTACAGTAAAAATGGCATCTGCTAGTGCAATCGAAAAAGTTAAAAGTGCTGGTGGAGAAGTAATACTTACAAAATAAACAAAGGGTTTGCTAAAAAATGTCCTTCCTAGATATATTATTAAATAATTTGCCAGAAATAAAGGCTCCTTTACAAAAGAAGCTTTCTTTTAAGCAGAAGTTAAAGTGGACTTTAATCATTCTTGTAGCATTTTTTCTTTTAGGTTTAGTACCTTTGTATGGTTTAGGAGAAAACTCATTACAACAATTTGAATTTTTATCTATGATTTTAGGAGCAAGTTTTGGTTCTATTATATCTTTAGGTATTGGACCTCTAGTTACAGCATCGATTGTATTGCAGTTGTTAAATGGTTCAGGTATTGTAGATTTTGATTTGACTAGCCCTGAAGGTAAAAAGAGATTTCAAGGTTTTCAAAAAATATTAGCAATTTTCTTTATTGTATTTGAAGGAGGAATATATGTATTTATGGGTGGTTTAGCTCCTTCCTCAGCGTTAGCAGCAGCTGATTATAGAGTTATGCAATTTATTTTAGTTGGACAATTGATCATAGGTGGAATATTAATTATGTTTATGGATGAGATAATTAGTAAATGGGGATTTGGTTCAGGTATTTCATTATTCATTGCAGCAGGAGTATCTTCACAGATTGTACTTAGAGCATTTAATCCATTATCAACAGTTGGTACATGGGCTTTAGGAACAGGGCAAGCTGCAGTAGGAAAAGTGTGGGTACTAATTTATTCCTTAGCAAGTCAAAACCCAACAGGAGCATTACTAGCATTTTCATCTATACTTGCAACTTTCATAATCTTTGCAATAGTTGTATATGTACAAGCAATGAAAGTAGAAATCCCATTATCATTTGGTAGAATAAGAGGACATGGTATTAGATGGCCATTAAATTTTCTTTATACTTCAAACATTCCAGTTATTTTAATTGCTGCACTTATGGCTAACATGCAATTATGGGCACAGCTGTTAGAAAATTGGGGGTACCCTTTATTAGGTACATTTTCAAATGGTGCTCCAGCAACAGGTTTTGTTTCTTGGATCTATGCAAGAAATTTAGTTGAGTTAGTTATCACAGGTGGATTTACTTGGATACATATATTACAGTCAGCAACATATGCTGGATTTATGATTATTGGATCAATTGTTTTTGGATTCTTCTGGGTACAAACATCTGGAATGGATGCAAAAGCTCAAGCAAAAAATATTATATCATCAGGTTTACAAATTCCTGGATTTAGAAGAGATCCAAGAGTTATGGAAACAATTTTACAAAGATATATTGGACCACTAACAATTATGGGTGGTGTTGCAGTTGGTTTCTTAGCAGCAGGTGCTGATTTAATGGGTGCATTGTCTAATGGAACAGGTATTTTACTTGCAGTAATGATTGTATATAGATTATATGAAGAGATTGCTCAGCAACATATGATGGATATGTATCCTGGCTTAAGAAAAATTATGGGGAAGTAAAGTTTTATAAAGTAGAGAGGAGTATTTTAAGATATGAGTTTTTCAGCAATATTAGATCCGGTTTTGAATCCTGTTATGATTATTCCATCTCCATGGAATTTAATTCTTGTTTCATTCATAATTACTTCAATTGTAACATTAGCATATAAGTTTTTTACTGACCAAAAATTGATGAAAGAACTGAAAACAGAGATGAAAGATTTGCAAAAAGAAATGAAGGAATTCAAAGATCATCCTGACAAAGTTATGGCTACACAAAAAAAGGTTATGGAAAAAAACATGAAGTATATGATGCAAAGCTTTAAACCTACTTTGATTACTATGATTCCTATCATATTTATCTTTACTTGGTTAAGAGCATATTATGTTGATGCGGGAGACCCAGCAGTGTTATTTGGACTTAGTTGGTTCTGGAGTTATTTGATTGTTACATTAGTTCTGAGTATATCAATGAGAAAGTTGTTGAAATTACATTAGAAAGGTTTATAAATCACCAATTTTTCAATTCTTTCATGCAATTAAAACATAGAAATAGGTCTTTTAGAAGAGTAATTGTAAAGTTAGCAAATAGGTTAACAGTGCATTACAAAAAGAGTAAGCCAAAGAAAGCACACTGTTCAAGCTGTGGTGGGAAATTGGCTGGAGTAGCAAGAGAAAGACCATACAAAATGAAAAATATGCCTAAGACAGCAAAGAGGCCAGAGCGACCATATGGTGGAAAGCTTTGTTCAAAATGTTTAAGAGTTGAAATGAAGTCAAAGGCAAGATCTTTGTAAAAGATCTCTTTTTGTGGCAGAAGAAGTCTTCATGGTAACATGTTGATGGATAAAACAATAATGAGGCAAAAAAAATGATTGAAGTAGGAAGAGTATGTATAAAAATAGCTGGTAGAGATGCTGGTAAGTTAGGCGTAATTGTTGAAGTTCTTGATGATAAATTTGTTATGATAGATGGTGAAGTAAGAAGAAGAAAAGTTAGTATCAAACATATTGAACCTGTAAATAAAATAGTTGATATTAAAGCTAAAGCTTCACATGAAGAAGTTCTAAAAGTTCTTGATATTAAAGAAAAGAAAAAAAGAACAGAGAAGAAAGAGAAAAGTGAAAGACCAAGAAAAGTTCGGAAGAAAAAAGTAAAAAAAGTTGTTAAGCCAAAAAAAGAAAAGAAAAAGGCTGAGAAGAAAAAAGTAGAGAAGAAAAATGAATGAACAAATGGAAGAACTTGGAATGAGAATGAAATTTCTAGAGCAGCAAATGATGCAATTAGATCAACAGTTGCAAGAACTTGAAAGTGTAAGAGATAGTATTGAAGAAATAGAAAAAAGTGAAGAAGGTCAAGATATGTTGATTCCATTAGGTGCAGGTGTCTTTATTGAAGGTCAAGTTAGAAATTGTAAAAAAGTTCGAATGAATGTAGGTGCTGGAGCAGTTGTTGAAAAAAATGTTCAAGATGCAAAAAAATTAGTTGAAGAACAAATTAATGCATTAGAAAATGTTAGAGCTAAAATGACTGAAGAAGGTAGTAATATTTCTCAAGGCTTGCAGATGATGCAAGGTGAGTAATTATATTTTCTGAAAATCTTTCAGTTTTTCTTACTAAATACTTATATATTTCAAATCCAAAGATATCTGTATGAGAGATAAGTTCCTCAAATACTATTCTAGGAAAGAAATACAGGAGAAATTGCTAGAGTTATCTGAAGATAGAGAAGTTGCTCCAAGGTATGGACAAGGTTTTGGTAGACGACCTGATGTTCTACAATTCCCTGGAGATGTTATGGATATGGCAAAGAAAGGAGCTACTTCATTTCATGTTTCTGAGGAAAGGTGGAGTAATCCATTACAATTAAAAGCAGGAATGACAAAAAGAGAATTAGACCTGAATAGAAAAGGCTGGGATTTAATTTTAGATATTGATACAGTACATTGGGATTATGCAAAGTTAACTGCTTACTTTCTTATTGAAGCTATTAAATTTCATGATGTGAAAAATGTTTCAATAAAATTTTCAGGAAATAAAGGATTTCATATAGGGATCCCATTTGAATCTTTTCCAGATGAAGTTAATGGAGTAAATATTAAGAATTGGTTTCCAGAAGGACCTAGAATAATTACTGAATATTTAGAAAACATGATTTGGGATATGTTAGCAAAAAAAATATTAGATAAAGAAAATATAACAGATATTGCAAAGAAAGTTGAGAAACCAAAAGAAGAACTAATGAAAGATGGAAAATTTAACCCTTTTGTTCTCGTCGATATTGACACGATATTAATTTCAAATAGACATTTATTTCGATCAGTTTATTCTTTACATGAAAAAAGTATGTTAGCTTCAGTTCCAATTCCAATTGAAAAAATAATGGAATTTGAAAAAGTTGATGCTGAACCAGAGAATATTGAAACGACAATGAATTTTTTAGATAGAAGTAAAAGTGTAGATAATGATGCAAAACAATTGTTGATTCAAGCTTTTGATTGGCATGGGAAGAAACATGCTATTAGAGGAAGTGAAGGACTAGTAGAAGTTGAAAGAAGAACGATAAATGTTCCAAAAAATGCTATTCCTGAAAATCATTTTCCAAAATGTATAGAAAAATTATTAGAAGGAAAGTTAGAAGATGGAAAGAAAAGAGCTTTGTTTGTTTTAATTAATTTTCTTAAGTCTATGAATTGGAGACATGAAGATATGGTTGAAAGATTAAAACAATGGAATAAAAGTAATAAACAGCCTCTGAGTCCAAGTTATTTTATTGGACAAATGAATTGGCATAAAAAACAAAAAGAAACTGTTCTCCCTCCAAATTGTAGTAATAATGCGTATTATAGAGATATTGGAATTGCATGCGAAAAACATATTTGTGAAAAATTAAAGAATCCAGTTAATTGTGCAAAAAGGTCACAATGGATTGAAAGAGAAAAAAAGAAAAAGCAAGTGAGAAAAGTAAAAAAAGTAAAGAAAAAAGTTAAACCAAAAAGTTGAATAATTCTTTAACTGGGATTTTAAATAGATTTCTCGACAGTAAAATGAAGTTATGAGTTTAGTAATAGAAATAAATCAGGATGAAAGAAGACCTTCATTAAGAAGAAAAGAAAGATTTAATGAAAGGTTTAGATTAAGATTACTAGTAGGATTACATGGAGAATTATTTAGACAACATTTTAGATCTAGTTATTTAGGAGATATGGTAATAAAAAGTAGTGATTCAACTCCTACAGGTGGAATTATTTCTGATAAACCTTTACAAAGTATGGCAAGAGATTATTTTGGAAATAGTTGTCCTGATATTGCAGAACATATAGATTATGATAAAGTTATTGAGTTAGCTATGACAAGAGAAGGTTTAAGAGAGAAAATAGGAGATTATGGAACTAAATTCTGGTCTACTTATAGATAATAAATAAGAAAAGTTTTTTAGAAGAGAAATTATTCTTTTTTTATGATAGCAGTTACTGATTTAACATCTTTTATGTATTGTCCTAGAAAACTATATTTTAGAAAAGTTTTGAAAGTAAAAGAAGAAATTAAAGAATTGCCAGTCAAAGGAATAATTAAACATAAAGTATATGAACTGGTAGGAAGGAATGATAGAGAAATTATTGCTTCGTTTTCTGAGAAAGAAAGTTTAGAAGATTTTGAAATGAAGTTTAGGAAAAATTACTATCAAACAATACTCTTAGTTCTTAGAATGTATAAAAAGAATTTGAAAGAATTAGATTTGAAAAGCTTAGAAGTTTATCAAGAAATTTGGCCATTTTTTTTAGAAGAAGCAAAAGAGAAAAGTAGAGAACTTTATGATTTTGCAAAAGAAAATAATATTTATGGTGAAGAACTTTGGATGAAATTACCAAAAGGTTTGCCAGAAATTAGAGTTAGCTCTGAAGTTTTAGGTTTAAGAGGTATTGTTGATCAAGTAAATGTTGATGAAGGTTTTATTCCAATAGAAATTAAAACTGGGAAAGCACCAAGAGATGGAGTTTGGAAAGAACATAAAATACAAGTTGGAGCTTATATGATGTTGTTGAGTGAACATTATGGTCAAGAAGTAAAAGAAGGTTTTGTTGAATATAGGATGGTGAATGAAAAGAGAAAAGTTGTAATGAATGAATTTCTTAGAGAAGATATCTTTGATCTAATAGATAAAGTAAAAAAATTATTAGAAAGTGATTGTAAACCCGAAAAAGTAGAAGAAGAGTGGAAATGTGAAAGTTGTGGAATTAGAGAAAAATGTTATTCTGCTGAGTAAGTTTTATAAAAGTGAAATTTAATTATAATTTTTATGAAAATTGGTTTTATAGGTTCGGGAAATATGGCGAAAGCTTTAATGAAAGGTATTTTAGATAAAGGTATAAGTTCAAATGAAGAAATTATAAGCTCAGATATTTTTCCTCAAGCTTTAGAATTTGTTAGAAAAGAATATTCAATTAATACGACTGAAGATAATAAAGAAGTTGCTAGAAATTCTGAAATAATATTTTTAGCTGTGAAGCCACAAATTATGAATGAAGTTTTAGAAGGAATAAAAGAAGAAATCAATGAGCAATTAATAGTGTCTATTGCAGCAGGAGTTAAGTTAAAACAAATTGAAAATATTTTAGAAAGAAAGAAGATAATTAGAGTTATGCCAAATACTCCTTGCTTAGTTGGAGAAATGGCTGCAGGTTTTAGTATAAATGAATTTGTAAATGAAGAAGAATTAAAGAAAATTGAAAATGTATTGAGAGCTTCAGGTGTTGCTTATAATTTAGAAGAAAAATATTTAGATGCAGTAACAGGATTAAGTGGTTCAGGTCCAGCATTTGTTGCAAGATTAATTGAAGCTTTCACTGAAGCAGGAATTGAAAATGGTTTGGATAAAGATGTTGCTTATTCTTTGAGCTTGAAGACTTTTTTAGGTACAGCTAAATTATTAGAAGAAAAAAAATTAGAAGCTGGAAAACTAGTAGAAATGGTGAGTTCTCCAAATGGAACAACAGTAGCAGGAAGAGAAATATTAGAAAATTCGGACTATAAAGAGATTCTAAAGAAAACTATAAATAGAGCTAGAAAGAGAAGTGAAGAATTAGGACAATAGAAAGCTTTATAAATTCCTTATTTTTCTGTATTTACGAGCGGCCATAGTGGTCTGGTCCCACCTGTTCCCGTTTCGAACACAGAAGTGAAATAGGCCGACGTTCCGTTGCTGTACTGCATTTAATGCGGGAAACTCGGTGCGCTGCTCACCTTTATATTTCTAGGTAAAACTTAGATAATTTTATAAATATGTTAATTATTATAAATAACAATGGAAAAAAAGAGTGATAAGCAGAGGTTTGGTGCTCCGCAGCATAGAGAAGAGAAAAAAGTGAAAAAGAAAGGGTTGAAGATCCTAAGTAAAAAAAAGAGTGATAAGAAAGAGGCTAGTAAAATTAAGGAGCATAGTGGGAATTTGAAAGTCTTATTAACTAAATCAGCTATACCAGTTATAGTGTTAATTGTTTTAATTTTAGTACCTAATATAATTGGGTTTGCAACTTATCAAAAAGTTAGTGATGAAGCAGAAGTGGAAACTGTTAATTATGCAGCAGAAGTGGAGGTTCTTGAAGAAGAATTAGGGATTTTAAATACAAATATGTCTACAGTTTCTGGAATTAATGAAGAATTAATAGATTTAGTAGAAAGGAGTACTGAAGAATATACTAGTTGTGTACAAGAAAAAAGTAGTTTACAAGTTAATTATGAAAGTGTTTATGATGATTATCAAAGTTGTTTAGATAGCCAAGCTAGTTTGAGTTCTGTAAGTGATGAAGTTGATAGTTTAGAAGGTGATTTAGAGGAATTACAAGAAAGTTATGATAACTTAGCTAAGAATGCAGCAAATAATATTTGTTGTAAAAAGAAAGTAGATGATTCAAGTATTAATTATTTTAATACAGCAGGAAATGAAATAGTTTGTTCATCAAGTTCAGGAGAAAGCCTCTCCTGTTAATTCTAGTTTTCCAGTGACAAAAAATTTATATATGAAAAGAATTTTGTCGTGATTAACAAGTAGTTAAGAGGACATAAAAATGAAAAATGAATTTGATGAACATACACAATATTTAACAAAATTATTAAGACTAAGTTTGCCTATGGATGCAGCAAAAAGAATTTCTAGAGCTAGAACTAATATTGCAAATCTTGTTAGATTAAATGAGGAACAAGGAGTTACAATTGTACAATATCATATTGATGACCAAAGTGATGTTTTAGGAACAACTGAATATGCTTCAGATAAAACAAATACAGCTCTTACAGCTTGGAGAGAACAACTTACAAATTTTGCAAGAGGAGTTAGTTTAGATTCACCTAGTTTTTTACCTTTAGAATTAGGTTTAGATGAAAAGAAACTATTAAATTTAGAAAAAGCTCTAAGATTAAACATTGAAACAATAACATTAGAAGATCCAAGAGATTTTGCTGAAGTTTATCAAGAAGATCTAGCTGAAGGAATTATCGGTGTTCCAGGAACAATTGCTATGATTGCAGTTGATTTAAAATACTTAAATGAAGCTGGTAAAGCAGGTGTTAGTGGAGAAAGTTTTGTTAGTCAAATTGGAAGAGAGATGAGATTAGGAAGATATGAACATATAAAATCTGTTTCACCTACAAGTACATTAAGAACAGTTTTACCAGAAAATGCTAGAAAAAATCAAGAGTTTGTTCTTTTTGGACCAAGAGCTTATTGTTCACCTTTGAGCAAGGGTTATGGACCAAGAGGAAATGATGATAGACCTATTGGTGCTAAAGTTATTGGGCATAGCATTGATACTGCAGCAGGAGTTGTTGTACCAGTAAATTATGGTAAAGGTTATGATAGAGCTCCTTTATTTCCTTTTGATGCAAGGTAAATAAATTTTTATTTTTTTATTCAAATTTTATTAAAGTTTTTTCTGGGAAACTAAGAATAGCTTCAAGATTATTTTCTCCTCTAGGTACATAATTTATTGATCCACCATGATCACTTACAACTCTTCTAATAACAATCTTTCCACCCCTTTCTGTTTCAGCATCAGAATTTAAATCATCAATCACAGCTTGAGGAGGAAGATCACAAGAGTTACCTAATAATACTCTAAAGCCTTCATCAAGCTTTTCAGCTTGAATATAGATCTTTGGTGAAGAGTAATCAAGAGTTGCCTTTAATCCATTTCCTAATAAATTTGCAAATAATAACCCAATATTTTCTTTATGACCTCTCATAGTTAGATTAGGAGATAAAGCTAACTCTAAATTAACTTGAGAAGCTTGACCAGGGAAGTTAGTTCTTAACTCATCTAAAATTAGTTCTCTTAAAGAAAATTCTGCCCATGATTCAGTTGCATATTCTTTCATCCATCTCCTCATAATTTTATCATAATTTTTACAAGTTCCAAGCAATAAGTTTAAACTATTTTGAAAATCTGAAATAATAGATCTATTTTCCTCACCTAAAATAGGAAGAGTAGATAATTCATTATTAAGAAAATTTATTCCTTCTTCAACATCTAAATAAGAATATGAAGGAGGTCCACCTCTTCTTCTTCTTCTTCTCCTTACTTTTTTCTTTTTTGCCCCAGGATTAAATCCTTTTCGTAAAGCTTCATAAGTCGGAGCTCTACCAAAAAGTCTAGTTAAATCTAATTGAATTTTATCTTCATTTTCTAAATTATAAGCAGTAATTGCAGTGTCTGCAGTATTATGAATAAGTCCTAAAACAGGTAATGCTAAAGAATAACCTTGAGCAATAAGTTCAATGCCAAAATAATTTGCAGCATGGTGGAATCTTGCATGTAATTCTTTTTCAATAGCATCCATTTGTCTAATTGTATTTGCAGCTTCTAAAGTTTTATCTCTGAAAGCTTGTTCTGCAGCTTCTTTTCCAAGTTCTGCTTCTCTAAAACCTTCTGAAACAACATCCAAAGATTTTTTATCACCTCCAAAAGTACCAAAAATTTTAATAATTCCTTGTCTCCACCATTTCTTTGCTGCACTAGGTTCTTTCCAAGAAAAATCATAAACACTAGTAAATGAAGGTGTATCTAAACCAAAAACAGTTCCTTCTCTAAAGACAGAAAGATTTTGAGTTAAAGCAACATAAGATAAATCTCTTTTTGTTAATGGTTCTAATGCCTCAACTGGAAGTTGCCTTCTATCAAATCTATTTGGATTTCCTTGGATAATCTCTCCTTCAGGAATAATTAATCTTGGACGATCCTTGATTTCTGATAATTCAATATCTTTAATAACTCTAAACATAGGATGTTGTATTTCTAAATAAGATAATTCAGTTTCATCAATTCCAACTCTTGTTGCTAATAGTTCATTAGTTCCTGTTTTATAAAAATCATCTCCTCTTCTCTCAAAATCAATACCTAATTCTCTGAAAACATTTTCAATTTTTTGATCAAGCATTTTAATATCAGAAGTTACTTGAGTTTTACAAACAACACCAACACCATGATAATATCCAACTGAAGTTAAAGGAGCTAAAAGATATTTATTTGAAGCTAAACCAATATTGTAATGCAAAATCCTAGCTTCACCCTCATTTGTTTTAGGATCTAAATCTAAGTGATTAACAATTATTCTTGAATCAATATTTAATTTAGGATTCATACCAGTTTGAGATTGATCAAAAATAAAATAAGGAGATTGTAGAATTCTAGATGCTATTGCAGCTTGATCATGTTTGTCTTTTCCAATATATGAACCTATGTGTAAAAAATCATCAGGAGTCACTCCAGTATGTTCCATTACAAAACTAGCCATATCTAAAAAACCTTGATGAGAAATTAAACTTATTTTATATAGTTCTTCTAAAGTCTGACCACCTTGTTCAAGATAAGTTTGATAAACTTCAGGTTTGTTTTCCATTAAATAGTGAACTTGTATTCTTTTTGATACAGATCCTAATTCTTTCCCTTTTAGTCTGAAAGCCATAACTAAACAGTAACAACAATTTTATATATAAGCTTTTTGTCACTGAAAATAGAGAATTGGAAGATATATAAAGAATTCTTGAAAATTAAACAAATAAAAGAAAAGTTTATAATATTAAGACCTTTAAAAATAAATATGTTAAAAGAGGCTTTATTTCCCTTTAGATTAGTTAATAATGTTGAAAAAAGATTATTAGATAATTATTGGCTTTCAAAAGTGTTTATTGAAAATGGTTCTTCAGAATTATTAAAAGAAATTTCAAAACAAAAAGCTTTCCAAATTTATAAAAAAGCATTGAAAAATGTGCCAGCATATAAGAAATTTATCAAAGGAAGAAAGTTTGATTCAATAGAAAATGTTCCTTTAACAAATAAAAAAAATTATGTGAAAAAATATTCTTATGAATCAAGATGCGTAGATAATAAGTTTCCAAAAAAAGGAATAATTGAAGAATCTTCTGGATCTAGTGGAAAACCAACAAATTGGATAAGAGAAGTAGGAGAAGCAGAATTATTGTATAAGGCAGCTAAATTTGAATTTTATTATACTTTTAATGCAGATAAGAAAAATTATATTGTACTAAGTGGATGGTCCTCTGGACCATGGGCTACAGGTTTAAAATTCTGTGAATTGATGGAACAATATATGTTGGTAAAAAATACTACAGCAGATATTGATAATAATATTAGAACTTTGAAACAGTTGGGAACAAAGTATAATTACCTTATTGCAGGATATCCTCCATTTTTGAAAAATTTGTTTGATTGTAGAGATATGAATTGGAAAAAATATAAAATTGATATTATCACAGGAGGAGAATCTACATCTTTAGAATGGAAGAGATATATTAGAAAACAATTAGGTAATCCAAATGCTAAAATTATTTCTTCTTATGGAGCTTCAGATATTGATATTGGAATTGGTTTTGAAACTCCATTCTCAGAATTTATTAGAGAATTAACAGATAATAATCAAGTATTAAATAAGGTTTTATTTGGAACAAATCAAAATCCAATATTATTTCAATATAATCCTTTAATGCATTATATAGAAAATACAAAGAAAGGTGAATTTTCGGTAACTTTACTAGATCCTGATGTAGCATCACCCAAAGTAAAGTATAATTTGCATGATAGAGGTGGAACTATAACTTATAAAGAAATAATTGAAGTTTTAAAAAAATATGAAAAAGAAAAATTGCAAAGATTCCTAAGAAAAAATAAAACATTGAAACTTCCTTTCTTGTTTGTTTGTGGAAGAAAAGATGGAACAATTTCTATTGGAGGAAATAATATTTATCCTCAACAAGTAGAAGAAGCAATTCATGCATCAAAATATGCTTCAAAAGTAAATAGATTTATGATAGGAACAAGCCATGATAATAATTTTAATGTGAAATTTGATGTACATGTAGAATTGAAAAAAGGAGTTAAAAAATCTAAGTTAAAACCATTTTTAGAAAAAATTATCCTAAAAAAATTATTAGAAGAAAATTTAGAATTTAAGGAGTATTATAAAAATCATAAGAATAATCAAGTGTACTTGAGACCAAAAGTTTGTTTATATGATTTTGATAAAGGTAAAATGTTTAAGAAACAGAATAAAAGTATCAAATATAAATATATTCTTAAATCTTAAGTGAAGATTTTAAAAAAGTAAATATTTCTAGACTTAAATCTTTAGGATTTTCTAAAGGAAGTAAATGACCAGCATTTTTGAAAATTGTAAGTTTAGATTTAGGAATTAAATTATGTAATTCTTCTGACCATTTTATATCAATAATTGGATCATTTTCTCCTCCAATAATTAAAGCAGGTGTTTTTAAGGATTTAAGAGAATTTACAATTTTTTTATCATTGAATTCTGAAAATTCTCTAGCACCATCTAAACAATAAAAAATAGTTTTTATTGAAGTATGATAAAATTCATCAAAAAGTTGAAATATAATATTTTCTTTAGGAAATAATTTTAAATTCATTTCAAAAGGTCTAGGATAACTTTTGTTATTTAAAATTCCCCAATCAACAAATTTTCTTAAGGGATAACAAAGTAAAGGAGATCTATTCATCTCCCTATATTTTTTGTAAGGATATTTGTAAGTAGTTTCTACAAAAACTAAAGCCTTAGGTAATAAATTTTTAAACAAAGTACAATAAACAACCATTACACTACCACCAAAACTATGACCAACTAAGACATAATTTTTTATTTTTTCTTTCTTTACAATATTTCTAACATCTTTTGCAAAATTTTCTAATTTGTAATAATCATATTCTTCAGGTACAGAAGATAAACCATGACCTCTCATATCAACAGCTAAAGAACCAAAACCCTCTTTTTTTGCAAATTTTAAACAATCTTCCCATTCACTCCAGTTACCACCTAACCCATGTAAATATATTAAAGTAGGTTTCTTATTTTCCCTAGGAGTATTATAATTATATACTAATGTAAGACCATCCTTTGTCTTCACCCTTTTTTTCATTATTTAGATAATAGAAGACTAAGTTTATAAAAGTTTTTAAGTCATAGACCTTAAGTTTTCTCCATGTTATTTGCACATATAGCTGATTGCCATATAGGAGGATGGAGAGAAGATAAATTAAAAGAATTAAATATGCAGTGCTTTAAAGAAGCAGTGAAATTAGTTATTGAAAAAAATAGCGATTTTTTAATTATATCAGGTGATTTGTTTAATAGTGCTTTACCACAAATTGATTATATAAAAGAAGTTACTCAAGAATTGAAAAGGTTAAAAGATAATAATATCCCAGTGTATATTGTTGCAGGTTCTCATGATTATTCTCCAAGTGGAAAAACAATGTTGGATGTTTTAGAAAAAGCAGGATTAATTGTAAATGTAATGCAGTTTGAAAATGGAAAATTAAAATTTGTTGTTGATAAAAAAACAGGAGTAAAAATTTCTGGTTATTTAGGAAAAAGAGGAGGATTAGAAATAAAAGATTATGATAATTTAGAATTTGGACATTTAGAAATGGAAGAAGGATATAAAATCTATTTGTTTCATTCTCTAATTGAAGAGTTTAAACCTAAAGGCCTTGAAGGTGTTAGAGGTTTGAATTCTAATAAATTGCCAAAGAATTTTAATTATTATGCAGGAGGACATGTTCATTATATTTTTCAGAAAGAAATGGAAAAAGGTGTTTTGACTTTTCCAGGAGCTTTGTTTCCAAACAATTTCAAAGAATTAGAAGAATGGAAGTGTGGAGGAGTTTATTTTGTTGATGAGAATGTAAATTGGGAGTATGTTCCAATTAAATTGAAAGAAGTAGAATGTTTTAATATTGAAGTATCAGGTTTAAGCCCAGAAGAAGTAATTTTGAAAATAAAGAATGAAGTAAAATTAAAAGAAGTAAGAGATAAAATTGTTACTCTTAGAATAAAAGGAGAAGTTTTGGGAAAAGTTGGAGATATTGATTTTAAAGAAGTTCTTGAAGAATTAAGTGAAGCTTATTTTGTTTTAAGAAATACTGCAAAGTTGAGATCAAAAGTTCAAGAAGATATTAGTATGAAAGCAGGAAATGTTGAAGAGATTGAAAATGAAATTATGAATGAAGTTGAAAGCTCTGTGAAGATTAATGAAAATGAAATAGAATTTACCAAAGAATTAATGAGAGTATTAGATAAAGAGAAAGAAGAAGGTGAAAAAGTTTTAGATTTTGAAAAAAGAGTTGTTGCTGATGCTAAAAAGGTGTTGAAAATTGAGATTGAATAAAATAAAATTGTATAACATTAGAAGTTATGTGAATGAAGAGTTGGATTTCCCTAGTGGAAGCACTTTGTTGTGGGGAAATATTGGATCTGGTAAAAGTAGTATATTGTTAGCAGTAGATTTTGCATTGTTTGGGCTACAGAGAGGTAATCTTACAGGAGCTTCATTGTTAAGGAATGGTGCAGAACAAGGTTTTGTAGAATTAAGTTTTTCTATTGGAGACAAAGAATATGTTCTAATGAGAGCTTTGAAAAGAAGTAAAAGTAGTGTTGTACAAGATTTTGGATATATAATTAAAGATGGTGTGAAGGAAGAGAAAACAGCTATTGAATTAAAACAAAAGGTCTTAGAATTATTAAATTATCCCAGAGAATTGTTGACAAAAAATAAAGCTTTGATTTTTAGATATACAGTTTATACACCTCAAGAAGAAATGAAAAGTATTTTATTAGGAAGTCAGGAAGAAAGATTAGATACCTTAAGAAAAGTTTTTGCAGTTGATAAATATAAAAAAATAAAAGATAATTCTAAAATAATTGCTTCAAGGATAAAAGAGACAAGAAAATATTATGAAGGTTCTATTTTAGATTTGAATGAAAAAGTATTGGAGAAAGAAAAACTAGTGAAAAATATTGAAGAGGAAGAATTAAAATTAAAAGAACTAATTCCAAGAATTGAATTGTTTAAAGAAGAAGTAGAGAAGAAAAAGAGAGAAGTGAAAATAATTGAAGAGAGAAAAGAAGAAGAAAGAAAGATTAAGAAAGAAATTGAACTGAAACAATTAGATTTGAAACATTTGTTAGTAGAAAAAGGAAAAGATACAGAAAAATTAGAATTTCTAAGTAAAGAACTTGAAGAATTAGATAAAGAGAAGTTAGAACAAAATGAGGAAAATGAAGAATTAAAAATAAAAATAAAAAAATTAATTCCAAAAATAGAACAATTAAAAGAAGAAAATGATAAACAAAAAGAAGAAATTATATTAATTGAGAAGAAAATTGAAGAGCAAAGGAAAATTAAGAAAGAAATTGAATTGAAACAATTAGATGAGAAGCATTTATTAGTAGAAAAAATAAAAGATCAAGAGAGATTAGAATTTTTAAGTCAAGAGATTGAAGAGTTAGAAAAAGATAAATTAGAATTAGATGAGAGAATTTTAGAAAAGATTGATGAAAAAAACATATTTTTAAAAGAAAAAGAGAAAGATTTAAGATTCGTTTTGAATAAAATTCAAGTATTAAAAACAAGGAAGATTCATTCTGAACATATTGGAAATAAAGTTTTAAAATTAAATAACTGCCCTACTTGTTTCCAAGAAGTTTCGCAAGAATATAAACAAAAAGTTATTGATAAAAGTAACAAAGAAGTTGATGAGTACCATAAAGAACAAAATCTATTTGAAAGTAAACAAAAAGTTTTGGAAGAAGAGATTTCTAAATTGAGAATTGACTTAGATGGGATGAAAAAAAAGGAAAGAGATTTGAAAATTGTAAAAATAAAGATTTTAGAGAAAGAGAAGAAAAATAAAGAATTTGGAGAAATAGAAAAAAAAATAGAAGAAAATACATTAGCAATTAATAATATTAATATCCAAATTAAGGAGTTACAAAATAAAAGTAAAGAGAGTATAGAAGAAATAAATAATAATTTAAAAGATAATTTAAAAATTGGAGAAAAAGCATATAGAGAAGGAGAGATTGAAAAACATAAATTTGAATCATTTTTGAAACCATTAATTAAAAGATTAGAAGAAATTGCTAAAGGAATAGAGAAGAAGAAAAAAGAGTATGAAGAGATAAAGAAAAGATTAGAAGGTGTAAAATTTAGAGTTGGAGAAGTTAATGTAAAAATTATGGAATTACAAAGTCAAATTGGAGAGAGTATTGAAGAAATTTATAATAAGCTAAAAGAAGATTTAGTAATCATTGAGAAGAAATATAGAGAAGTAGATATTGAAAAACATAAAATTGAATCTTTATTAGAACCTTTGAATACAAGATTAGAAGAAATATCTAAAGAAATTGAAAAGAAAAAAGAAATGAAAAATAAATTAGAAGAATTGAATAAAAAGTTATTTTGGTTAAGTGACCATTTTATGCCATTAATGGACAAAATGGAAAAGAATATTTTATTTAAAGTACATTATGAATTTAATTCATATTTTGAAAAATGGTTTAAAATTTTGATAGATAATGAAAGTTTACAAATGAGATTAGATGAAAATTATTCTCCAAAGATTATACAAAATGGACATGATATTGATTATGTGTTTTTGTCTGGAGGTGAGAAAACTGCAGGAGCTTTAGCTTATAGATTAGCTTTGAATCAAGTTGTTAATAGTTTGAACTCTGGAATAAAAACTAGAGATCTGTTAATTTTAGATGAACCTACAGATGGTTTTAGTCAAGAACAATTAGATAGATTGAAAATGTTAATGGAAGAAATAAAAATACCTCAAGTAATAATAGTCAGTCATGAACCACAAATTGAATCTTTTGTAGATAATATAATAAAATTAGAAAAATTTGGACATGAAACCAAGATTACCTAGTGAAATGGTCAAAGCTTGTAAATTTTCTTTCTAATTGTGACCTTAGTGCATCTCTATCAGCATCTTGTTTCTCAGGATCATAAGTTTTCCAATAAGGTTCTTGAGCTTTTTCTTCTAATCCTGAAATTATTTGTTGTGTGTCTATTTGATCTATGTTAGAAGCTATTTGTAAAACCCAATCAGAATGTACAGGTTCTTTTGTAGATATATTTACTAATTCCCCATTTTCTAAATCTACAGCGACAGCAAAATATTGACCAACTTTAATAGAATTAATTGTCCAATAACCAGAATGGTATGCATTTGCAAGATGATCTGAATATCCAGTTCTAGCATCTGCTTCTAAAGCTAAACTTGGAATTTTTCTCCAATTTTCTTTTTGTTGTCTTGAATATTGTCTAATATTTTTAACTAAGGTGTCTTTTTGAGTAGAAATCTCTTCTTTAGCTATCATCTTAGTTATAAGATAAGAGACCTCTTTATAAAATCAATGAAAATGAAAAGATAAACTTTAAAAATAGATAATAAAAAATATATTTTATGTTTGTAGAAATAGATGATCCAAGAATCACTCAATGGATTAAAGAAGGAAAAGTATTCATATATCCAACAGATACAATATATGGAATTGGATGTAATGCAAATAATGAGTTCTCAGTAAAAAGAATTAGAGAAATAAAAAGTAGTAACAAACCATTTTCAGTAATAGCACCAAATAAAGAATGGATTAAAGAAAACTGTGAATGTGGAGAAGAAATTGAGAAATTACCTGGACCTTACACTTTTATCTACAAAACCAAGTATAAATCTGAAGTGAATAAAGGAATTGAAACTTTGGGAGTGAGAATACCAAATCATAAGTTTAGTAAATTTATAGAAAAAGTTGGAGTTCCATTTGTAACAACAAGTGTGAATAAAAGTGGAGAAAAAGAAATATATTCTATAAGAGATATTCCAGCAGATATTTTGAGTAAAGTGGATGTTATAATAGATGTTGGAGAAATAAAAGGTAAAGCTTCAAAAGTAATAGATTATAGTAAAGATGAAAAAAAAATATTAAGAGACTGATATATATATCTAAACTTACAATAAATTATATAAAGTAAGTTAATATTAAGTATTTTATGAGGAAGGGAATTATATTATTTGTGTTGTTTTTGTTATCAATGAGTGTTGTTTCAGCATATGGGGGGATTGGTTTAGAAGAAGTTAGTTCAACAACTATGATTGAGCCAGGTCAAATTGCTGAATATAGTTTAACTATTAAAAACCTAGGACCTAAATATTATCAATTACAAGTTAGTGGAGATCCTTATGCAGGATTACCATCTTCATATTTTGAATATGTTTTTGTTGATCCAAACTATGTAGAATTATATGGACAAGGAGAAGTTCAAGTAAATGTAAGTATTTTATTGAAAGATGATGTGACTGTTAAAAAAAGATATGAAACCTATATTACTGTAACAGGAATAAATGATGAAAGTATTTTAGAATCGTACTACATGCAAGTATTTGCAAAAGAACCTACAGAACCAGTAAGTCTTTATGTTTCTGAAGCAGCAGAAAGTGTTGCACCAAATAATGATTATGTCTTGAAATTAGGTCTGTTAAATAATATGAATGAAGATCTGAATAATATTGATGTGTTAGTTTCAAGTGATTTATTTGAAGATCAACAAACTGTACAACTATTTGATGACCAAGAAAGAGAAGTAGAATTTAATTTTCCAATTGAAACAACTGCAAGTCCAGGGAATTATACTTATAGTGTTAGATTGTATCTTGATGATGAATTAAAAGCTACAACTACAGGAGAATTTATTGTTGAAGAAAGTTTGGATGTTAGTGAGACTGTAAAAATTAGTGAAGAGTTTTTGTATAAAGAAATTGTAATTACAATTGAAAATACAGGTAATATGGAAGTTTCAAGTTCCTATGAATATTCTTTGCCTTGGTATGAAAGATGGTTTGCAAGTTATAGTGTTGATGCAGATGTAGAAGATGGAGCTGCACAGTGGACATTTAATATTGCACCAGAAGAAGATGTTGTAGTTGTTATAGGAATAGATTATAGACCATTAATAATTGGAATTATTGCGTTAATACTAGCAGGAATAATTGCTTACTTTATGTTTACAAGAAGAGTTACTATAAATAAAAAAGTGTTTAAGATGAAATATAGCACAGATGGTTTGACAGAGTTTAAAGTTAAATTAAATGTGAGAAATAGAACTAGTAAAAAAATTAAAGATATTACAGTAGTAGATAGGTTGCCAAGAATAATTAGACCAAATATGCATTTTGGAACTTTACATCCAACTGGAGTTGAAAGAGCTGCAAAAGGTGTAAGAATGATGTGGAAGATTAAAGAATTAGTTCCTGGTGAAGAAAGAATTATTTCTTATGATGTTCAACCAAGAATGGGAGTAATTGGAAAATTAACTTTACCTTCAGCTATTGGTAAGTTTAAGAATATTAGAAATAGAGTAACAAAAATTAGGTCGAATAGTCCATTTGTTTATTCAGGTATACCAGATGATAGGAAGAAAAAGAAAAGGTAAACCTTATAAAGAAATTCTTTTTTTAGATGTTTAAACCCTGTCTGGCTCAACGGTAGAGCACTCGGCTGTAGATCAATTCGCCCTTTGACAGTGCAAATGCATAGGATGAAAAAGGGAGAGCCGTACCCGAGCGGTTCCTGGTTCAAATCCGGGGGCAGGGATTTTTATTTATAACATTTTCAAATTGCCAGTTAAAGAATCAATTTTTTCTTCGTCATCTGGACCAATACCTAAACAAGTAATAGTTGGTCTTTTGAAAAAAGTTTTTCCTGCATCTTTAATTAAACCAGTTGTAAAACCAGAAGACTTTGCATTAATAAGAAATTGCTTTAGTTCTTTTAAATCTTTAACTTTTAAAACAACTTTCTTCATTCCTTCATGTTTCCACTCATGAATTTTTGTTTTTGAAGAATTTAATGTTGCTTCAACAGAAGCATGTGCAACCTGAACAGACAATTTTCCCTTGTCCATTTTTAAATCTTGTCTGACTAAAATTACTTGTTTCATTACCTTAAGGAAGAATTTTAGATATTTAAACTTATCCAAAAGACTTATATTATATATAATCAATGATATATTTAATTTAAAGAAGGAGGAATGAAAAAATATGAAAAAAATATTAGTTATTTCTATGTTTTTAATTTTATTAACAGCAACAGGCGCAAGTGCAAGTGTATGGGATTCATTAGCAGATGGATTTGAATTTATGACAGGAGCTTCTATAGGAATTATGGAAGGAGAAGAAGATAATACAGGTGGAGAAGAACCTGCTTCGGAGCCAGAGCCATAACCTGAGCCGGAACCAGAGCCAGAACCAGAGCCAGAACCAGAACCAACTGATGATGGTGGAGATGATGGAAGTCAACCTGTTGATACTGGAAATGATGGAAGTCAGCCTGTAGATACTGGAGATGATGGAAGTCAGCCTGTAGATGATGGTGGAGATGATTACCAAGATGATGACCAATATCAAGATGATGATGGAGATGACTACCAAGATGATTACCCTTCATATAATTGTGGTGATGGAATTTGTGAACCTGGAGAATATGATTGTCATGATGATTGTGGTGGTGTAGATTATAATGATCAAGGACCTGGAGATGATGGTCAATACTATCCAGAACAACCTACAGGATATTGTGGTGATGGAATTTGTCAAGAAGCTGAGAAAAAACCATACCCAGATGGATGTCATGATGATTGTGATCCTAATAGAGGAAGACCAAGAAGAGAAGCTGGACAACCTGTTAGAGGACCAAGTTATGCACCTGATGTATTTACTGAAGACCTATTAGAAAGATATGGAGAAAATTGGTGTGAAGCTTTAGGAATGGAAGCAGATGTACATCCAGGGATGAGTGGACCAGTTGTTGAATGTGTTCCTTATGGTCAAGCTAGAAATGGAATGATTGAGAGAGAAATTGATGTTACAAAAGCTTTATCATTAGTTCTAAAATTAGAAGAGATTTCTATAAAAATTAGTGAAGATGGACCATTACATAATAAAATTTCAAATCTATATAATTTCTACAAAGATAATGGTGCAGAAGAAGATGCAGAAAGATTTGCAAATGCTTTAGAATATATGAGTGAAGGTAAAGTAGCAATTGATACTCTAAAGGAAAATATGAAGACAACAATTGAAAATGAAGGTAAACTAACTGTTGAATCACTTTATTCCTTTAAGTCAATGTCTAGAGAAATTATTGATGGAGTTTTCAATAAAATAACTTATGCAATGCTTGGAGTAGATGTAGCTGCTTTAGAAGTTGAAGTTCTTTCTGAAGATTGTGGATATGACCATCTTTGTTTTGAAGAGAAGTTCCATAACTGTGCAGTTGGTTCAAGTTTTAGTCCAGATGAGTTTATTACATTGTCTATTGTTGAGTTAAATGATGCAGGACAGTGTACAATTGATCTAAGCTTTGATACAGGTGAACAAGTTTCTTGTCTATTTGAAACTACAGACTATAAGTATAGACCTTTAGCTGAAGAGTCATTTAAAGAAGTTTGTGGTGAAGAACTTAGAACTGTATTAGAAGAGATGGAGTCAAGATATGGTCCAGGAGAAGGAGAAGGTCCTGATGGTCCAGAGTACCATAGTGAATGTGGTGATGGAGTTTGTGATGATGATGAAATTGGATACTGTTTTGATGACTGTGATGAAGGAAGTGGATACGATGACTATTATGAATATGAAGATGAATATAGTGATGATGATAGTCAAGATGTAGATGAAACAACTGAAGAAGCTGTAGAGGAAACTACAGAAGAAGAACCAGCTGAAGAAGAAACTGTAGAAGAAACTGTAGAAGAAACAACTGAGGAAGAAACTGTAGAGGAAACAACTGAGGAGGTGGTATAAAATGATGAAAAAAGTTTTGGCAATATTTTGTATCCTATGTCTGTTATTTTTATTAACTGGATGTAGTGAAACAAGTATTGGATCTGATGATGAAGCTGTAGAAGAAATAGGTGATATTAATGAAGAGATTGCAGAAATTACAGAAGATCTAAATGAAATCAATGAAGAATTAGGCTCTGAAGAAGAAGTCTAAAATATTTTTTCTTTTTTTATTTTAAATGAAATTCTACGATATCATCATCTTCTAAACTATATTCAAGACCTACTTTTTGGCCATCATGTTTAGCACCTTTACCCCAAACTCTAGCATAACGAAATTTGTTATAGAAATCTTTGTGAATAGTAATAGCTAATTTTTTAATATTATCACCTTTGTGTAAAGCTACTGGTGGCCAATCTTTATCTTTACCAGGAGTTTTTGTAAAAACTTTTATTAAACCCAAAGCATCAAATATTTGTTTTTTTAATTCTTCAATACCTATTCCAGTTTTTGCTGATATACCTTTTCCTTTAATATCTGATTTGTTGTGAATAATAAGTAAAGGTAAGAAAACTAAAGCTTCGTTCAAAACATCAGCAAGGTCTTCAATAGTAACTTTTTCATAAGCTGTAATAATAGCATTGTGATATCCGTGAGACTGTAACATCTTTGTTGCTTGTCTTACGGGAAAATTAAAATATTTTTTACCTAGAAATTCTATACCACCTTGACCTTGTTTTTTTATTATTACTTTTGGCTTTTCAGCATTAAGTCTTATTTGAGCTTTTTCAAATTCATTATATAATAAGTCTAATTGCTCTTTTTCATCTTGAGTGTTATCAATAACAAAAATAATTAAATCTGCACTTCTCATTGCACTAAAATATGCAGGACCATCACCTTTGTAAGCAAAATCTTCAAATATTGCAGGCATTTCAACTATTTGAATACCAACACCTTTGTAATCCATAATTCCAAATTCAGGTTTTACTGTAGTATATTTATATTCAGCAATAGTTGGTTTTGCATTTGTCAAAACTGTAACTAAAGAAGATTTTCCAGCATTTGTTAAAGAAACTAAAACAACTTGAGCAGCACCTTCTTTTTTTATTGTTAAATGTTTACCTCTACCCTTTGAGGTCTGTCTAGTTTTTTCAATTTGAGTTCTTAATTTAGAAAGTTTTTGTTTGATTTGTGCTCTAAGATTCTCAGCACCCTTATGACTAGGAGCTGTTTTAAGCATTTCTTCTAAGCCTGCAATTTTCTCAGCAATGGTACTAGCTTCATGATATTTTTTTTCAGCTCTAAAATATTCAGGTTTTGCATTAATTGGCATAGATAATGTTAAAATTTTAAGCTTTTTAAAGATTTACCAAAGATTTTTAAAGAAATTAGCTATAATATAAGATAATGATAAGTTTAGAATATCCTCATTTATTAACCAATATAGTTGCAAGTTTGTTAGTAATAGGTTTTGGAATTGTTATTGGAAATATTCTTTCAGTATTAACAAAAAAATTGTTGGAAAGCTTTGAAGTTGAAAGATTATTAAAAAAAATAAATATACAGTTTCCTGTTGAAGAATTTTTGAGCATTTCTGTAAGATATATCTTTTATTTAGGTGGTTTAATTTTAGGTTTAACATTTCTAGGACTAGGAGAAATTGTACTAATCGGAGTGTTAATAGGAGTATTAGTAATATTAATAGTATTTATATTAGCAGCTATTAAAGATTTAATTCCAAACTTTTTTGCAGGTGTTTTAATTTATTTTAAGAAAAAAATAAGAAAAAATGAAATAATTAGTTTTGAACAAGCAGAAGGAAAAGTTACTAAAATATCATTATTAGATACAAGATTGAAAATGAAAGATGGAGATATTGTTATTGTACCAAATGTTCTTATTCTAAAAAGCAAAATAGTTAAAAAGAAGAAATAAATTAAAGTTCTTATGAAGTACACAATAGTAATTTGTAAAGATGATGCAGGACAGAATATCAAAGGTTTTCTAGATGAATTTAAAATGAAATACTATGAAGTAGATAAAATCTGTTTAGATTGTGAGAATATTGATGAAGAAACTGAAGGAGATATTTTTGTTTTTGCTACAACACATAGATCAGAGAAAGGAAATGTTAGTTTAACAGTACATGCTCCAGGTAATTTTGCTAAAGCTGAATTAGGTGGAAAGAATAAAGAACTTTGTGTTGCTCCAGCTTCTTTGATTAAAAAAATGTATTTGGAACTAAAGAAAAAATTTGATGGAGTTGTTAGTTTAGAAGTTACTCATCATGGACCTTTTATGAAAAAGCCAGTTTGCTTTATTGAAATTGGATCTTCAGAAAAAGAATGGAATGATAAAAAATTTGGTAAAATTATTGCTGAAGTACTAAGAGAAAGTTTAGGTAAAGAAGAGAAATGTAAAACTGTAATAGGGATTGGAGGTAATCATTATCCTCATGAATTTAATAAAATTTTAGATAGAACTGAGTATGCAATAGGCCATATTTGTCCTAAATATAATCTGGAAAATTTAGATGAAGAAATGTTGAAACAAATGTTAGAGAGAAATTTAGAGGATGTAGAGTTTGTTGTTGTTGATTGGAAAGGTTTAGGACAAAATAAAGCTAAAGTTAAAGATTTGTTAGAAAATTTAGGAATTAAATATAAAAAAACAAAAGAATTAAAATAATTATTTCTTCTTCTTTTTTGCTGGTTTCATATCTTGTTTTCTTTTAACTAAGATATAATAAACAACAGCACCAATAATACCAGCTAATAAAACTACAATCAACCAAAGAACTTTGTCAGTTTCTACGTCAAAATCTCTTTTGATAACATCAACGATCATCCATATCCAAAAAATTAAGAATGCAATAGGGATTAACATTAATAAAATCACAAGAAGTAACATTAATATTTCTATTATCATTTTATTAAAAGAAGTAAAGATAGTTTAAAAAGTTTTTTAATTCAAGTGTTTATTATTTTTGTAAGAAATAATTTTCTTGTGCCATTCCCAAGCAGATTGAATTATACTATTTAGATCTTCTTTTGCTTCCCAATTAAAAATTTGTTTTATTTTCTCCGGAGATGCAATTAAAGTTGCAGGATCACCCTCTCTTCTAGGAGATTCTATAGCAGGAATAGGATGTCCAGTTATTTTTCTACATTTCTCAATAATATCTTTTACAGAAATTCCTTTACCTGTGCCAACATTAAGTTTTAAACTTTCATTTTTATCTTCTAAATGTTTTAATGCTAATAGATGAGCTTTTGCTAGATCTAAAACATGAATATAATCTCTTAAACAAGTACCATCTGGAGTAGGATAATCATTTCCAAATATTTTTATGTGGTCTCTTTTTCCTGAAGCAACTTCTAAAACTAAAGGAATTAAATGAGTTTCAGGAGTATGATCTTCTCCTAAACCATAAGCTGCACCACAAGCATTGAAATATCTTAAACAAATACTTTTTAGACCATAAACTTCATAAGAATCTAATATATTTTCAAACATTAATTTACTTAAACCATAATAATTAGTAGGAATCTTTTCTGAAGATTCTTTAATAGGAATTTCTTTAGGTTGGCCATAAACACTAGCTGTTGAAGAAAACACTATTTTTTTTACATTAAATTCAAGCATTACTTTTAGTAAGTTTAAACCTGCAAAAGTATTATTTTCAAAATATTTGTGAGGGTCTGTCATAGACTCCCCAACCTCAATAGAGCCAGCAAAATGAATTACAGCATCAATTGTATTTTCAGAAAAAACTTTTCTTATATCTTCAATATTTTTTAAATCTAAGTTATAATGTTTAATATATTCTGGAATGAAAATTTTATGACCATTGGAAAAATTATCAAGAACAATAATATTATAATTATTTTCAAGAAGTAAACGAACTGTATGACTGCCTATGTATCCAGCTCCTCCTGTGACTAAAATAGTCTTCATTTTATTATATTTGGTCTCCCTATTGCATGATATGAAAAGTTAGTATTTTGTATTTGTGTATAATTTAATAAATCCTTACCATCAAAAATAATTTTATCTTTCATTTTTTCTTCTAAAGCATTAAAGTCAGGTAATCTATAAGTTTTCCAATCATTTAAAATAATTAAAGCATTAGAATTATTTACAGCTTCATATTTATCCTTAAATAATTTAAAATTAGTTAGATCAACACCTTTCCTTTGCATTTCTTTTAAAAATTCTTCATTAGCTTCGGGATCATGAGCGTGAACAATAGCACCTTGTTCTAATAATTTAGGAACTACTTCAACTGAAGCTGCATCTCGAGTATCATTAGTTTCTTTTTTGAAAGACAAACCCCAAACTGCAAATACCTTTCCATCAAAATTATTATTATATAACTTATCTAGAGTTCTATTAACTTCTAATCTTTGATATCTATTTTGGTTTAATATTTGATCCAAAACAATGAAATCTTGTTCATTTCCCCCAAGGTCTTTGATTGTGTGGTATAACTGTGAAACATCTTTGTCAAAACAACTTCCACCAAAACCTAAACCAGGATGAACAAATTTCCCTATTCTAATGTCATCTAAAATTGCTGGAATCATATCTCTCCAATTAGCACCAGACTTTTTTGCAACATTAGCAAAAATATTAGTTAATACAACTTGAGAAGCTAAGTAAGCATTACAAACATATTTTGTTAACTCTGAACTTTCAGGAGACATAAAATAAATTTTCTCTTGTTGAGTTAAAAAGAATGGAGCATATAAATCTCTCATTATTTTTTTTGCTCTATCTGAATTTACACCTACAATTATTCTCTTAGGCATTGTAGAATCTCTAACAGCTCTACCTTCAGCTAAAGTTTCAGGATTTGATACTACATCAAAATCTCCAGAGTAATATTGTTTTATGATATCTTCAACTTTCTTTGCAGTACCAACAGGAACAGTACTTTTATTTACTAAAATTTTATAAGAAGGATTTAATTGTAAGGATTTTCCAAGCATATGAGCAACACTTTCAACATATTTTAAATCTGCTTTTCCATCTTGATCAGGAGGAGTGCCTACACAAGAAAAAATAACTGTTGAAGCATTTATTGCGGATTCAGCATTTGTTGTGAATTTTAAAAAAGATTTTTCATAAGCTCTTCTTAATAATTCTGGAAGACCAGGTTCATGGATATGTAATTTTGATGATCTGCCTTCACAAAAGTCTATCAAAGATTGAATTCTTTCTGAGTTTACATCAAAAAGTATTACTTTATTGTCTTGACTAGACATTGTAGCTGCATGAACTACACCAACAAATCCCGCCCCTGCGATTGCGATGTTCATAGAGAAGAATGTAAGATTTGGGTTTATAAGGTTTATGTAGATCTGATTAGATTATAGAATTATTTATGTCAGTTCTACAAGAACATTCAGTTAAAATTAATCTAGGTAAAACAGTTTTTATTAATAATTTAACTTTGTCAGAATTTTCTTTCATTACTCTTAAAACTTCTTCAAAAGTAACTGCAGCTGTACTTTCTCTCCAACAATCATAATCAGTAGACATTGCAATAGAAGCATAACAAATACCAGCCTCTCTAGCTAAAACAACTTCTGGAAAAGTTGACATGTTAATAATATCAGCATTCCAAGATCTAAACATATGAGATTCAGCTTTTGTAGAAAATCTTGGACCTTCAATTGTTACTACAGTACCTTTATTGTGAATTTCAAAATTTAATTCTGTTGCTGTGGCAATTAACATGGTTCTTAATTTATTACAAAAAGGCTCAGCCATAGGAATGTGACAAACTTGATTTTTATCATAAAAAGTTGATGCTCTTTTTGTTGTTCTATCAATAAATTGGTCAGGAAAAACTAAGTGACCAGGTTTGATTTCTTCTCTTAAAGAACCTACAGCAGTAGTTGCTATAATATGTGTACATCCAAGTTCTTTAAGTGCCCAGATATTTGCTCTTGAATTTACATTGGAAGGCATGATTTGATGTTTTGGACCATGTCTTGCTAAAATTGCAACCTCAATACCATTTAATATACCTACTGTAATTGACGAAGAAGGTTGACCATATGGAGTCTGTATATCTACTTTTTTGTAATCTTCTAAAAGATTTGGATCATCTAAACCAGATCCACCAATTATACCAACTTTTATCATGAAAATAGAAGGAATACTTGAGTTTTAAAAGAATAATTGTGTTAGAATATACATAGAAATCCTTATAAAGAATATTAAAGTTTTATTGGTTAACTGGGGTAGTAGTTTAACTTGGCTAGAGCAGTCGGCTCCAACCCGACAGATCGGGGAAACAATCTACATAATGGAGAATGTTCCGAAATTCAAATCCCTGCTACCCCATTTTTTTAAAAGTTTCATATTTTTTTAACTTTCTTTCATTTTTAGGTTCAATTTGCTCAAAGAAATTTTTTATACTTGTACTTTTTCTAATTACTACTTGATGAGTATTACCTCTACAGATATAGGAAGAAATACCTAATTTTTTTAATACTTCATGTATGTCTTTTGCAAATTTATAAGACTTCATTGAATATTTAATCAAAATATAATTATAACCTTTATCTCTTTGTAAAGTTACACACCCATCAGTGTCAAATAAACCTCTAAGAAATGCAGCAAGATGAGTATTTTTTGAAAGTAAAGAATGAGGTAATCTAAGATTTGTTTTAGGACCTACAGGACATTGAAGATAAATTGAAAGAAAATTAAAAATCGTTTTTGATCTACCTCTTAAAGTATAACAATTACCAAAAGTTTCATGTTTTAAATTTATTCCAAAAAGATCTTTAAATAAATAATCTATTCTTGCCATATATTTAACATCAAATCTGGAATCTCCTGCATATGTAAAACAATAGTCAGATTTTTTAGAATCACACCTTAAACATCCATCTCCATAATGAATCCCTAAGAACTCAGAAAGTTTTATGTCCATTTTTTTGGGAAGAATTATTCCTCTAGATAAATCGTTTCTACCTCTTTTTATAATATTAATATCAAAATCCATTAAATATGTTCAAAGAAAAGAGATTAATAATCTTTTACTAGAAAAAACTGAAAATATTTCAAAATTTTTGAAAAGTTTTCAGAATCAAGCAAAAGAAGAACTTGATTGAGAAACAGATTTTTCTATTTCAATTTTAAAATCAGGTTTTATTTTGTAAACATGATTATGTTTATTATATTCCATTTCATCAACAGCATATCCAGTAATAATTGTACTGTCTGTTTTGAAATCATAAATAATAGAAAACTCTACATCTTGTTCTAATAATTCTAAATATTTATTGAATTTTGTTTCAAATTCACTTTGAAAATTAGAGGAAGATGCTTCCTTTGCAGCAAGATTTGCTGAGAGTTCAATATAATAAATATCTTTTTCAGCTTCAAAATAAGTGTTAAATAATTCAATTTCTTTTTCTCCAAGATATAAATCAGATCCCCCAGGAGAATTTTTCCCAGTATTACCATAAAACATAAAGAGAGCTATAATGAAACCTAAACATACAATGTACATGAAAACAGCTGCTCTTTTATTCATTCGTAAACCTCCAAAACAACTTTTAATTTTTTATTACCATCAACTTCAGGAATATTAAGTTCAGCACTATAAGGATTGTCTATGTCAATTATAATAGGTGTACAAAAGAAAATCATTTTATCTTCTTCATTATATACACTAATATACCAATCTGAAGAAATTGGATCAAGATAAGTTTCTAAATAAGCTACTAAAACATCATCACAAGATAATCTATCTGAAAATTCAGATTTTAAAAATCCATTAAATAAAAAACCATCTTGAGGCGAAGGATAATTCCTACCTGTGTAAGACAATATTTCTCCTAATGTATAATCATCATCAATTTGAAGTTTCATTAAATTAATTAAGTCAGTATCTAAAAATTCTGCGTCCATAGCATTTACTTCATTATTATTTGGAAGAATTGAATCCATTATATTTCCAACACTAAATTTAGAAACAAAATTAAAAGCTATTAAAATAACAATAATCACTGCAAGAATAACTAGAGCAGTTCCAAACTCTGTCCAATCATCGAACATTGCAAATCCTTTTTTCTTTAACATTCTATCAACTCAAAATTGAATTCTAAAATTGAATTCTTTATTTCTCCATTATCATATACTTGTACTATTTTGTTTATTGTTTGTTTTTCATTGAATTCTTTATCACCAATAGATTTCCCATTTAAAGTTAAACCCATTTTTGTATCAATAAATCTTCGCATAACTTCAAATTCTAAATTATCAGGATCTAAATAATTAAAACAGGAACTAATATTACCATCATTAAATTTATTTAAGTCAATAGTACCAACAACAGTCCTATCAATGTCTTCATTAAAATAAGCTATACAATCTGAATCTGTTAAAACCTTAGCTAACATAATTTCATGATAAATAGGATCAACACACTCAGCTTTAATCTTTTGTGTATCAGTAGTAATATTTATGAAAGCAAGAAAAAGAATTGAAACAACTAAAATACCTACAATAAAATAAATTAATTTTCCTCCAATCATTTGACCTTTATTTGTTTTCACTGGTTAAGTCACCTCCTTTAGATTCGAGATGTAAAGTATAATTTGAAAAAAGATTCGTGAGTTTAGTATTTTTTAAAACATTAACAATTGAATCATCAATTTCTACTTCATAAGTAGATTTAACACTGTAATCATATTCAATGAAACCTGGAGAAGCAGTCATTGTTTCTGAAAGTAAAGATAAATCCTCTTGTAAGTAAAATTCGTTTATAGTAGAATAAGAATCAGGGTTCATTGCTAAAGAAACTAAAATACCTAAAATCATAATACCTAAAATAAGTTCTATTATGTAATAAGACTGAAGTTCTATACCAGCTTGGCCTCTTTTATTCATAAGTCTATATGAGCTTTTTTTATTTATATAATTATAGGAAGATTTAAAATGTTTTAAGACTAAGAAATAAATATGAAAGATGGACATAAAAGAAGTTTTTTGAAAACTGTAAGTTATAGAATTTCTTCAACAATATTAACTGCAGTAATTGTATTTATTTTTACAAGAAATTTAACACTATCCTTAGGAGTTGGTGCAGCTGAATGGATTTTTAAGTCTATATGGTATTATGGACATGAAAGACTTTGGAATTGGACAAAATGGGGTAAAAATTAAACAAAAGCTTGTTCTTCCTCAGTTTCTTGAATATTAGAAAAATCATACTCATAAGGAACAAAAGATAATTTTGAATCCTTGAATAATAAAGTTGAAGAAACTTTTATTTGGGTATTATCATTAACTTCCCCATTAACATAAGGAGAAATATAAGTGTAAGCATTAGTTTCGGTATCAACAACATCACCATAACCAACAACTTCAGTTATTTCTAAGTTGTAGAGAGTTATTGCATCAGCACCTTCTAATTCATCATTAAATTCTACAGCATTAGCAATTTTTGTTTCAAAACTATCTGAAGATAAAATACTTGAAGTAGCTAAATCAATAAGTTCTACTTTATCTGTGTAAAAATTTAAACCAGTATCATAATTTAAAAATTCTAAATCTAATTCACAAGGAGCTTCTCCAGTTTTTTCTAAACAAGATTTGTAAGTATTAGTTTGTTCTTCAAAACTAGACACAAGTAATTTTTCTGTTGATGTAACACAAGTGTCATCGTCACAGAAATAAATAGTATTACCAAATTTTTCATATGTTAAAAACATTAAAGAATCATCTTCACCTTCTCTTAAAACACCATTAGAAGGACAAGTTTTGTCAAGGAAAGTTAGTTCAGTATTATCAAACTTTTTACAACCCATTAAATTATCAATACAAATATCTTCTAAGTCAGAGATTATTGAAAAAAATGGACCTTTACAAATACATAAACAAGGATAACCACCACATTCATCTTTGGGAATTGTAATCTCTTCTTTACAAGGTTTTTCTTCACCCTTAAAGTCATTACCATTATTGAAAGAAACTAAATAATGATTTTCATATAAATAAAATAAAGTAGAATTTGCAGTACCATCATCTAAATTATCAATATTAAAAGCTAAAGATTTGAAACTTTGAGTTGTCTCAGAAGAATCTATTAATTCTTTTCCAATAATAACTGAAGCAGCAATACCAACTACAGCAACTATCATAGTTATTGTTACAAGGATTAAATAATCCGTAGCTCCTTTTTTTGTAGATATCATTCTATAGCTAATCCTTCAGTAGCTTGGCCTAATTCTGTACCTAAAGAAGAGGAAGTACCTGATAAACTTTCTACAAAAGTACCAATCTGATCTTGGAATATAATAGCAATAACAATTAGTACCATTAAAGCTAGAATCAATAAGATCATAAATCTTAAAGTTAATTCACCTTTTTTTGTCATATTAAAATTAAAAGAATAAAAGTATTTAAAAGTTACTAGGAAGAATCCTTACACTCACCATCATCCCAAGTTTTCTTTAAATTGAAATAGTCGTTGTTACAATCAGTTATTTTACTACCACTATTATCTTCTAAAGTATCTGGGAAACCAGGATTATTCCAACTTGTTTCATCATCAGTTGCACAATAGAGACTACATTTAGATTTGTACAAAGCTAATTGCTCTGTGGAAGTTGAACCAACTTCTTCTGTCTGTTTAAATAAAGCACCTAATCCTCCTGTGAAGAAAAGAGCAACTAAGATCAAAGCAATTAAAGCAAGAACTGCTAAGATTACGAAATTTAAAGAAATATCCATACCTTTTTTATTCATTGTGTTACACCTCTTAGTATATTTATATGAGAGAGATATTTAAAGTTTTCTATCAAACACTTTCGATTTTATGACAATATTTTACATCAGAAGCTGTAAAGAAATCTACAACTTTGGTTCTATCTGATGCATCTACACCAAAACTGTAATAATTGTCTGAAGGGAAAAATTCTGATAATGGACGTTCAATTAAATCAGAAAGTATACAAATTCTAGTATCATCAATCTTGTAAAATATAGGTGCAGCTTTTAGTGTATAAGAATAACTAGATTTATCATCGCAAGTTGGAGGCCATGCAGCACAAAGATCTTGTGCTACTTTTTTATCTTCATAAAATTCAAAAGTATAATCTGCACCTTTTTCAGTAGGATTTTTATTTGTTCTATCATCTTGCCAATAAACATATAAGTGGTTTACTGAACCTTTGTCATCACTTATGATTTGAAAATTCTCTGGAAAAACACAACCCATATCATTTGGAGTTAATACAAAAGCTCCAGGATCTTTTTTTGTAACCATTAAACCTAGAGTATAAGGTTTTGTTTCTCTCGCTTCATAAGTTCCATCATCATTATTAATAACAGAAACTACAGATGCACTTTGATCATATACATTTTGAATTAAGTAAGAAGAAGATTCAGAAACAGCTCCTAAAGTTTGAGAATAACATAAACATTCAGTTCCAGCTATTGTATTGAAACCACCATAACAATAATCATCAATATTTGAAAATAATTTTTCAAAAGATTCTACAGTTTGAGTTGTTGCTTCAGCTTCTTTATCTTGAACAAAAACTTTGTCAAAACTATCAGTTATAATACTAAAAATTTCACTAGATTGTTCGTTAAATACAACTCCAACTACTAAAATGATTATTAAAATAATAATTGCTGCTATAATAGTTTGTCCTACATCTGCCATTTTATTTTCCTAGTACTTTTGTTGTTAAATATACAATTGTTTCAAGAGCTTTTTCTTTTAATGTAGAAGAAAAAGCAATTACTGCAATTAATACAATTATTACAAGTATAAATGCTGCAATATATTCCCAAGCAATATCTCCTCTTTTATTATGCAATAAGGCTTTCATCCAATGGTGGACCATATACCAAACACCCCCTGTAAGTTGGATCTTCATCAAGAACAGTATCTAATAAGATTTGATTAGTTACTTCAGTACTAGTATCAGTTAATAAGAATATTGCTGACCCTCCTGCAACTGCTAAAGAACCTCCCATAGTAAGAGGAGCAAAGAAAATTCCAGCAGCAAATATCTGTGGTAAAGCCCATAATTTAGCCATCCCAGTAATAAGACTATCAACATTCTCAGCTTCAAAATTTTCATTAGTAGTAATTAAAATTCTGTCATCATCACTATCTCCAATTAAATCCTGATCATCATAAAATATAATGTAATAATATTCATCTTTGACTAATTTTTTATCAGGAATCCCTTCTGATTCTATATCAAAACATAAAGTTTGGTAACCTGTATTTTGTTCTAAATAATTATAAGCAGAGTTTGTAACATCTGTTTTTACACCATCTTTGTAAGCTATTGAATATGCAAAATATTCTTCTAATGAAATATCTTCTTGAGGAACAATTGCATAAACAAAATAAGTTTCATCAATAGCAGCACCAAAATCACAAGCTCCTTCTTTAAACATCCACCAAGTATCAGTTAATTTTGTAGAAAATTCCTCCATAACAATAGGTTCTTCTATTACATTGAATCTACATGCAGAAGGAAAATGTGAAAAGAAACCACCACCACATTTAGCAGTGTTTGTTAACCAACAAGAAGTTTGAGAAAAAAAGTCAGCAGTAAAAACTCCCTTAGCACCTAATACTATTCCAGTAATACTAAGAATTACAACTACTGCAATAATTAGAAGAACTGTTTGCTCTGGAGCAAGTTTACCTCTTTTATTTTTAACCAATGATTGCATTTTTTACACCTATTAAAATTAATGTAACAGCTAGAAACAAAACTAAAATTGAAATTAATATTACTAAAGTTCTCCCTGTCATTTTATATCTGTCCCACCGATAGTGCTAATAAGTTGAAAGCAAATATTGTAACACCAGCAATTAATATGTATAAGAGTGTCCCTCTATATAAATTTTTACCTAAAGTATATTCTTCATTTAATTTGTCTACACCATTCTCAATACCATTTGCAAGAATTGTTAAAACTATAACCATTTGTACAACATAAATTCCAACAATCATTTGTAAATAAAATGGAGGAATAATTTTATCAACTGGGAAAATGTTGGCAAGATTACTAGCACCAGCTAAAACACTTGTGTCAGAACCAGAAGTTGCAGAATCTAATGAAGTTCCTAAACTAGAAATTATAGCAGTAATCATAGTACCTATTCCAACTACAATTCCAGCAATTAAAGGAGTTAAAAAACTAACTTGTGATTTCATTGAAGAAGTAATTTCGGATAACAAATCTTTTAGCCTTTCAGAAACTTTGTAAATTTTATCTAAATAATCAGCAATACTTAACAAAGCTCTTGATACAACCATAGGACCCTTTCTAGAAGATTCTACTAAGACTTTCATAGTACTTTCAATTAAAGAAGAAGGATAAGCAAGAATAGCTCCATTTGTTTCATTGAAAATTGCAGCCTGTAAATTCATTCCAAGACTTCTAATATTTTTATCAACTATACCTAAAAATTTTCCAGTAGGTGTTCCAGCTAAACCTCTAGCTACTTCACCGAAAGCCATCTCTGAAGGCATACCACCACCAATCCTATTTCCTAATTGGAAAATAGCACCCCTAAATTCTGTTTCAAGTTTTTTTGTTTCTTCTCTAATTTTTATTAATTTGTTTGCTCTTATTGAAAAATAGGAACCTATACCTAAAGCTAAAGCAATTGGAATGAATAAACTTAACATAGTAGCACCAAGACCAAAAGGACCTATTGTAGTACCCGCATCAGTTTCTCTGTAATCTAAAAGTAGAATATTATCTGTTAAAAAAACTTCAGTAGATGGATCAATAAAATGTAAAATAATTGGAGAAAAACCAATTAATAAAAGTATTACAAGTAAGAAAATAGCTATGTGTTTGGGTTCAATAAAAATTTCATTATCTTTAGAAAGTTTAAGAGAAAATTTTCTAAGTTTTTCAAATTGTGGAAGATTAGTAATATCTGATTGAGCATAACCTATTGGCCTCTTTGATAATAAAGTGTAACCAAAATAAAATACTGCAAAAGGTAAAAGTAAATTGTAAAGAATAGCTATGTGGAACCATTTAATCCCCATAAAACTTCCAATTAAAGGTAAAATGATTAAACCTAAAATAGGTAAGATAACACCCATCATGTGAAGCATAGTCATAGGAGACTTGACCTCTTGAGCATAGTGAAGCATACTATCATATGTTCCTTCTAGAATTACTGAAAGAGATTTTTCTAAAAGTTCAATTCTTCTTTCATCTTTCCCTTCAAAAAGAGAAGATTCAATTAAATGAAAAGATTCAACAAAAGCTAAGTTGTAATCCTTCCAGCCATTTAAATAAAATTCTAAAGATTCTTGGACAGTAGGAAATCTTTTTGTTTCAGCATCCCATAAAATTTTTCTTAAGTCTAAAGATAAAGGTTCTCCAACATGTTCACCAGCAAATTTAATTGCATGTTCTAAATTAGATGTGTGACGCATGTAAATTACTGTGTACAAAACACAAAGTACCATTTGATTAGAAGCTTGAAGTCTTCTCTTCTGTGCTAAATGCTGAGGAAATTTTGATAAAGGTAAGAAAAGTAAAACTCCACAAAGAACAATCATAAGAGGAACTAAAAGTTGCATAAAACCAAATAAAAATGTTAAAAACCAAACAACAAAACCTAAGAAAATAAATGAGAACATTGTTAAAATTGCAAAAGTGTAAGCTGCTGCAGGAGTTATGTTTAAATGGATTTGATCAATAGCATCCTGCATTTCTTTTTTTACTTCTTCCTTTGCAGGAGCAAAATCAATTATTGAATGTGCAAAATTACAAGCTCGCTCATAAAGAGAATTTTCTAAGTGAAGAGCCTCTTTTCTAAAGGTTTCATAATCCTGAGTAAATTTACCTGAAGAAGGTTGATCCATTAAAGAATCTGTATCAGAACCCAACTTAGCACCATACTTATCCATCACCTTCCGAAATCTCGGATCTATCTGCACCATCTTTTCTAATAAATAATATAAGAATTTTATTTATATAGTTGTTGGATTTCTTCAAAAAGTTCAGGAAGTTCTTTGTAGATCTCAAAATGAGCTCTGTTTTCTAAAACTATAGACTTTGCATTTAATTTTTCTTCAAAAACCTTTGCTTCAGAAACTGGAACATATTCATCATCTGTTGAAAATAAAGCTATAAATTTTTCACAATTCTGTTTTACTTTTTCTAAATCAATAAAAATTTCTAACCAAGGATTAGCTATTTCAACATCATCAGGATGATCTGTTAAATCTAAATGAAAAAAACCTGCAACAAAAAAAGAAGCTTTTACCTTTTTATCAAATTTTTCTAAGAATCTAATTATAGTTTGACAACCCATACTATGACCAATGAAAATTGATTCTTCATCAGCATCTTTTGCAATTTCTTGTAAGTGAGGAACCCAAGTTTCTATTTTAGGTTCTCCTGGATTTGGCATTTGAGGAATAATAACTTCAAAATTTAGTTCTTCTAATTTATTTTTTAACCAAGGAAACCAACAATTATAAGGATGACCTTCCCAACCATGAATGATATATGCTTTTTTCATAATATAAGAATAAATTAAGAATTAAAAAAAGTTTGGATTATAGTTTTTTAAATTTTAGTAATAAAGAGTTAGTTACAACACTAACACTACTTAGTGCCATAGCACCACCAGCAATTATTGGAGAAAGTAACCAACCTGTGTAAGGATATAAAACACCAGCAGCAATTGGAATTCCTAATACATTGTAAAACAAGGCCCAGAATAAATTTCCTTTAATTTTAGACATTGTTAACTTACTAAGTTTGATTGCTTTTGCAACATCAACAGGATTGTCTCTCATCAAAACTATGTTTCCAGTTTCCATTGCTACATCAGTTCCAGAACCCATAGCAATTCCAATCTCAGCCTGAGCTAATGCAGGTGCATCATTTATACCATCACCAACCATTGCAACTTTTCCTTTTCTTTGTAACTTCTTTACATAATTTGCTTTATCTTTTGGTAAAACTTCTGCGAAAACATGTTTAATTCCAACACTTTTTGCAATAGCTTTTGCAGTTCTTTTGTTATCTCCTGTAATTAAGTATACTTTAATTCCCATTTTCTTTAATTTGTAAACAGCCTTACCAGAAGATTCTCTAAGATTGTCAGCTACTGCAATGATTCCAAGTAAAGTTTTTCCAGAACCTAAGAACATTACTGTTTTTCCTTCTTCCTCTAAAGTATTAATTTTTTCTAAATGTTTTTTTAAATTTACTTTATTATCCTTCATTAACTTAGTATTACCAAAGAAATAATCTTTTTTTCCGATTTTAGCTTTGATTCCATGACCAGGTAAAGCTTTGAAATTTGTAGATTTAGGAATTGTAATTTTTTCTTTCTTTGCATAATTGATTATAGCTTCAGCTAAAGGATGTTCAGATTGTTTTTCTAAAGCTGCAATAATTTTTAAGATGTTTTTATTCTTTCCTGTAATAATTAAATCAGTTAGTTCAGGTTTACCTTTTGTAATTGTACCTGTTTTATCAAAAATAACATACTTAATTTTATGAGCTGTTTCTAAAGCTTCTCCACCTTTGATTAAAATACCTTTATTTGCACCTTTACCAGTACCTACCATGATTGCAGTCGGTGTTGCTAAACCTAATGCACAAGGACAAGCAATTACTAATACAGCTACAGAAGCAATTAATGCAAATGAGATTCCTGCACCAAAAGTTACCCAAGAAATAAATGTTATCAAAGCAATAGCAATTACAGTAGGTACAAAATAAGCAGAAACTAAATCTGCAAATCTTTGAATTGGAGCTTTTGTTTCTTGAGCTTCTTCAACTAATTTAATAATTTGTGCTAAAGTTGTATCTGCTCCAATCTTAGTAGCTTTAAACTTGAAAGACCCTAATTTGTTTATAGTTCCACCAATAACTAAATCCTTGATATTTTTCTCGACTGGAATACTTTCTCCAGTAATCATACTTTCATCAATAGAAGAATGGCCACTGATTATTTTACCATCAACAGGAATTTTTTCTCCAGGTTTTACAAGAATAATGTCTCCTACAATTACTTCTGAAATAGGAATTCTTATTTCTTTTTTATTTCTAATTACAATTGCAGTCTTTGGACTTAAACCCATTAACTTTTTTATTGCATCAGAAGTTTTACCTTTAGCAATCGATTCTAACCATTTGCCCATAATAACTAAAGTAATCAAAATTGCTGAGGTTTCAAAATATTGTCCTAAAGTTGGATTAAATAAAACAGCATAAACACTAAAGAAATATGCAGCACTTGTACCAAGAGCAATTAAAGAATCCATGTTAGCAGTTTTGTTCTTTAATGCTGCCCAAGCACCTAAATAAAATCTTTTTCCAACATAAAATTGAATTGGTGTAGCTAAAGCCCATAAAATATACTCTTCATAAGGAATATGAATCTTAAGCCACATAAAAATCATTCCAATAACAAAAACAGGAATAGCAAAAATAAGACTAAGAAAAAACATTTTTTTGTAATAATTTATTTCTTTCTTTAAGAAATTTGAATGTTTGTCTTTTAATCCTTTAATTTGTGATGCATCATAACCTTTACTTTTAATAATTTCAATAATATTTTTTTCTGAAATCTTTTTTTCATCAAAAACAATTTTAGCTTTTGATGTTGCAAAATTTACAGTAGCATCTTGCACACCTTTGGTTTTCTTTAAAGATCTATCAATTATAGTTGCACAACTAGCACAATGCATTCCACTTATTTGCAAATTTGTTTTTTTCATTTCTTAGTCTTCCTTAATATGTTAAAACATATAAGCCTTACTCTAAGATTATCCTCCACAACCACAACCTCCACCACAACCTCCGCCGCAGCCTCCGCCACTTCCACAAGAACTACCTGTAGGAATAGCTGCAACTTCATTTATAGATTCTTCAAGGTCTTCACTAGAATAATCACTAAGATCATCAACTACAATAAATGAACCAGGAATCATACCCATCCAACAACTCCAAGAAATTATACCTTCTTCTGTTGCAGTAAATTCAATTGTTTGTTCACCATATTCAATATCAAAATATAAATCTAAACTTGGAACTTGTATAGCATTGTTACAACCAGTTATTTCTTCAGCATTAATTATCCAACGAACAGGAACATCTTTTTCAATAACAAATAAATCTGTTTGCCAACCATATCTGTCAACAGTCATATAAATCTCTTGATAACCACTCTTCATAACAGCTAAACTATCTGAATCTACTGAATCAACATTGGAAGCTGTAACTTGTCCTATAATAGAATTAAAATCATAACCTGTTCCAGTTAAGGCTAATGCATTGTTAACCATTAATAATCCTAAGATTATTACAATTGCACCTGATGCTTTTAAAATTTTGTGAGTCATTTTGCTGGAAACTAAACTTGCAAAAAAACCAAAGCCAAGCATAACAGGTAATGTACCTAAGGCAAAAACAAAAAGGAGGGTTGCACCTTCAATAACACTACCAGTTCCTGCTGCCATAATATAGATTGCTTGCAAAGGGCCGCAAGCAATCATAAGTCCATTCAGTAGGCCAATTATCAAAGGACTAGAACTTCTGTTTTTCCCTACAAACTTGTTAAGGAAACTTGGAGTTTTGAATGTTAATTTTCTTAATATTGGAAATATGTTTAACATTTTTAATCCAAAAATTACTAAGAATAAACCAGCAATTAATCCAGCAATTCCTCTCATCATTGGAGTGAATGCAATAATTGAACCAATTAAACCAAAAAAAGCACCAATTAAAGTGTAGGAAACAGTCTTACCTAAACCATACATAAAATGAGATTTGTAAGATTTTCTTCCAGCTTCAGCATCTTTTGCTGTGTATGAAACAACAAAACCACCACACATACTTATACAATGAAAACCAGTTAGTAAACCAACAACAAATAATAAACCATAACTCATACTAGAACTTATTTCAGGTAATTGAATAGCATTTGTCAAATTAATTAGGAAATATAAGGCAATAAATATTCCAACAATAGCAAATGCCCAAGCCCAATATTTTCTTTTTGAATTGTTTTGATCACAAGAATAACCTTTTTCAGAAATTTTTGATTTAATATTTTTTAAAGAAATCAAATCAGGATCAAAAGTTACTTCTGCTTTTGAAGTTGTATAATTTATTTTAAAGTTTTGAATTCCATCTAAGTCTAAAACTTGTTTTTTAATTATCTTTTCACAAGATTCACAAGTCATACCATCTACTTTAAAATTTTCTTTTTTCATTCTAACTTATAACCTTCCTTTTCTATTGTTTTTTTTATAGTCTCAAGAGAAGTTTTATTTTCATCAAAAGTTATTGTAATAATATCTTTTTCAAAAGAAATATCTTTAACCCTTAAATCTTCTAATGAGTCTCTAATTAGCATCTCACAACTTTTACAATGCATACCTGTAATTTTGAATTTTTCTGTTTTCATGAAGAAAATATTGTTGTACTCATTTTAATACCATTCCCAATAAAAATTCAGTTGTTTATCGTTTATATCTTTAGAATTCTTAAGAGTTATCGTTTATATCTAAAATTTCTTCTTCAAGAAAATTTCTTTAGTTTTACCTGATTCTTTCCTATAAATGATATCTCTTTCTTCAAGTTTTTTTAATACTAAGGATAAAAGAGTTTTTGAGATTCCTGTTTTGTACCTCAAAGTAGACTGTTTGATACCTTCTTTATCATAAACTGTTTTCAGAATTTTTTGTTCTTGATCATTAAAACCAGAAATAAATGCTTTAAATTCATCTTTTTCTTTTGCTGTTTTTAATGCAGATGAAACTTCTTTGTGTTGTGCAACTAACATTTGTTGAGTTTTATCAAAGTAAATAAGATAAATCCCAAGTATTAAAATTGCTAAAGTTATAATTCCTCCAAGATATAATAATGTGAAATTTCTATCCTCATGTAAACAAGTACCATCATCTAAGTAACATGAACCTTGCTCGTCGATAATTGTTGAAATATATTGATCTTGTTGTGCTTTAAAAAAGAAGAGAAATACTAATAATAATACTGCCATAATAATTAAAATTAGACCAATTTGCTTCTGATTCATGAGATGAAAAATATATTTGTAGTATATATAGTTACTGATTTTTCAATTCTTCTTTCAACCAAGCTTCCCATCTTTCTTTTATCAACTTAGTATCTTGAGTTCCCACTTCTTGTTTAACTTCATCAGAAATCCTATAGAATTTTTCATTTGATTTTAAGGAAAATTGAGCTTCTAAAATATCTTTATTATTTATTTTTTTAGAATAATCTACTAATAAAGATTTAATCTCTGCTCTTAGTTTTATGTTGTCCCAAATAGCATCCCAATTACCAACCCATTCTTTTACACTACCACCTATTGCCTTCAATACTTCTGAATCACCATTTATTAAATCAGGAGTAGGTTCTAATAAATCAGTTTTCGCATTGTATTTCATTAAGTCTACAAAACCACCTTCTTGTAAAGGATCGTCTTCCCAAGTTTTTCTAACCTCAGTAATAGAAGTTACTCTTCTCATTTTACTTAAACCTGAAGCAGATTGAATAGGAGAACACATAACAATAATATCAGTAGCTTTGAAGGAAGTTTTAGGAACACCTAAATCATTTACAACTCTGTCATAAATACCATAAGGAGAATCACCGTGAATAGTTCCTGCAACTACATTAGCAGAAGCACCAATTCTCATTGCTTCATAAAGTGCAACAGCTTCGGTACTTCTCACTTCTCCTACAATCAATGCAGAATCTCCTAATCTTAAAGAAGTTCTAATTCCTTCATCAGCTGGAACCTCAGTACCACCTTTAACTAAAGCTGATCTAACTTTTAATGGTTGAACATTGTAACCAAGTTCTCTCATTGACTCTGTTGGGAGTTCTAAAGTGTTATGAGCAACAATATTATTACAAACAAAACTTTCATTACTTGGAACTGAGAGATCATAAACAAATTGTTCTTCATTTTTAAGTTTTTTAATTTCAACTATTTTATCCCAAAAAATATTTGATTCAGATAAAGATTTTAATTTGGAAAGAATGATTAAATCTGAAGAAAATAATTGAGTCATAAAACCTAATTTAGTTCTTCCAATGTTTGAATTTGAATTTATATAATCTCTTGAATTGAAATTTTTATTTAAAACTTTTAATTTTTTCTTAAATTCTAAAGATAAAGGAATTATATCAGAACTATCATGTGTAGAAGTTTTTAAACATAAATTTCTTAGATTATCTTTTTTATATTCTTGTAATAAATCTATGTGTTCTTTAAATAAATTAAAATCTCTAATAGTAGATATAGCTCCAGGATAAGAATTAGAATTTTTACTAATCTTCCTTATTCTAAAAATTATTCCAAATTGAAGAAGAAGTGTCTGTATATCCTCCATTAATTTTCTAGAATTAAGACTAATTACAATTTCTTTATTACTAACACAACCATCACCAGAAAATAAACCACATAAAATACATGCAATTTGAGCTTTTGATAGATTATAAATCCAACTTGGAACTCTTTTTGTAAAAGCATTCCCTTTAAATTCTAGAATCTCTCTAAATAAGAATTTTAAAGTTTTTGAATGTAATAAGGTTGAGATTCCATCTGAACTATGAATCTTTGGTTTAATTCCCCATTTTTTAGCAAATCTCTTAATTACATTTCTTTCTTCATTTGTACTAACTGAAAAAATTATACTATTCTTATCATAACAACCATCAGCAAGCCAAAGACCTATTAGAGTTAGAAAATCCTTGTCCAGTTTTATTTTTATAGGCATCCAAAAAGAATTATGACCACATTTCCACTCAATTCCTTTTAAATTACTAATATTAATATTTAAAGAGTGTAAGTCAGATAAAATTTTTCCAGGAATAAGTCCTAATCTAAACCATTTATTTCTTTGTGCTTTTTTATAACCATGTTCTTTAGCAAGTTGTTTTACTTCAAATTTATGTTTTTTTAAGAATTCCTTAATATTTTCTCCTCTAAAATATAATTTACTCATATGAGAAGGAAATTGAGTGATGAAAAGTTTACTAATACTTAAATTATTATTAATATACTCTCTGGGTGAAGCAATGTAATCTCCTTGTTTAAGTTCTCCAGTTTTTATTTCTACAATATCTGCATCAGAACCTAAAGTAAATAATGAATGATCTCCAGTTACTTTTATAATTCTACCAGTTGAAGTTCTAACTTCAAAAATATCTTTCTTAACTTTATGACGAATAAATTTACTTACTTTAGAAAAATTTATTTTTCCATCTTTAGTCATAGATAAAACTTCAATATTTAAAGGATTGCCGCAAATTTCATGTTCAGATAAATTATACCAAGCCTGATAGTTTTCAATTTGTTCATTAACAAGATCTCCAATTCTTCTTCTTTTTATTAAACCATTCTGTTTGATTAACATTTCACAATCTTCAGTAACACTATCTTCAACAGTCAAAATTCGGTATTTCCTCATAATTTCTAATAAAGTAGAACCAAGGAAAGATGTTTTTCCAGAAGATCTTGTTCCTGCTACTAAATGTGTTCTTGAACCATGAATTGTAAAACTTAAAAGACCAGCACCTAAAGGTGAAATCATTTTATTTTCAATGAACAAAGGTAAAGTCCAAGGTTTATCTCTGTGTCTTCTAAAAGACATACCATAACCATAAGGATTTAATGGTTTTCCAATAATTGAAAGTCTTGATCTTGCTTTAGGTAAAACTACTTCTGTATCCAAAATAGGGTTTGCTTCGTCTAAAGGTCTTCCAGAAAGTAATCTTAACTTTGTTGCCCAACTTTCAAAATCATTTTTTGTGGGTGTAATATTTGTTGTACATTCATTGTGATCATTGTGTAAAAGGAAAATTGGAACTTGACCCATTGGAGAGTTAATAGTTAAATCTTGAACATTTGGATCTTCTAATAATAATTCAATAACACCAAATCCAATTGTATGTCTTACTAGAATTTCAGTTAAATTTTCTATTTCTTCAGGAGAAAGCAACATCCCTTTTTGTTCTGCAAGCTCTTGGATCATACCTTTACCTATGTTTGTAAAAGTTTTTCTCATTTTATGAGGATCTAAAAATTCTTCATCTCTTGGTTGATGTTCAGCTAAAACTTTTCTTGCTAATTCTAAAATCTCATATTTATCCTCAGAAATTTTAAATTCAGGAGGATTAATTTGATAAAACTTTTTTATGTCATCCTTTAAATCAAAAACAGTTACATCTGTATTAGGATTAATTTTGTAAATAGAAAGTTGTTTTCCATCTAAAGGAGGAGAAGTTATTAATTTTGTATACATAAAATCTGGAGTAATAGAAGGTTTGAAAAATAACTTGTAAACTTCCCTGTTTCCAAAAGTATAACCTGGAAGAAATTCTCTTGCTAAATTAATTAATTGAGTTTTATCAAACTGTTCAAAAATTTGATTTAATAAATCTAAGTAAACTTGTAAGGATTTTTTTTGATTTATATCTGTATATGATTTTAAAATAATATTATTTTTTCTAATTAATCTTTTTAATTCAACATAAGCACCAAGAGGATCACTTTTTAGTAAACTGAAAAATATGTACCTTAATGGATCAAACCTTTGTCCTAAAACTTGAGGAGAATCTGAAGGTAAACCAAAATTTTGCAAACTTGTAGCCTTTTTACTTCTTACAAAATAATTGTATATGTTTGCAATTTCAATTAATAATTGAGTTTCTTCGTAACTATAATTATAATTTCTTCTTTGTGAAAATATTAAACGAGATATAGAAGGATTTTCAGCAAGTTTTTCAATAGCATCCAACATAACTAAATGATTCTCTTCAATGGAAGGAATATAAGATACAGCTTCATAATTAATTTTGAGAATCTCATCTTCTCCCTCTTTTAAGATTTCAGTATTCTTAGCTACTTGTGTATAAACCATCTCCTTGAGAAATTTAATAGATGGAGACTTAAAATAAGTTTCTATTCTGAAAATATAGTTTATATCCTATAAAAAGGTTTATTAATTAGTAAAGGATAAATTAAAGTTAAGAGAGGTTGATAGATTCCTCGTTGTTTTAGACTATGGCACAAGAACCTGTACAAGTGGATTTTACCCAAGCTATGAATGAATTAGCTAATAGGCTAAGAGTTTTAGAAGGTAAACATGGAACTTATGCTGAGAAATTATTAGTAATGAATCAAAATATGATTGAAGAGTATAAAAAAACAATGAGTGAGTTTAAAGTTATTAGGCAAAGTTTAGCTGATATGACAAAAGATATCGATGCTGTGAAAAATGTTGTAAAACATTTAAGTGATGAAGCAGGGAAGTTTGCAAAAAATCAAGATGTGAAAGTTCTCCAAAAATATGTTGACTATTGGAACCCTATGAATTTTATGACAGAAAAAGATGTTTTAATCTTAGTAGATAAAGTTTTAGGAAAGAAAGGAATAGTCCATAAAAGAGTTGAGAAAATGGAGAAAGAAATAGAAGATAGTCTTGAAAATAAATTTGAATTAAATACAGAGGAAGAAAAAGATGGCAAATGAAATACCAATTAGTGAAGTTTTAGACCTAATTAAGAAAGGTTTAAGTAATGAAGAGATTACTAAACAATTAGAAGCAAAAGGTTTTAATTTGCAACAAATTTCAGATGCTATTAATCAAGCTAAAATAAAAGAAGGAGTTGAAGGAAATATGCCAGAACAAAATATGCAAGAACAACAAGCACAACAACAAAGTGCGGAGCAAGAAATTCCGTTACCACAAGGTACACCAGAAGGTCAAAATCAAGTTCAAGGAGTTACAGAAGTGCAAGGTGGAATGCCTATGCAACAACAAGATCAATATCAACCTGCTCCACAACAAGCTTATCCACAACAAGGTCAAAGTTATGGAGATATGCAAGCACTAGTAGAACAAATTATTGAAGAGAAGTGGCAAGCAATGATGAAAGATGTAGGAGATATTAGAGTATTTAAATCCAGAGTTGGAGATGACATGGAATCTGTAAAACAGGAACTTATGAGAACACAAAAGAGATTAGAAGATTTACAGGTTGCTGTTATGGGTAAAGTAAAGGATTATAATGATGGAGTTGTAAAAATTGGAAGTGATATGAAAGCTCTTGAACAAGTATTTACAAAAATTATGGAACCTTTAACCTTAAATGTAAAAGAATTAGGAAGAATTACAGAAAGTTTAAAGCATAAAAAGAAAAAATAATTTATTTTTTTTATATTAACTCGTGTTGGCCGATATAAATCTAACTCCAAAACCAGCAATAACAATTAATAATAGAAAACCTAATATCTTAGGAGTAAAAATAATTTGACCAATATTCTGAACTAAGTCACCATCTTCAGTTACTTCACCAGTTGCAGTTATGTCATGTATTTGTTCTCCATATACTTGAGTAAATGCATAACCAAAAATCCCAAGACTTATAATTAAAATTGTCCAAAATACTACAATGTTTGAACCAAATACTCCCGAGACTATGTCAGGGTTTACTCCCATAAATAAGAAAGTTAATACTAAAAATAATAGGAAAATAAAAAGTACAATAAACCAAGGTAAAGATAAAGTAATTACTTCAGAGATTCCTGGCACAATAATAAATAAAGCTGCTAAACAAAATGAAATTAATAAGTTAACCCAAGGTTGTCCTGAAAAAAAACCTGTCTTCTCAAGTAATGCCCAAAGTACAACCATTACAAAAAGAAATACAATTATAGGAATAAAATATTCAATTAAGCCTAAGTCAAGTACACTAGCCATTATTTCTTTCCTCCTAATTGTTTGGATAAACTACCTAGACCCTTAAATAAATCTGCAATGCCTTTGTCAGTTTTACCTGGTTCACTTGTAATAAAGAATAGGAATAAGAAAAATAAACCTATACCAATTATAAGGTACCAATCAGATTGTGAAAATTGTAACCAAGATGGAACACTTAAAGATGCTGAAGCAAATAAAGCCCAAGCTACTGCACCTAAAGTTAGTAAAACACCTAAACCTAAAGGAACTCCTGTCCAACCATCTGAAGGACCTAATAAAATTCCAATTAATAATAAAATTACTACAAAAACTAATGCAACTAATGAAATTTGAGGTAAGAATTGGTTCATAATTTCAACAATTGATACTTGTCTAACAACAAGAAGAGCCATTGCTAAAGCAATAACTGCATTGAAATTTTTACTGTTCTCACCAAAGATTTTTATTTTTTGTAAAATTGCAAAAATTAATGTGAAAACTAAAATAAAAGGTAAAGCTACATCATAGAAACCTAAATTTTCAAGATTATTAATAAAATCTGTTAATTCAGATGCCATTATTCATCATCACCTCCACTTGAATCACCTTTTCCAGAGTCAAATACAAATTTCATAATTCCAAAGGTTAATAATAAGAATACTACAATTATAAATACATCACTTCCAATCCCTGATATATAATCATAAATTATGTCTAACCAACCAAAGGAATGGAAGAATACTGCTACAATAGCAACAATAAAAACACCAGCAAAGTATTTATTCCAACCTGCAAACATTTTGTAAAAATCAAATTCTTCTTTACCAGAAGCAAATGATCCAACTAACATTAGGAATGAAATTATTGCTACTAAGATTAAAGCTATTAAAGGTAAGGATTCTTGTAAAGATGCTACAATCTCTTTAGCTGCAACTACAAAGAATGCTATAGAAAATGCAACCATTGCATTAAGATTTTTTTTAGGAATATCATTTCCTTGGAACTTTTCAGTACCAAAAATTTTGGTTTTTTCAAGAATACCAAAAACAATTGTGAAAACTAATAAGAATGGTAGAACCACATCAAAGAATCCAAAGTCTTGTAATAAGTCAATTGCCTCTCCTAAAACAGTAGTCCCCATAGAGAGATATTAGACTAAGATAATTTATAAAACTATCGTTAATTATTAAAGAAAAAAATTAAAGATCTGCATCCATAGATGAGTCTTCATCAAGTTGGTCTTCATAACTAGGTACTGCATTTTTTGAGATTATCATAATGTCACCAACAGCTTTAACTAATTGATGAGGAACTACAACACCTCTTGCACCACTAAGAATTCTAGTTAAGAAAGAATTTTTGGTAGCTTTTATTCTCCATCCAGCAACTTTGTTACCTTGAAGAACTGCTTCATCTATATCTCCGAAATAATCACCAGAATCTGTGAATACTTGCATATTATAAATTTCGTTTACGTTTTTAACCTTTAGAGCCATTTTTATTCCTCCTTGTATTATAAGAGATAATCTTTTAAGTGTTTAAATATTTTTCTTTACTATATGCATAAAATAGGCAATTTATGGTTGATTGGAACATCTCATATATCTCCAGAGAGTGTAAAAGAAGTTAGAAAAGTTATTTTGGAAAATCATGCTGATATTGTAGCTTTGGAGTTAGATAAAGGAAGATTTTTATCTTTAATGGGGAAAAAATCTAAAATTAGAGTAAGAGATATTAGAAGAGTTGGAGTGAAAGGATTTTTATTTATGTTGTTAGGAGCATGGGTTGAAGAACAATTAGGAAAAGTTGTGAAAACAAAACCAGGTGCAGAAATGAAAAGTGCTGTGAAAGCAGCAGCTAAAATAAAAGCTAAAATTGCATTAGTAGATCAAGATATTAATATAACTTTGAAAAGACTGTTTAAAGAAATTACTTGGAAAGAAAAGTTTAGATTTGTTTGGGATATTATAAAAGGAGTTGTGTTTAGGCAACAAGAAGTAAAAGGTTTTGATTTGAGAAAAGTTCCAAGTGAAGATATGATTGCCAAATTAGTTGATAGAGTAAAAGATAGGTACCCTTCAATATATAAAACTCTGATCCATGAAAGAAATGTTGTTATGAGTAGAAAATTATTGAAAATGATGAAAATGGAAGAAGATAAAAAAATTGTTGCTGTAGTTGGTGCAGGCCATGTTAGAGGTATGATGAAAATAATAAAGAATAAAATTTAATTATTTTTTCTTAGCTTTCTTTTTAGTCTTCTTTTTTACTTTTTTCTTTACTTTCTTCTTTACTTTCTTCTTTACTTTCTTCTTTACAGCCTTTTTCTTAACTTTCTTTTTAACTTTTTTCTTTGTAGGTTTTTTGTAAACTTTTATTTCCTTTCTTTTTTTAGGCCAAAAAGCTAAATATGCAAGAACTAAGAAGACCATAATTAAAATTGCACCAATAATCCAATAAATGATTGATAGGCCTCTTTCAACTTCTGCCGCTTGGAATCTTACTTCAACACTCTCTCTATAAGCTACTCTCTTTGAAAACTTTTGATCATCTAATTTACCAGTTAATGTAACATATTTTATTTCTTCTTTGTTATAATCTTCTAGAATTTCAGTTAGATCAGCAATAAGATAAACTTTATTTCCTGAAACATCAATACTCGTATCAACTATGTAAGTGTCTGAAAGAGAATTTGTTTCTACTTTAACAGTTATATCTGAAAATCTAATGTCTAAAGTATTTAATCCTGAAAATGATAAAGTTAACTCATCTGAATCTAAAGAATCAACATCAACAGTTAATGCTGATGCTGAAAATAAGCTAAGACTTAGTATAATTAGTAAAAGTAATGATATCTTTTTCATATTTGTAAATGAGGTTTATTAGTATATAAATGTTTTCCAAGAATAATAAACTATAAATACTTCTTAGTATTATTTTATTCTATGTTTAGCAAGAAAGAAATTTTTCCATTAGTTGTTTCAATTTTAGTTTTAGCTTTAGCTCTAGGATTAGATGATGGAACAGAAGTGTTTGAATGGTCATATTGGATAAGCAATTTGATAATGGTTACTTTTATGGTAGCAGTTTCTTTCTTAATACATCAATTAGCACATAAATGGATTGCTAGAAGACAAGGATTTATTGCTGAATATAAATTATGGGGAATAAAAACATTTAGATGGATGCCTCAATCTATTGTTAGAAAAACAAATAATTTTTTTCCAAGAAAAATTAATTTTATGGGAAAAAGATATGAAATTCGAAGTTTTCCAATAGGAGTTGTTATTTCTTTAGTTATTTCTTTGATAAGTAATGGAAAATTATTTTTCTTAGCATTAGGAGAATATAATCTTTTATTGAAAAGAGGTTCAAGAGTTGGAAAAAAATATGTTCATGTTACAGATTATGAAGATGCAAAGATTGCGTTGGCAGGTCCTATGTCACATATAGTATTGTTATTAATTGCTGGATTTTTTAATTCATATGGAACTTTAGATAATTTTATTTTCATTAATTCAGCTTTGGCAATTTTTTATATGATTCCAATACATAGGCTTGATGGATCTAAAATATTTATGGGATCAACATTGTTGTATGTTTCTAGTTTAATATTTATTATTGCTGTAGTTGTGTTAGTATATTTCCTTTCAGTAATTCCATTGTTAATAATAGCAGGATTAGCAACAGCTATTGGAGCTGCTTTATTTTATTATTTTTCTTACATTAAAAACTAACCATACTAAGAATTCCTTTTTGTAATAACCAAATAATTGCTAACCAAGATAATACATTAAATGAACCAAGTAAAGCAATTACGAAAATAATAACTACAAATATATCAATTATACTAGCTAAATCTCTAAAGAAAATTATCGCTTTAATTAGTAAATATATAGCAAATATTGCAGCAAACCAAGGAGCTAAAGAAAATTTTAGTAAGAATAAGCTCAAAGCAGCTATAATATCCAATAAACCTAGTATGAATGCAAACATGAGAATAAAGAAAAATTTGTGATTTATATTGTTTACTACTATGGACAGGACATAGACGCGCAGTATTTATATAGAAAAAGGAGAATATTATGTAAAGATGTTTCAAATTAAAGGTTTTAAGCCGAGATTGTACCAAGAATCAATATTTAGTACTACAATGAAAGCAAATACCTTAATTTGTTTGCCAACAGGAAGAGGTAAGACAAAAGTAGCATTATTGACAGCATTGCATAGATTGAATAGTTTTCCAAATTCAAAAATAATCTTTTTAACTCCAACAAAACCATTAGCTAAACAAATTGCTGATGAATTTAAAGAAAGTTCTACAATTGAAAAAGTTGAAATTTTTACAGGATTAATAAAACCAGAAGTTAGAGAATTAATGTTTAAAGAAAATGATGTTATTGTAAGTACTCCACAAGGAATGAGTAATGATATTATTAATAAAAAAATTGACTTGAGAAATGTTAGTTGTATTATTTTTGATGAAGCACAACATGCTGTTGGTGATTATGATTATGTTTGGATTGCTAAGCAATATAATAAAGTTGCAAATTTTCCTAGAATTATAGGATTGAGTGCATCGCCTGGATCAGATCAAGAAAAAATTAATGAAATTTGTTCCAATCTTTTTATTGAAGATATAGAAATTAGAACTGATAAAGATGAAGATTTAAAACCTTATGTAAAAGAAACTAAAGTTAAATATGAAATTATTGAATTACCTGAAAATTTTAAAGAAGCAAAAAATTATCTTGAAAAATGTTACAAGGATAAATTGACAATTTTGAAAGAGTTTGGTTTGACTAAAACTATTTCTAATGTACATAAAACAGCACTCTTAGGAATGCAAAGAGAAATCCAAAGAAAAATATCTATGGGAGAAAAAGATCCAGCTACTTGGAAATCAATTTCGGTAGTTGCCGAAGCTATGAAAGTTCAACATGCGCAAGAAATGTTGGAAAGCCAAGGAATTTATGCAGCTTTTAATTATATGAACAAATTGTACAAAGAAGCTGAAAATGGGAAAGTTAAAGCTACTAAGAATTTAGTTGTAGATACTAATTTTAAAATGGCTTTTATGAAAATAAATAATATGCATAGTCTAGGAGTTGAACATCCAAAATTAATAAAATTAAAAGAAATTATGAAAGAAAAAAAGAGAGATAAAGTTTTGATTTTTACAAATTATAGAGCATCAGCACAAAAACTCAAAAAAGAATTGAATGAAATTGAAGGAATAAAAGCTGAAATATTTATTGGACAAACAAAGAAGAAAGGAATAGGATTAACACAAAAAGAACAAATAAAAGTTCTTGAAGATTTTAAAAAAGGAGAATTTAATACTTTAATTGGAACTTCTGTGGGAGAAGAAGGTATTGATATTCCTTCAGTAGAATTAATTGTTTTTTATGAACCTGTACCATCAGCGATAAGAACAGTTCAAAGAAGAGGAAGAACTGGAAGATTAGAAGATGGAAAAGTAATTGTTTTAGTTGCGAAAGGTACAAGAGATGAAGCTTATAGATGGACAGCTTACCATAAAGAAAATAGAATGCATAGAGTATTGAAAAGTATGAAAACAAAGTTTAATTTAGGTAAATCACAAGAAACGACATTAAAAGATTTTAAAGAAAAAAAGAAATGGAAAATGTTTGTTGATTCTAGAGAAAAAGGTTCAGGAATTGCAAGATTTTTAGTTGACAATGATGTAAATGTTACAATGCAAAATTTAGAAGTAGGAGATTTTATTATTTCTGATAGAGTTGGTGTTGAAAGAAAAGAAATTAGAGACTTTGTTGATTCTATTATAGATAAAAGAGTACTACATCAATTAAAATCTTTGAAAGAAACATTTGAAAGACCAATCTTAATTATTGAAGGTGTTGAAGATATTTATTCTGTTAGAAAAGTTCATCCTAATGCAATAAGAGGAATGCTTGCTTGGATTGCAGTTGATTTGAAAGTGCCAATTATTTATACAAAAGATTTTAGAGATACAGGAGAGTTTTTAATTACTTTAGCAAAGAGAGAACAAGAAAATAATGATAAAGAATTTGGAATTAGAGGAGAGAAAAAACCTCTGAGTACAAGAGAGTTGCAAGAATATATTGTTTCAGGTTTACCTGGAGTAGGTCCAAGTTTAGCTAAGAATTTATTGAAAGAATTTATGACCGTAAAAAGAATTGTTAATGCTTCAGAAGAGGAACTAAAAGATGTTGAGAAAATTGGTAAGAAAAAAGCTTCTGAAATTAGAAAAGTTCTAGATGAAAAATATAAAGAATAAAAAAAATTAACAAATTAACTCTACTGTTGCTGTATCTCCATTTACATTTGTCAGTTTAATTGTCAAACCATTGATGTCTTCAGTTGAACCTGTACTCATTAATTGTGCTCTACTACCACCAACACTAACTTGAGCAGCAAATGTATCTACCATACCAATTTTTACAGTTTTTCCTTCAATTGTAGTTGAATCACCAGATTCTATGTCAAATTGTAAACCGCAATCACTAGTTTCTTCTTCAACAACTTCTTCTTCAGGTTCTTCTTCAACAACTTCTTCTTCAGGTTCTTCTTCAACAACTTCTTCTTCAGGTTCCTCTTCAACAAATTCTATAACTTCTTCAGGTTCCTCTTCAACAACCTCTTCAGGTGCAATTTCAAGTTGACCTTCAACAGTTTCTTCTGTTTCTTCAGTATCTAAAACAGCCATTCCTGATAAATTAGAAATATTTGTAGCTGCAAAAAAAACTGCTGTAAAAAGAAGACCTGCACAAACAAAAGCTAAAAAAGTCATCAAGAATACATCTTTTCTTGTTAAGGATTTTGCCTTTTTTTCTTCGTCAGCAACGAATCTTAATTTAGATTGATTATTTTCATCCACTTTAATCACAGAGTTAAGAAAGAATATTTTATATTTAAATGTTTTTATAAAAAAATAAAAAAATTAAGGTTTTTTCCAGAAGAAAAATATTGCTCCTCCTAATATACCTAAAATAACAACTCCAATTCCAGTCCATAACCACCATCTTGAAGAAGATTCTTCTGCTGCATAAGCAATTTGTTCTTCAATTTCTTCCTCTGGAGTTTCTTCTGCTTCTGTAACTTCTTCCTCGATTACAACTTGTCCAGTAATTTCTTGCTCTACTACTTCTTCTTCTTCTTCAGTAGTTGTTGTAGCTGCAGCTCCCCCACTTGAACCACCAGAACCACCACTTGAACTAGAACTAGAATCAGAACTTGTATCAGCAGTTACTACTGAACCTGTTACTGAAGGACCTGTACCTGAGAAATGAGGTAATCTAATCCAGATTCTATCACCACTAGAATCAATATAACAAGGATTTGTTGAATTAAAGAAACTACTATTTTGATTTGTTGCACAAGTTACATTACCCATTAAAGTTTGCCACTGAGCAGAATAAGTATTGTAGTGACTAAAGTTTGCAGCTAAATCATTTCCAGTTGTTCCATTTGCAGATGTGTTCCATATTACATTCCATTCTTCATCATATAAGAATGGAATTGAAATATTTACATCAGAAGTTTCATCTAAACCAGTTTGAGAAGAACTTCCTACAGTATATGGCATAGCAATTAAAATATAGTCATAAATAGTTGGACCTGCTGAACCAAACCTTAATGCCTTTGTAAAACCATCGTCTGTTGATTCTGCTGAAGTATCATCATCATCAAACAAAGCATCTGGAGGACCAGAAGCAAATAAGTCTACATTTACATAATGTACAATTACATTATCCATTTCCATTCTGAAACTTAAAGCTCCTCCACCTATAACAGTACTAAATGGAGTAAAAGAATCCATAGTTGAACTTGTTAAAGAACAAACACTTGGTGCATTAGGTAAATCACAACTGGAATTAGATCTCAAAAGAGTAATTGTAATTCCGCTTGCACCTATTGCACTATCAATATCACCAGGATTAAATGCTTTCATAGAAATATTTGAATTTGATTGTATTTGTGCTGCAGTTTTTGTACTCATTCTTTTAGGTGCAAAATTACCCATAGAATATACATTAATTTCTTTATATCCAGTAACATTTATCATAGGCAAAGAATACATTGCATGACCTGCAGTTATATCATTCATAAAAGTTAATTCAAAGCCCATTTGATAGTTTGTATAATCTAATATTGTCTCAATGTGTGCATTAATTCCGGATAAAGTTTGATTATCTGTAGCATTAACTAAACTAAAGGTTTGTCTACTTGTATTAACATAGATTGAAGAACCTGCTGCACCTCCACCATCACTCATAGAAATATTTGTTGAATCTCCAAGTAAACCATAAACAGTAAAGTTAATTCTATGATTTGCAGAATTTACAGTTAAGTTTCTATAAGCACCATAATAATCAGTACCATTATGTCCAGTCATAAATAAAATATAACCAACAGTTTCTGCAGCTGCATAAGGTAAGGAAATGTTTGCCCAACCAGTCATTTGAGATATTCCAGTTGTATAGTTATATACATCTGTAGAACTTACCCAAGCACTTGTATTATAAGGTAAAGTTCCAGCACTCATAAAAAGCATATTACCTGGTTCAGAAACAAAAGGTACTATAGTAATATTATCCCATCCAGAAATAGTATCAACATTTGATGTATTAATGTAAGCTTCTAACCTTGCCATAGATTCAGTAACATTGAAAGATTTATGTAAAGTTCTTGTTGTAACATTATATCTAGAATAATTAGTTGTACCAGAATTGTCTGCAATTACATAAGTTTCTGTTGCACCAGTAAAATTATTCCAATTAAAACTAACAGGTACAAAATTTTCTGTTCCACCTGATTGAGGATAAGCCATTATAGAATAATTTCTATCCTTAGGGACATTACAAACATAATTTAAAGTTGTGAGGGAGGAACATGTTTGTACTGGCCATCCAAGTTTTGTATCTTTTACTTGAGCAGCAAATGAAGTAAATGAAGCTGAACTATTCATAACAGTTATATTAATAGTAGCTGATTCTTTGAGATAATAATTTACATCTGCTAAAGTTACAAGTTCAGCATAAGGTAAAGCAGGAAGAGATTGTCCTACATAATCAATGTAATTTAAAGTTGTATTAGTGTGTTTTATACTCACTGAATAGAAATATGATGCATCTGCTGATACATTAACACTAAACCAACCAGAAGCATTTGCTAAAGAACTATTAGTTCCTAAATCTGCCCAGTTAGCATCTTTTAATGTTATTGTTATATTAGTTCCGTTTAATCGAGTTCCTAAAGAATCAAAAGTTGTTCCATTAAATGGAAATGTGGCTGCAGCAACAGAAGTTACAAAAAGTGTTGCTAAAATAATTATTATACATATTAATATTTTTTTCATTTCACCTTTCCTCCCCAGTATAGGTTGTTTAAATTTAGAGGCAAAATAATATATAAAAGTATCTAGTCTTTATCAATTACAAAAGTTCCATTGTAACCACATTTACAAAAGTAAACTCCTGTAAAAGGATCTAAACTGATTTTTTCAGATTTACATTTAGGACAAATTAACATTGTGAAGTTCCGAATACCTAGGACCTGCTCTTGTGAGTTCAGATTGAAATAATTTTATTGAAGAGATTTCTAGTTCTAAAGGTTTGATTTGAATATTGTTTATTGAAGCTTGGAAATCTTTATCTCTTCTTATTTGCTTTACTCTACCAAGAGTTAAATGAGATTGAAATTTTTGTTCTGAAGGGATTATTGTTAAAAGTGCTTCGTCTACTTTTTGTTGAAGTTTAATAATATTATCTTCAGGTTCTAAAGATACCCAAATTACTTTAGGATTTTTTGAATTAGGAAAGAAACCTATTTTTCCTAAGTTTACTTTAATTTTATTGAATTTTATTTTAGATAGTTCTTCTTTAATCTGAGGAATTTTGTCTTCTTTGATCTCACCCATAAATTTTAAAGTTAAATGTAAGTTCTTTTTAGAAACCCAAGTTATCTTAGCCTCTTTTACTTCCTTTTGAAGATTAAATAAATAATCTTTAATTTCTTTATTTAAGTCTACAGCTACAAAAATTCTCATGTATAATATAATATTTTAGAACTATAAAAACTCTGCTATTATAGAAGCTGCAGTTTTTGCTGTTAAATTGTTAATATCATTGTCAGGATTTAATTCTACAATGTCTAAAGCCTTTAAATTATGTAATTTTTTTAACCTTTGAATATAATAAAATAATTCTCTAGTTGTAAAACCTCTTGGTTCTATATATGAAACTCCTGGAGCAAAAGCAGGATCTAAAACATCTAAATCAATGGATAAATATAATGCTTCAAATTGTCTGAGAAATTCCATAATTGCATCACAACTAATATTTAAACTCATATAATTTTGAAATGGGATATATCTAATTCCTTTTTCTTTGTAGTAAGATAACTCTCTTGGATGGATTGCTCTTATTCCAATTACCATAATATTTTCAGGTTTCAAAATATTTTCTTCAATTAAAAATTTTAAATAATCTTGATGTGAAGGAAAGTTAAATTGTTGAAATACATCAGGATGAGCATCAAAAACAATGAAACCAGGATTTGAATATTTTTTTACAAAATTCTTTACAGTGTAATATGTAATAGTATGATCTCCACCTAAGTAAATTTTTGCATCTTCTATATTATGAATATCACACTCTTTGATTTGTGGAACTTTAGGGTTTGACATTAAAGATTTTAGTTGTTCAATAATTAGGTCCGGTGATTTAGCACAAGCTTTATGTTCTCCATCTGTATAAGGTATCTTTACAATCATATGTAAAAGAAAAAATAAGGGTTTTATAAAGTTATCTTGTGACCTTGAAAGACTCAACTTTTTCTAATAATTCTTTAGCTTTCTTGTTTTTCAAAAAATGTTCTCTAACAGGGACTAAAAATTCATCAAGATATTTAGCAGCTGTTGCTTTTACATCCATTGGATGAACTTTTTTAGCTACAAAATCTTTTTCAAGATCTTCGTAAGAGTTGTATTCTAAGTTTCCACCAAACTTTTCTGGCCTTTCAATTAAAATTTTGTCAACTTTTTCAAAGATAATATATCTGTAGTATTCTAATACAGGATTATTTTCAACTTCACCCTCAGGGCAATATGCTTTTTTGAATTTTTTATTAATTTCTTCAGTTGTATCTGTCATGAAAATTGCAGAACTAGGAATTGATTTTGACATTTTTTTTGCAATAGCTGCTTCAACTCCTGTTGCATTTGGATCTGCAGGTTTGTTTAATCCCATTAACATGTGATGATGAATAGCAATAGGTTTTTTCTTTCCAATTTTTGGTGCAATTTCTCTAGCCAACATATTTACTTTTCTTTGATCCATACCAAGTTGAGCAATGTCAACACCTAAATGAAAAATGTCTGTTGCTTGCATACAAGGATAAAATATTTGAGCAGCTGAAAGTTTTTCAGAATCTGATCTACCCATAATTTGTGCACATCTAGTAATTCTAGTTACAGAATTAATTCTACCAATTCTAATAACTTGTAACCAATATTCTTGGTTCATATGTTCTGATGCCCATAAAAATTCTACATTTTTCATATCTAAACCAGAGGCTTTCCAAACTTCAATAAAATATTCACCAACAGTTCTAATCTTTTCTAAATCACCATCCATTTTGTTGTTCATCAAAGCAAACCAGTCAGCAACCCAGAATTTAAATTTAACACCAGCTTTTGTTAATTTGTTAACATTAATTACTCTTAGAAGTCCTTGAGCTACATGAATTCTTCCAGAAGGTTCAAACCCATCATAAGCAACAGGATTCTTCTTAGTTTTAAGAAGTTCTTTTAATTCTTCTTCGTTGATTATTTCTTCCCCTACTTCTTTGATTAAATTAAATTTTTCTTCGACATTCATGTTATCTAGAAATTATCTTTAATTATATAAAAGTGTTGGTCTGAAATATTTAAAATTTAAAAAAATTAAACAGAATAATTAATAATAATTCCTTGTTTTTCTAAAACTTTGAAAAAGTTTAATACATCTTCAGAAGTTCTCATACCAGGATTATTATGCCCAGATGCATTATTATAGCCTGAAGTTAAAACCTCTGGACCATTATAAACTTGAGTTTTAAGAATTTCCATTACTTCGCTTGTAAGTTGAGGTAATTGAGGTTTCCTTCCTTTTATCCATTGGATTTTAAAGCCACCTTTAAATTTCTTAAAAATAATAATATTAAAATTCTGAACTGTTCCAGTAGCACTTGCTTTTTCAGTTATTGTTACAGGTATTGAACCTATTTCATCTCCGTCTTGCAAACTATTTAATTTTTCTAAAAATTCTTTGTCATTTGTCATAGGTAAAATATATAACAAAACAAATTTATAAAATTATCTGTGTTAGTCTGAAATATTTTCAGAAATTCTTAAGTCCTAGTTATAAAGTTCATTTGAGTAATAATCTTATGGAAGAAAAAGATATTTTTAGACTTGCTTTATTCACAGTATTTATTGGAATTATTAGTTTATTTCTTATTTCAGAAGTTTTTAGTGACCAATTATTGTTAGAAGGACCATTTATTGTAACAAATGTTGTTGATGGTGATACTATTGATTTAGATAATGAGGAAAGGATAAGATTCTCAGGAATTAATACTCCAGAAAGTGGAGAATGCTATTATGATGAAGCGAAAAAAGAATTAGCTAGTTTAGTCTTAGGAAAAGAAGTTTATTTAGAACCAGATATGACAGATACAGGAAAGTATGGAAGAAAATTAAGGTATGTTTATGTTGAAGATATTTTTGTTAATGGATATTTAGTTGAAAATGGTTTTGCTAAAGTTTATGATAAATATAATTCAAGTACAAAGAAGTATGATGAATTGAAAGAATTAGAAAAAATGGCAATGGATAAAGGATTATGGAATTGTGTAGATCCTAAAGAAGGTTGTATGTTTGTTGCAAGTAAAAATTCAAAAATTTATCATAAACCTGAATGTAAATGGGCAAAAAAAATAAAAGAAGAAAATTTAATCTGTTTTCATTCAGAAGAAGAAATTGTAGGATTTGAGCCAGCTAAGAGTTGTTAATAATTTTCAAATAAATCTATAATATTTTCTGCATGATATCCATCATTATTTAATTTTTCAAAAAGAATATTGTAATTTACAGGAGTTTCTTGATAATCATAAACATGAAAAACAATACCTACAAATTCGTTATCATCTGCAGTCTCTAAAGCTTCATATAATTCTTCAAAAGATACGGCAACATTCCCTTCATTACCATAAAGTGCAAAAGAAATTTGTAATGGATTTGCATTTTCAAATTCTACTCCAGTAGGGATACTAATTAAGTCTTCAACTCCTTCAGAACCTCCATTAGTAGCATAAGGAATCTCAGAAGGATAATCAAAAAAATCTTGATCACCAACACAAGCAAAAAGAATCTCTTCTGAAGCAGGAAGTTGTTTCATTAAATCCATCATTTCATCAATTGATCCAATGTATTTATCACTAATCATAAATTCTTCTTGATAAGTGTAACCATTCCAATGGTTTTGATGTGGACCATGATGATGTAAACCAATACCATGTCCATTAGCTTCCCAAGATCTTAACAAATCTAATCTTGCATTATCTTCTAAAATATAAGTTGCCCATTGAGGATTCATTTCTAAACTTAATTTCTGGTTATATTGGTCAGCTAGTTCAACTAAAGAAATTAATGAAGACCAATATTCTTCAGGGTAGTCTGTAGTTTGAGGATTTCCACCAGGTTCATGATGAATAGCAATGTAAAAATTAATATCTTTATCTAATACTATGTCTCCAGGAATCAAATTATTATTATTTTCACAAGAACAAGAAGTAATAAATATTAAAATACAAAGTAAGATAAATAATTTTTTCATAAAAGTTTTGTGTTTTGCAAGTTAATAAATATTCCTTCTAGGCATTTTTTTAATTGGAGATTTTTCAAACTTGATAATATGTTCTTGTTGATTAATACCCATAAAATCTAAATCTTCCAAAAACTTAGAGAAAATTTCAACTGTTGCAAGTACATCAGTCATTGCTCTGTGTTCTTGTTTGTTTACAATTCCAAGATGATTACAAATAATAGAAAGTTTTTTGCTTGGTAATTCTGGAAGGAGTCTATTTGCTAACTTTCTTGTACAAAGTCTTTTGTTTTCAAAGTTTAAACCTAGTCTTTCAGCATTTTTTGACAAAAAACCATGGTCAAAAGTTGCATTATGAGCGACAACAATCGAATCTCCTACAAAGTTTAAAAAATGAGGCATGATCTTATCAATAGTTGGAGCATTGCTAACCATTTCGTTAGTAATTCCAGTTAATTTAACAATAAAAGAAGGGATTGGGGTTTGTGGGTTAACTAAAGTTTCGAATTGATCTACAATTTTATTATTCTCAAATTTAACAGCAGCTATCTCTGTGATTCTATGATAATGTTTAGATAAACCTGTTGTTTCAATATCCAAAATAATGTATGAACTAATAGTATCACCCCTTTTTTAATTTTGAATAGGAAAGGATTAATAAATATTTGGATAGTTTTTTGAAAATAATTAATCAAAGATGAAAAATTTTCAGTTTTTTTTAGATCCTAGTTATAAAGTTTATTTGTAAGTTTAGTTTTATGTTTTTTGAAATTTTATTAATTGTAGGAATTGGAATTTGTTTAGGAATAATAACAGGATTAATTCCAGGAATACATGTTAATCTTATTTCTGTGATAATTCTTAGTTTGTCAGTATTTCTTTTAAAATATTTTAGTGCATTAGATGTTTGTATTATAATTATTTCAATGGCAATAACTCATTCTTTTTTAGACACTATTCCTTCAGTATTTTTAGGAGTCCCTGAAGAAGATACAGCTCTTTCTATTTTACCTGGGCATAGATTATTATTAGAAGGAAGAGGATTTGAAGCTGTAATGTTAACAGTAGTTGGTTCTCTAGGTGGTTTATTAGTAGGATTTATGTTTATACCTTTACTTCTGAAATTAGTTAGTATAATTTACCCTTTGATTAAAGATTATATAGGTTGGATTTTGTTAACTGTAAGTATTTTTATGATTTTGAGAGAAAAAAACAAATTATGGGCCTTAGTAATATTTATCTTATCAGGAGTTTTAGGATTAATTGTATTAAATTCAACAGTAGATGAAGTTTTGTTTCCATTATTTTCTGGATTGTTTGGAGTTAGTATGTTGTTAATGAGTTTACAAGATAATGTTAGTATACCTAAACAAAAAGTTACAAGTATAATTGCAAAAGGAAAATATAAAGCAATAGGATGTTCTGTTATTGTTGGTTGGTTTGCAAGTTTCTTGCCAGGATTAGGACCAGCACAAGCAGCAGTTATAGGATCTCAATTCGTAAAGTTAACAGAAAAAGGATTTATGATTTTAATTGGAGGATTGTCAACAGTAAATATGTTATTATCTTTAGTAACATTTTATGTTTTAGATAAAGCAAGAAATGGAGCTGTTGTAACTGTCTCTAAAATTATTGAGATTAGTTTTTATGAATTTTTAATATTTATTACAGTAGCTTTAATTGTAGGAGGAGTTGCAAGTATTTTAGCAATAAAGTTAACAAAAGTTTTTTCAAAGTTAATTAGTAAAGTTAATTACAAAAAATTGTGTATAAGTATAATTTTACTGATTTGTGTATTAGTTGGAATAATTACTGGTTGGGTTGGGTTGATTATCTTAGTTGTAAGTACAGCTTTAGGAATAGTTCCTGCAATAAAAAATGTATCTAGAAGTCATATGATGGGATGTTTATTAATTCCAGTAATGAGTTATTTTTTATTATAAAAAAAGAAATAAAAAGATTAGTCTTCGTCTATATCTTCCATCTCAGAATAATCTTCTTCGTAGTTGTCGTCATAATCTCCGTCGGACCAATCTTCGTCTGCTCTCAAAAATAAATCTTTATCTAATAAATTCCTCATTTTTTATCACCTTTTTGTCGAAGAATAGTCTAACTTATTTATATATTTTTGCTTGTCAAAAAAAGAATAATTTATTAACCCAATTGATTTAATTTTTAGAATGAAAGAAAAAATTCTAATTGTTATATTATTAATTTCGATAGGATTAAATGTGTTCTTTTTAGTGAATTCAGCTATTACAGGACAAACTGTGGTAGAAGTTGAAGAACAAACAGATTTTAATGTTTATACAGAGGCTGTTTGTGAAGAAAATGAAAATATAGAATGTCATGATGAAGTATTTGTTGCTTGTAATGGTGTTGAAACAAAATTAGGAAATATAGTAGGAAATAATCCTGAGTTTGAATTAGATTGGGAAGATCCAAGAGAGTAAGTTTTATAAATTAAATGTAGTACTATAATAATTATGTTAGATAATTGGTTTTCAAAAAAGGTTAAAAAAGTTGAAGAAAAAGTTCTTGATCCTTCTGTTAGAGAATTTGAAGAAATAGGAAAAGGTTTTAACCATCTTACAGATAATTTTCTAAAAAGGATATTAACAGAGGAATGGAAAGATGTTTCAGGAAAAAAAGTAAAAAGTATTATGGAGAAAGCAACCGTAGTAAAAGAAAGTACTTCTATGAAGATAGTAATTAATAAGTTAAAGAGAGTGGAAGATACATTAATTGTTATAGATAACAATGGAAAATTATTAGGTACTATAGAAGAATCAGATATTATTCAATTACTTATTCCTCAAGATAGAGTTACAGATTTAATTGGTGTTATGGGGAGCTATTATAATAAAACATACTTTGCAAAAAAAGCTGGTGAAATTATGAAAAAAAATATTTATTTTGTTACACCAGAAACAGCAATTGAAAAAGCAGCATATCTTATGTATAAGAATAAATTAATTACTATTCCTGTTATTAAAAAAGATAAAATTGTTGGTGTTGTACATCAAAGAGATCTAATTAAAAAAATAAAGAGGTAAAATGAGTGGAGAAGTAGCTATAAGTAATGTATTATTATCTTTGTTTGCAGTTTTAGCTAGTTCTTTAATTCTTGGTGAAATATTTGAACGTTTAGGTTTAGATGCAGTTATTGGATATATTATTGCAGGTTTATTATTAGGACCATCTGTTTTAGGTTGGGTTTCTCCACATGCAATGGAAGAATTTGCAATTATTGGAGCAGTGTTAAATTTATTTTTAGCAGGATTAAAAGAAGAAGATTAATCTGCATTGTATAAAAATAAAACAGCAATGATGATGGGACTTGGTTTACTTGTTTTTGGTTTTGTAATTATCTTTGGAGTTTTAAGTACACCATTAATGAGTCTTGTTGCAGGAAAATCTTATACATTTGTACAAATAGCTTTCTTAGCTTTAGCTTATGCAGTTGTAGATTTAGGTGTTCCAGCAAAAATGTTAATGTCAAAAAGATTGTTGAATACAGAGTTTGGACAAATGGTTTTGAATGGAGCAGTTATTAATGTAATTGCAGGATTAAGTTTGTTAACATTATTTACATTATTCTTTACACCTGAACTAGGTGCAATAGCTAGTAAGTTTATTGGAGTTATTGCTTTTATGGCTTTGTTTATGGGTTTATTTTGGATAGTTTCAAGATTTGGAAAGTATATGATTTTGTTAGAATCAGAAGAAGCACAGTTTACTTTGACAATGGCTTTAGTATTATTAATGGCTTTCTTAACTGAGAGTTTAGGATTCTCAAATATTCTAGGAGCTTTCTTAGCAGGAATTATTATCTCAAGATCAACATTCTCTGGAACAAGAAGTTTTGTAGATAGATTTAAAGCAGTATCAATGGGATTATTTGTACCATTATTCTTTGCATGGTTTGGTTTAGAATTAGTATTAAGTGGTGAGGCAGGAATTATTGCTAATATTATTCCAGCTTTGATATTCTTTGGATTGTCTTGTGTGTTAAAATTTAGTTATACATATGTATATAGTAAGATAAAGAAAATACCAGCTCCAGGTTTAGTTTCTTCTTCAATGTTGAGTTTAGATGTAGAAACTTTAATTATTTTAATCCTAGCAATTGAAATCGGAGTCTTTGAAGGAACAGAAATGTTGTCTATATTTGCACCTTCTGTTTTATTGACTACAATATTAGTAGCTGTTCTTGTAAAAGTGTTTATGAAATTAGAAGCTAAAGATATAAAAGTTTAAAGTAATCTTTCAATTTCTCTAATCAATCTCTGTTCTTTTAAATCAATTTCATCAATCTCTGCTTCATCTTCACCTTGACTAGAAATAATATTTTGTTCTATAATTTTTAATTCAGCTCTTATTTGTGTAGGATTGAAAGGTTTTTGTCTCTTTAAAGTTTTAAGTCTTTTTTGACTATCTGAAACTCTACCTAATTCTCTTGAAAGAAAACTTTTCTTAGTTGTAGCTAATTCTATGAAAGTAATAATTTTTTCTTTTATTATTTCTTCTTTAGTTTTTATTTTTTGAGAATCTTCATCTTTTTTTATAAATTTTTTTAATAAGTTTCTTACCATTAGTGATATATTAGAAGAAAAACTTTATAAATGTTTTTAGGTATTAGAAAGCTATGGCAACAGAAGTAAGTTCTTTATTGATATTACCAGCTTTAGCTATGGGTATAGTAATAGGTATAATAGAAATGTTTTTTCTACATGGAGATGAAGCATTTTCAGGATCACATTGGTTAAAACATGGTTTGACACATATCTTCCCAGTTTTAATTATAGCTTTACTAATTTCTATGAATGTAGATTTTTTTATAGCCCAATTTGGTGGATCTCTACCAGCAATATTAACTAATCCATATATTTTGAGAGGTGCAATAGCATTAGTAGTAACAATAAAAGTATATTCAGGATCAGCAGTTGTAGCTGGAGGTAGAGGTAAAGGTATGCATGAAAGTGTTATCCATTGTTTAATTATTGGTGGATTAGTAGCAGTTGCTCCTTATATTTGGCCTTTTATAGCACCATTTATGCCAACATGGTTAGGTGGAAGTTAATTCTTTTTTTATTTTTAATACATAATTATTATAAAGTGATGAAAAAAGTTTTTTATAAAAATGGTATTTCATTTAGAAGATATAAGAGATCATCCTCAATTAGTAAGAGAATGGGAATTTGATAAGGATAAAGGTTTATTTTATCCGAGATTTGGTGGAATGAAAATGTATGCAGTCTGTAATGAACAAGGTAGGGCTATTTTTGATAGACCTATAAGACAACAAAAAAATAGTGGTGTAGTTATTGTACCATATTCAAAAAGTAAGGATTCTATTCAAGTAGGATTAATAAAACAATATAGATGGGAACAAGGAAAAGATATATGGCTTTTTCCAATGGGACTTAAAGAAGAAGGTGAAAGTTATGAAGATGCATGTTTAAGAGAAATGGGAGAAGAATCAGGATTAAAATCTAAAAATCTACCAGAATATTTAGGTGAAGGTGTTCCAAATGTATCTTGGGATCTTACAATAGATAAATTCTATGCTGTAAATGTAGAAGAAATAGTAAATAGTGAAGAAGAATTTGGAGAAGAAAGTGAGAGAGTTAGAGCAGTAAGAGGATATAATTTTAGTCAATTACAAGATATGCAAAGAGATGGACAATTATATGATGGTTTATTTAAAGCTGGTTTAACAGAATTTATCCTAAAACATCCGAATTTGTTTATAGATAATTTTATAAATTCAGATTTTTTAATTTTTTTATGATATTAGATAAATTAGTTCCACAAGCACATTATTGGTATAAAAACAAAATGTCAGAAATATGGATCCCTATTTCTATGAGAGAAACTTTTAGATATAATAAAGTAGAGACTTGTGTATCTCTTGTATTAGGTATAGGATATGGTTTAGCAAATTATTTAGGAATTGCAGAGATTGATGATCTTACAAGTCAAGTTACATATTTAACAACAACAAACACTATTGTAGCAAAGCTTGTTTTTAAAGCAGCACACCAAACAGGTGAAAAAGCAAGAGAAAGAAAATTAGAGAATGTTTTAAGAAAAATTAGATAAATTTTTTATTAATTTTAAAATAAATATTAAATTAAACACATTAGCGGTAAAACGCTTTTTAGTATAATTTAGTTAAAATATGTGATAGAAGAGAAAAAAGTTTTTATAATCAAAGAAAAAATTTATTGGAATGTTAGTAAGAAATTACTCTACCTTAGATAGTTTTTTTTATGAAGAAATTCCGAGATGTCTTTCTAGAAGAGATGTAAAAGTATCTGAGCATACAGAGTGGTATTTGACTCATTTGTTAAGTAATTGTAAAAGTCATTTATTATCTGATGAAGATGGGTTTGAGTCAGTTACATTATTACAAGAAAAAAGTTATGAAAATCCAAGTTTAACAAAAAGAATAGGTGATCAGTGCTTAATTTGGGTAGGTTTATTTTATGATTATATTGAAAGAATAGGAAAGGGACAATTAGATTATCATTGTTCAGTTGGTAGTATATCTTATGATACTTTTGCTAATCTTGCTAGACAAGGGGGAGATATTTTAAAAGATACATATCTAGAACTAGCAAATAAATTTATAGAAATTGCAGAAGCATTAAGATTAATTGAAACACAAAAAGAATTGAAACCTAAACAACTAGTTGATACTATTGAAAGATACAAAAAAGAAAGAAGAATAAAAGATTTATTATTATTACAAGCAAATGGAATATATCCTGAATATACAATAAATGTATTGGCTTAGAATTTTTGGTCAATAATGTTTCTTTTCATAGCATTTATTTTTTGCATAAATACATCTGGAATATCTAAATACTGTAATTCTGGATCTTCTAAAGTTTCTAAAAATTCCTTTTCTTGTTTCTTTAAATCATAATAAAGACTTAAGTATTGGCCAGAATCTGCAAGCATCTTTTGTTTTGTAGAATTTATTGAAGACATTAATTTCTCTATTTTTCGCATGAATATAGACTCAGGACTAAGAAGAACTTTCTCAGGTTTTGGATTAATTTCATCTTCTGATAAAGGTAAACCTACCTTTCTAGGCTGAGATTTTATTCTTTCTAAACGCTCACGAACACTATCCATATAAGGAGATAATATAAATGATTTAATAAAGTTTTATAGGATAGAGTATTAATTTCCTTTCTCCCATAAATCACCAGCTTTATTGAAAGCTAATTTCCTTTGGAATTTAGAGTTCTTTACATAAATTTGAGTTGTGCCAATGTCAGAATGACCAGCATATGATTTGATTAGAAAAGAATCTACACCTTCATCAGCCATATGTTGTAACCTAGTGTGTCTTAACATGTGAGGCCTTAAATCTCTGTTTAAAATCTCCCTACCATATTTTTTTAAATGATACCATACAGTGATAGGTTTTATTATAAAAATTTTCTCAGAAGGATTTATGAGCTTTTTAGAATCTAGATATTCTTCAAGTAAAACTTTTGTAGAATCTTGGAAATAAACAGTTCTAGGTTTCTTACCCTTGCCCATCAAAGTAGCTTCTTTAATATCTAAATCAATATCCTTAAGTTGTAAATTTGTTAATTCAGAAACTCTAGCACCAGTATCATAAAGAAATTTAATGATTAATTTGTCTCTTGGCTTTTTAATATTATCAACAAGATAAAGTAATTCTTTCTTAGAAAGTACATAATTAGCTAATTTTTCTGCATCATTCAATGCAGTACTAGGCTTCTTGTTGAAATTAACTATTCTTTTAATTAAATCTTCTTCATAACCCAAACTTTTGAGATACAAGAAAAGAGCATATCTAGCAATAGGATGGTTTCTTTCTTTGAGATATTTCTCATGTTTTTTTAAGAGTTTATCAAAATTTTCTTTCTTCTTCGTATCAGGAATATATTTTGCAAGAGTTAATACTCCTTCAATAGTTCTTTCGCCTAATTTCTTTTCAGAGTTCCTTTTAGAAAAATCTCTTAGAAAAGCTTCAAATTTTAGAATTTTTCTTCTTTTTAGTGTAGTTCACCTCGACTAAATTAAAGATGTAATAAGTTATATAAAAAAGTATAGTTTGATGATTAAAATTTTAGATCTTAGATTAAATGTTTTAATTGAGGTTCTAACTCAGGATGTTGCTTTAAAAGAAGATCTAATCTAAAATAAGCACCACCACAAGAAATATCTATATCTTCAGAAGGATCTACAATAATTTGTTCTTTAGGTATATTTTTTAAAACACTAGTAGAATAATCTCTATTTTCAATAAACCTTTGGTAAGTTTCTCTATCCATTGGTATACCATTCCAATTAAAATCTTCACAACCTAATTCATAATCTTCAATACTTAGAGATATATCTATTCCATTAAATGATACCATAGGATTAGGAAATCTATTTGAACAATAATCAAAGGCTGCATGAGTGCCAAATTCTTCTAAATGTTTACATCTTAAGCATGCTGCAAGATTTTTTAAAGGGTTATACATATTAAAACTGAGGAAAAATAATGGTTTAAATAGTTTACCTATTAAGAATATTTAATGAAAAAATTATTCAATTTTCTCAATTGTCCATGTAACAGTTCTAATCCTATTTTCAAATCCATTATCTAATTCTTTGTAAGCTGAATCTGTATAAGTACCAGAACTATCTTCTGAAAAATATAATTTACAAATTGAAGCAGGACTTAAAACATCATCAGATAAATCAGCTTCACAAGGATAAACATCTCCTCCACCTGTACTAATGCCATCAAAACCAACTAACTTATCTTCAACATCTGTTTCACCAGTATCACTATAATGAATTGTTTTAGAAGTAGAAACTGAAGAATCTTCTGTAACATAACCAGGAGCTATGTAAAACCAAAATTCATCATTTGCATCAAGACTAATAACTCTAACAAACCCTTCAATTTCTTCAGAAAATGAACTAGAAGCAGGACCTATAGAAGTTGTTATGTAATAAGATTCAGGAATGTATTCTTGTTCTTCAGTATAATCATAATAATAATCAGCGCTAACATCCATTACATAAAAATTTGAAGTATCACCAAAATGTATTCTAACAAGATTAAAATCATAAGAATTAGTAGTTATTGAATCTAATTCATAACCTCATTCTTCACTTCTTGTACTTTTCATAATAGTTATTTCATCACTTATTGAAGCTGTATAAAATTCTAAAGAAGTTTCACCATATACTTCATCTAAACTGAAAGGTAAACCACTATCATCTAAATCTTCATTATCATAATCGTAAGATTGACTACCTGGATTTTGACCTTGACCAGAACTACTTGATTGACTTGAACCAGAAGAAGAACTTGAATCAGAACTTGAATTATCTGAAACAGGTATTTCAATATCACATGAAGTTATTAGTAATAATGATATGATTATTAAAAGTAATAATTTTAATCTCATATACATAAAAAAGATGCTAAGATATATAAGTTTAATGTAAGATTTTATGGAAAATAAGGCAAAAATAAAGATTTTTGATAAAATATGAGGAATTAAGCCTGTTAAATTAAGATTAAATAAAAGAAGGTATATAGTTTAATAAAAATATTAATTTTATCGTCGATAAATGATTAAAAGTTTTGATCAAAAACTAAAAATTTTAAAGTATAGAATATTTGATAAAAGATTAAAAGTTTTAATCAGTTTTTAGATAAGTATTTTTTCAATTTTCTGGCTGCTTTTTTAACTTCTTTTATGTTTTCTTCTGTTTTCATATTTTTTCTAGCATATTTCAAAATACTAAGGACATCAGGAAAATCTTTCATCCATTCATACTTTGGAAGTAAAGCAATATGAAAATGTGAAGGATTTACTTTACTTTCAATAGTTTCTTCTTTAAAGAGAATTTGAATATATTTGATATTAAGTACTTCCTTCATAGCTTTTCGAGTTTCACAAATAAAGTTGATAAATTCAATTCTTTCCTTTTTATTGAAATCAGCAAATCCCACAATATGTCTTTTAGAAGCAATAACAATAAATCCAGGAATAGGAATTTCATAATCTTGTTGAAGATCAAAATATTTTGTTTCAGAAATAACTCCACCAATTCTTTTTATTTCACCAGACTGTAAAGCACAACTTATACAATGAATGTCTTTTTCAATGTTTTCTATAGATTTAATCTTCGGCATTTTTCTTTTTCTTCTTGGTTTTTTTAGAAGATTTAATATCAATTACTATCTCTTTTGAGCTTCCTGAAGGAATGATGATATCTTCATCAACTCTTACTAATACTTGATTTCCAGATCTTTTTCTTTTAACATATCCTATTTTTTCTAATAAGTTAATGTATTTGATTAAAGTACTTTTTACTTGTTCGTAAGATTTTTTAGGATAATTTTCCTCAGCAACTTCTCTAAATGAAAACCATTTATTTGGTCTTTCTCTACAAATACCAGAAATAACTCTCACTAAATCTCTTTGAGCATCAGTTAAACTATTCCACTTCTTTTCGTCATCTTCACTAGGTTCGAAAGTACTTTCATATATAGGTTCTACTGAACTCTCACTTATGGTATTCTGTTCAAGATTTATTAGTCTTTCATCTATATTTTCTAATTTATCAATAATACTCTGAAAATTACCATGATGAAATTCATCTCTATTTTTGAAATGATTTATCCATTTAGAAATATGATCCATATCATTTCTAATATTTTGAAATGAACTTTTTACAGAATTATTAAATTCAGAAGAATGTTTCTGAATGCCTCTTTTTATCAACCAATTTAACATAGAATTATTACAAGAGTAGAAAGTTTATAAAGTTTTCGTCGAGAAAAAATGATTTGTAGACCACTTATAGACCGATTGTAGTCCGATTATAGTCCGATTGTAGACCAGTCTATAGACCGATCTATAGACCAGACTATAGCCCAAAATAGATAATAATTATGTGAATAATGAATGATTAATTAATAATAAAATATTGTCAATTTAAAATTATATATTAATATAAATAGATATAAAATGAGACTTCAAAAATCATCTCCTAGCTTCTTTTGAGAAGGATCTAAATTGTAAAATATCTGAATTAATTGTTTTTTTATGTTTAATCCTCTTATTTCTGAGGGAACTGAAAGTATGATTACTTTATTATTATATTTAGATTTAACTATAGGAATACCTTTCTTTATGAGACCACTAACATAAGTTCTTACACATCCAGAAGATATTTTGAGTTCTTTTGCTAAAGTTTCGTAAGTAACATGCTTAATTTGCTCTTCTTGCTGATAAATCACAAGAAAAGTCATAAATTCTTGTCTTGAGAGCTTACTTAAGATCCTTGGAAGATCTTCTTTAAAGCCTCGAATATCAAGTGAATAACCAGGAAGTGAATAACCAGGAAGTGAATAACCATCTAATGAAACCCCTTTATTTCCACTGGAGATTTCATTTTTTAGTAGTAAATCTTCTCTTTTAAAGCTAATTTCAGCCTTTTTTAGAGATTTAGAGACTATATTATCTTTATTTTTATTATCTTTATTATCCGAAAATGAGAGTTTAGAAGCCTCTAAAACTTGAATTTTAGCTTCTAAAGCCTTAATTTTAGCATTTAAAGCCTCAATACTAGTATTTTGTTTAATAATATAATCTCTATTATGTCTAACTTCACCCTCTAATGCCTCGAAATGGTCCTTTACCCTCTTAAAAGACTTCTTTACAGCTTCCCTGAGATCAGATCCTAACATAAAGATAAGAAATAAAATGAGATATATATACATTTATGTGAATAATAAGTGAATAACCAAGTGCATAAGATGTGCATAATGAATATAATAAAAAGAAAAATTTATCCAATATACTCTTCAGCCTTTTTATCCTTAGTTACAGGAGTTTTTGGACTGATTGTTGGAATTCTTATATGAGGTGGTAAACCAACATCTTGAGCTAATGTTAATGCTTTTATTTGACATCTAATTAAAACATTATTCATTACTTGTTGCATCATCTCAGGAGGTAATTGTTTTGATTTATTCCAACCTTTCATTAATTCATCAGATTTACCTTCAGGATCATGAAAAACTAAATTACCAGCAATTTCAATAATAGCTTGATCAGGTTGATAATCTACTTTATATTCATAATAAAATCTTAGAACTTTTTCTTTCTTTCCACTTGAAATAGGTACGTCTTCTAACTTAAGATCTACAATAGTCATTCCATTATCTACTTTAATAGGAGCTTCTAATGTCTTCTTTTTCTCGATATTGATCTTGTCAAAACTAAATGATATAACTGGCATATTTTTTCACCGAGACAAAGAAAAGAAATAACTTATTTAAAAGTTGTGGTTGTAGAACTACATCTCTTCAGGAGTAGAAATAGCTAATAATGATAATCCTTCTTTTAATATATCTCTAGTCTTAGATACAAGGTTTAACCTTGCTTTAGCTAAGGATTTATCTTCTTCATAAAGTACAGGACAAGCTTGATAAAATTCGTTAAATTTTTGAGCTAAGTTAACTAAATACTTTGCTAATACAGAAGGCTTATACTGTTGTGCAGCATTTTCTATTGTAGATTCAAAGTTAAATATTAGTTTAATTAACTCAGCTTCCTTAGGATTTATTAATTTACTATAATCTACTTTAGAATTATTTTTTACCTTTCTTAATATTGAAGATGCTCTAGCATAAGTATATTGTACATAAGGTCCAGTTTCTCCATTAAAATCTAATATAGTCTCCCAATCAAAATTAATATCTTTTACTCTATCATGAGATAAATCCCAGAATATAATTGACCCTATACCAACTTGTTCAGATATTTTATCTTTATTTTTTAATTTAGGATTTTTTTCTTCAATTATTTCTTTTACTTTTTCAACTGTTTTATCTAATACTTCCTCCAAGAAAACTATTTTTCCTTTTCTTGTAGACATAACAATACCTTTACCAAACTTCATCTTACCAAAGGAAATATGTAAATTATCTTTTGCCCAAGGATATTTAGCTAATTCTAACACTTTGAAAAATTGTTTAAAATGTAAAGATTGACCAGCATCAACAACATAAAGATTTTTATAAAATTTATATTCCTTCTTTCTGTATAAAGCTGCAGCTAAGTCTCTTGTAGCATATATTGTTGCTCCATCAGATTTTTGGATTATACAAGGAGCCATATTATATTTGTCTAAGTTTACAATTAAAGCTCCTTCACTTTCCTCTATAATTCCTTTTTTATCTAAAATATTAATAGTATCTTTAAGCATGGGTTCATAAAAAGATTCTCCTGCCCAAGAATCAAAATCTACATTAAGTCTTTTGTATATCTTTTTGTATTCCTTTAAAGATAAATCACTAAATTCTTTCCAATAAGCTCTAGCTTTTTTATCTCCTTGTTCAAGTTTTGCAAAATATTCTCTACCTTTATCTACTAATTTAGGATCTTTTTCAGCTTCTTTATGGAACTTAACATATATTTTTAACATATGTTTTAAAGGATTTTTTTTCAATTCTTTTCTATCACCCCAAGTTTCGAATGCAAAAATCATTTTACCAAATTGAGTTCCCCAGTCACCTAAATGATTAATTCTAATTACTTTGTAACCTTCAAATGTAAGTATTTTATATATTGAATTTCCGATCATAGTTGATCTTAAATGACCAATACCAAAAGGTTTCATAATATTTGGATGAGAAAAATCCATAGTAACTGTTTTTTTATTTGATTTCTTTTTCTTTATTTTAGACTCTATAATAGTTTTATTGAAAATATCTTTATTTATAAAAAAGTTTAAGTATGGACCATTTGCTTCAACCTTCTCTAAAAATTTAGCTTTAAATTTAGGTTGTAAGTTTTTAGCTATTTCTACAGGAGATTTTTTTAATTGTTTAGATAGAGAAAAACAAGGAATAGCATAATCACCCATCTCTGGATTAGGTGGAGCTTGAAGAAGTTCAATTGAAATTTTTTCTTTCTTTAACAATTTTGAAATTTCTTTTTTAAAATCCATGTTTGAAAATAATTGCCTTAAGTTCTTAAGTTTTTTGATTAATTTATTAATTAGCGGTATAACGCAATAAAGTTTTTAAAGAGAAAAATATTTAAAATTAATTATGAGTCGGATATCAAAAGAAAATTTAGAAAAAATAAAAAGTAATGTTTTAAGAGTTTTATTTGATGAGTCTCCAAGATCATTAAGTGCAACGAATATTGCAAATCAAGAAGCTAGAGATAAACAATTTATTTTGAAAATCTTAAAAGATTTAGAAACTAAAAAAATAGTTAAAAATGTTACAAAAGATTTTTCAAGAAAAAGTTATTGGATTATGCATGAAGAAGCGTATAAAAAATATAAAGAATTACTTTAATAATTTTCTTGACCATCTTCAATATAAGAAATATCAATACTTGCTTTTTTGAATATATCTCTTGAATCTTGTGCTGCATGGTATTTTCTTAAACATACTACTCTTATTATCCCAGCATTAATCATCATTTTTGCACAAATGTAACAAGGCTCTAGTTTACAATACATTGTTGCACTATCTATAGCAATACCATTCTTTGCAGCTTGGCAAATAGCATTTTGTTCTCCATGAGAAGTTCTTACACAATGTTTGGAAGTAGATCCATCTTGATGAGTTGTTTTCTTAATCTGATGTCCGACTTCATCACAATGAGGTAAACCTTTAGGTGAACCAGCATAACCAGTAGCTAAAATTTGTTTATCTCTCACAATTAATACTCCAGTTCTTCCTCTATCACATGTACTTCTTTTTCCTACTTCTAAAGCTAAATTCATAAAATATTCATCCCAGGTAGGTCTTTTGTAATCAATTCTTTCTATTATAGAATCTATTTGTAAATAAATATCTTCTAATGGACCTTCATTTTTTATATTATAATCTGCTTTCTCCATTACTTTACCTAAACCTTTGAAAAGAATGTCTCGTTCATCTCTTTCAAAAAATTCTTCAGGAGTTTGAGGATCTTTTTCTGATCTTCTATTGTATCTAATTTCTCTAGAAGCTTGTATTGCAATTAATTTGAATCTTTTTGTATTGTTTTGTAAATAATCTAATTCTTCAGGACTTCTAATTCCTGTAATAATAACTTTATCATGATTTTCTGCTTTTTCTAAAGTTTTCCGCATAACAATATCTTTACCATGAAGTTTTCTCCATTCATCTGCTAGAATAGACATATTCATTTTTGTTGGCTCTCTGCCTTGTTCAATTAATTCATCTTTAATTACATCTGACATATTTAATTGAATATAATTATATTTATTGATAATATAATGAGCTACAAAATCTTTTCCAGAACGCATTAAACCAGTGATACATAATGTAGTTTGCATTTTATTTTATTTAGAAGTTTAGTTTATTAGTATTATTGTTATTGGAAGAATATTATTTACTTTTTCTTTAACTTACCATTAAAAGATTTAAGAATTTTTTCTTTACCAGTCCAATTTAAAGCTTCTTTGAAAACTTCTTCAATTCTCATAACAGGTATAATTTTTATTTTGTTTAATTTAGTTTTTTCAATAACCAAATCTTTTTCATTTGATTTAGGAATAATAACTCTTTTTAATCCAGCATCAATAGCTGCTTCTATCTTTGCAGTTACTCCACCTACAGCTAATACTTCTCCTCTCACAGATAAAGAACCGGTCATAGCAGTATCTTGTCTAACTGGAACTTGTTTTAATGCAGATATAATTGAAGTTGCTACAGCAATAGAAGCTGAGTCACCTTCTACACCTTCAGTTGATTGAACAAATTGTATGAAAACATCATATTTTTCTCTCAAATCTTCTCCAAAATATTTTAGAACCAAAGCTGAAACATTCTTTACAGCTTCTTTTGCAATCTCACCTAATTTACCTGTTGCAACAAATTCAGTTTTTTTACCACCTGGAGTTACTTCTGATTCAATAGGTAAAACAATTCCTGAAAATGCAGTTTCTCCACCAATAACAGCTAAACCATTTACTCTACCTACTCTAATTCCAGATGTAACAATTACTTCATATTTCTTTTTTGCTTCAATATATTTATCAGCAATTTGTTGTTCTAAAGTTCTTGAAAGTTTTTTAGCTTCAGTAACATGTATAGCTTTAACATATTTTGATTTATCTTCTAAAGCTAAATCTCCTGCAGCTCTAACTAATCCACCTAACTCTCTTAATCTACAAGTTAACTTACCAGAAGTAGAAGCCATTTTTCTTGCTTCATGTATAATTAATTCAACAGCTTCTTTAGAAAAATGAGGTATTTTTTTATCTTTTACAACTTCTTGTGCAACAAAAATAGCTAATTTATTTCTATTCTCTGGAGTATCATTCATTGTATCATTCATGTAAACTTCATAACCATAACCCCTAATTCTTGATCTTAAAGCTGGATGCATATGTTTAACAGTTTCATAATTTCCTGCAGCCATTAAAATAAAATCTGTTGGTACTGGTTCTGATCTTGTCATTGCACCACTTGATCTCTCAGATTGTCCAGTGATAGGATATTTTTTTTCTTGTAATGCTGTAAGTAATTCCTGTTGTGAATGTTGAGTTAATGTTGAAATCTCATCAATAAATAAAACTCCACCAGAAGCTCTATGAATCATTCCAGGAATTAATCTTTCATGAGGAGGAGTTCCTAATCCACCAGAATTTTTACACAAAATACCATTTGCAAATAAATTACCTGTCTCTGTTGTTAGGTTGTATAAATATCCTTTAAATGGAATTTTTTCAATTTTTACAATTTTTTCCTTTTTTAAAGTCATTAGATAGAAAAGTTATATTTAATTATATATAAATCCTTTGATGTTAAATTCAATAAGTCTAATGTATAGTCATGAGTATAACCTTTATCAATTAAATCAAAATATCTTTTTTCTTTTAAATATTTAAATTCTTCAAAAATTTTATCAAGTTTTTTTCCTTTATAATCACAATAATAAAGCTTAATATTTTCTTTAAAATTGTAAATATTACTAAATTTTGTAGAAATAGGAATTCTATAAACATAATGTTCTTTTTCTTTACTATAATTTATATAAATTTTATTTGTTTTTATCTTTTTTCTATTAAAATATTTTTTAATTTGTTTAAGGTATTTAATTATGTTTAAATCATTGTTTTTCTTAGAAGTAATACCAAATTCTAAAGAATTTAAACTAGTTCCTGAAACATGCATTTTAGGTATCCCAATCTCAGATCCAAATAAAGCACCATAGAAATAATCTTCAATTTTAAGATCTACTGAAACCCATTTTGGAATTTTCATAATAGTTTTAGTTTTTTTACCAATTGGAGAACCAAGTGCTTTAAAAAACCTTATAACTTTTCGATTTGTATTTTGATAAGACCAAGATTCACCATATTCTCCACCTTCAATTTCTCTAGAGTTTAGTTCAATATCTATTCCAAAAATAATATTTAAATCTCTTTTGAATTCATATAAAGCAAATTTCTCAGAACTTGAAAGGAAAATAGCATTAAGATTTCCAAAAATTCCTCCATCACCGAAAGAAGAACCAAATATTTTTGCAATCAAATGTATTCTTTTATGATTAAATTTTAAAGGTATTAATCTTCTTTTTTTTAGCCAATTTACAGTTTGAATAGGAATAGGTTTATGTTTTCCAGCATGCCACCATCTTGTTTTGTGATAAGGTTGATTCATTAATTTAGCAATTTTTTTATATCCAAATTCAGGATTTTCTTGTTTAATTTTTTTATATTCATAATATAATCTAGATTGCTCTTGCTGTGCTTTACTATAAGTATTGATAATATCATCTTCTTTAATTATATAATTCATATGTTTAAATTATTGTTTTTTATATATAAGTGCTGCGCGCACTCATGTCCAGTGTCCATACTTATTAAGAATTTGTTAGAAGAATATTTCCAATTTTTAATTTTTCAGCATCAATATAATTAATATTTTTATTTTCACTTATTGCAACTTTATGTTCAGGACTTACTAATAATTCCTTACCAGACTCAGTAATAATTTTGAATAAATTACACTCTTTGTAATGTTTATTTACAGATAAAATCTCTGTATTTATAATTTTATTATCCTTAATAGCATTAATTACATATTTATCTTTTTCAAGGAATGTTGCTTCATAACCATCTTGTTTTATTAAGTCTTTAGTTTTTGTAAGTAAATTATTGACAAAAATTTCTATGTTAATTAAACTATTATTTATTTTTATTTTGTTACTACTTTGAAATGATTGTAAAGGATCGTGAAGTACATCTCCTAAAAGTGCACCAGCATGTGCACCAGTAGCATCATGGAAAGGTGCTTTCTTTTTCTTTGAACTATCTATTAATAATTTAGGAACAGTAGATTGTCCACCAAGTTTTGAAGTTTTTTTACTTAAGTTTAAGAAAAGCATAAAACCAATAATAAATACCATACTTGTAATCATTGAAGCTGCATATATTACAGCAGAATCAAAAGGAAAAATTTGTCTTGAGTAAAAATAATAAGGAAGTATAGTTGCAATTAATACAAAAACAAATAATAAAATATTTTGATTTCTAAAGGAACCCATAGCATTCACTTTTGCCTGAGTAACTAAAGTCTTACCTTTTCCTCTAGGATAAGTCTTTATTAAAGGAACATTATCATCTGCAGGATTTGGAAAAGAAAGTACATCTTTAAGTTTTTCTTGAGGTAATAATTCAGCTAAAGCTTGACCAAGCATACTTTTTCCTGTACCAGGAGAACCAATAAGCAATATATTTCTTCTTTGATGTGCAGCTTTTTTAATTAAATTTACAGCACCATCTTGACCAATAACTTGACTAACAATATCTTTAGGTATTTTTATATCACTAGTATTGTTATATTTTAATGTAGACATGAGGATTAGAAAATATTGTTTAGTTTATATAATTTACTTATTAAAAAAAAATAATATTAAACTATGTCTTCTTCTGCTACTACAACAAAATCACCTACAGCAATTACAGATGAAAATGGAACTAACCACTGTCCATTCTTATCTTGCTCAATATCAAGATGATCAATGTAAGAAGTTGGATTTTTTAGAATAATGTGCATAATTTCACCAGTTCTTGTTTCGAAAGCTAAATTACCAACTTCACCAAATTTTTTTCCAGATTTTGTCACAACAGTTTTACTCATAAGAGATCTTGAATTTCTTTTTTCTTGCATTATAATTCCTCCTGTAATAAAGTTCTATTTTAAAGGTTTATATAATTTTCTAGACTAAGATTCTAATATGTCTCTAAGAAAATCTTTTGTTTTCTTTTCTGCAGTATCTATAATATTAAGATCTTCCCATTCAATATTCTCAATGTCTTGCTGTACATCTTCAGCTATAACTGATCCTGTCTTTGCAAATGTATTATCTGGACTGAAAAAATTACTTAAATCGAAGAAAGAAGCTAAAAACATTAATAACACTAGAAATATTAATCCTACTATAAAATATCTAAATATATTTTTTGTAAATTTATGTTTAAATAATTCTAATAGAAAAAAAGCTACTAAAATTACAACTACTATTGCTAATAAACCCATGTATTAATATAAAGAGGTAATAGTTTTTATAATTTGTTATTGTGTAGACCCCCTCAGACCTTAATTTCCTATGGAAAGTTAAATAAAAAATTATAGATTGTGTTCATTTTTCTTGTTTGTTTTATTTCAAATGGAGATATTAAAAATCTATTAAGAAAATTAATTATTTATAGAGGAAAAATGATTAAAAAAATTAGTCAAAAATTATTATTATTTTATTTGTTTTAAATCTTTAGAATTCTTTCTTTTTAGCTTTTAATTCTTTATTATTATTTTTTATATCTTTATATATATTTATATGTATTATTGTATTATTATTATTATTATAGAAAATCTATTTTGTAGTTGTTATTTTTTTGATGTTGTCATTTAAGAGTTCTATATGAAATGATGGGGTAAATTTATAAAGGAAGAAGAGTCTAAACACATTTAGATTGAGAAAAATGTTTCCAAAGGAAATAAGGGTCTCTGTCTATATGTTAAACAAGATGAAAGTTTAAATAATGTTTTTGTTTAAGGAGAGTTTATGGGAAAAGAGGGATTAAATCAATACTTTGAAGATTTTCTTAAAAAAGAACCATTCTTTTTAGATAAATCAGTGTTACAAGCTAATTATTCTCCTGATATAATATTACATAGAGAAGAACAAGTGAATAAAGTTGCAGGTATTTTAGCTCCTGCATTAAGAAAAGAAAAACCTTCTAATATATTTTGTTATGGGAAAACAGGAACTGGAAAAACTTTGACAGCAAAACATGTAACTAATAGTATTATGGAAATTGCTAAGAAAAATGATTTACCAGTGAAATGTTTTTATATTAATTGTAAATTAAAAAGAGTTGCAGATACAGAATATAGATTGATTGCAGAATTAGCAAGATTTTTAGGAGAAGATATTCCAGCAACAGGTTTACCTACAGATGAAGTGTATAAAGTTTTTATTAATGTATTAGAAGAAAAAAATATTCTTTTAATTTTAATATTAGATGAAATAGATCAATTAGTATCTAAGGCTGGAGATCAGATTTTGTATAATTTAACAAGATTTAATTCTGAATTAAAAAATAGTCAAATTACTTTAGTTGGAATTTCAAATGATTTAATGTTTACAAATTATTTAGATCCAAGAGTTGTAAGTTCTTTATCTGAAGAAGAATTAGTTTTTCCACCATATAATGCAATACAATTACAAGCTATTTTGAAAAAAAGATCTTCTAAAGCTTTTAGGGAAGATGTTATTGAAGAAGGAGTTTTAGAAAAATGTGCAGCTTTTGCAGCTAGAGAACATGGAGATGCTAGACGAGCTTTAGAACTATTAAGAGTGTCTGCAGAATTAGCAGAAAGAAAAAATCTAAGTAAAATAAATTTAGAATGTATTGATGAAGCTGAAGAAAAAATTGAAAGAGATAGGGTACATGATATAATAACTACTCAACCTAAACAATCACAAGTAACTTTATTATCTATATTTGCAACTACAAAAGTTGTTGGTAATAAACCTATATTTACAGGAGATATTTATGAATTGTATAAAAGTTTATGTTCTAAATCAAAAATAAGACCTTTAACACAAAGAAGAATTTCTGATATTATTGCAGAATTAGATATGTTAGGAATAATTAATGCTAAAGTTATTAGTAAAGGAAGATATGGAAGAACAAGACAAATAAGTTTAGGTATTCCTTCTTCTGCAGTTCCACGTCTAGAAAAATTGTTAAAGGAGGCTTTGAATTTATGAGTAGAAAAAAATTAGTTGGTTTTTTTTTTGAAAAGAATTATATGATAAGTCCTCAATTGTTAAAGACTATTCCAGAAGATTTTGATTTTAATTCTTTTTTAGAGAAAAATAATAATTTGGAAAAATCTGAAGAAGTTTTAGTTCTAGACAATGAACTTTTTAATAAATTAGTAAATTTTGAAAGTGAAAGCATAGTTGAAAATAATATTACTGCAAAAGTTGAAGTTATTAGTTCTTATGTAGATAAACCTAAAAAAAGAGAAGTAAAAGATTTTGTTAGTTATATGAAAGTAAGATATAATTCTTTAAAAAAAATATTATTACAAAGAACAGAATTACAAAATACAATTTCAATTAGTAGATTAGTTAGTAAACAAGCAAAGGAACCTGTATCTTTAATTGGATTTATTAGTTCAAAAGAACAAACTAGAAATGGATACTATATATTAGAGTTAGAAGATCCAACAGGAATAACTAAAATTTTAATTTCAGCTAATAATAAAGAACTTATTGATTTGATGGATGAAGTTGTTTTAGATGAACTTGTTGGTATTTGTGGAACTTTAGGGGAAAATATTGTTTTTGCAAATGAATTTTATTTTCCAGAATTACCTTTGAAAGAATATAAGAAATGTAAAGATGATGTTAGTGCAGTTTTTATTTCTGATTTACACATTGGAAGTAGTCTTTTTGCTAAAAAAGAATTTGAAAATTTTATTATGTGGGTTAACGGAAATTATGGGAATGAAGAACAAAAAAAAGTTGCTAGAAAAGTGAAATATATAATCATACCTGGAGATTTAATTGCAGGTGTTGGAATACATCCTTTACAAGAAAAAGAATTATTAATAAAAGATATTTATAAGCAATATGAAGAAGTTGCAAAGTACTTTAGTTTGATAAGAAAAGATATAAAAATTGTTGTTTGTGCAGGTAATCACGATGCTTTAAGAATTGCAGAACCACAACCTAAATTAAGTGAAGATTTTGCAAAATCTTTGTATAATTTAAGTAATGTTATCGTCGTGAGTAATCCTGGTATTGTAAAAATTCATAACATGTTTGATGTATTATTATATCATGGTTTTAGTTTTGATTATTATGTAAATAATGTAACATTATTAAGAGATGCTGGTGGTTATGAAAATAGTGTTGAAGTGATGAAATTTTTTTTGAAGAAAAGACATTTTGCACCAACACATATGTCAAGTTTGTATATTCCTGATGTAGAAAAAGATCCTTTAATAATTGAAAAAGTTCCTGACTTTTTTGTAACAGGACATTTTCATTATGATATAAAAATAGGCTCTTACAAAAATATTTCTTTGATAGGTTGTAGTTCTTTTGAGTATATGTCAGGATTCCAAGAAAAATTAGGACACACAAATATTTGTTGGGGAACTGCAGTTGTTGCAAATTTAAAAACAAGAGCAATGAATATTATTGATTTTAGAGAAAAAGGAAAAAGTTTATAAATTTCTTTTCCATTTTATTTGTTTAAAGGGGAACTATTTTTTAAAAGTATGTGATCTATCATGGAAGGAAGAAAAATAATTATATTATCAATTTTTTTACTTGTCGCAATTTCAACCGTAAGTGCATTCGGAATTTTTGGTTTTGATTTCAGTGATATTACTGGTAATTTTATTGGAGGTACTTTTGGTGGAGCTGCGCTCACGGATTTTACTGAAACTTTTGATGGTATTGTGTTTAATACAAATAGTTTTTATTATCTTAATAATACAAATGGTATTTATCCTTCACAAAATGATGCCTTATATTTTAATGGTACAGCAGAAGCTAATGGAGCTTTTTCTTTAATTGGTACAAATGATCAAATAGATTATAGTGGTTCCTTTAAATCAAATGTTACAATAAATTTAACTGCAAATGATTTAACTGCACAAGTTTCTTTTAGAATGAGAACAGTTAATGAAACTGGAGTACAAAATGGTTGTGAATTACGAGCTGTATCTGGAGGAAATACAGATCTTTGTTTATGGTACTCTAATGATAGTACTATATGTGCTCCTGGGTTATCTACCTCATATGGTAATTTAAGTTATTTGCATGATTCTTCTACAGGAGATATTTATTGTATTTTTAATGATGAAGTTGAAATTAAAACAGGATTAGAGAGTAGTCATGTTGAAGGTTCATTAGAATTAGCATTGTTAGCAAGTGATACCAATGATGTTGTTAATATGACTAGATTAGATAATTGGATTTTTGTTGGTCCACCACCTCCAGCACAATTAACTTTAGCAGGGTTTAATGATTCATTTACTGGAACTAGTGTAAGTGCAAGGTATGATGCACCTGGGACTCAAGGAAATTTAGATGTAAATCAAAATGATGTTTTGACTTTTAGTGGAACTGCAACTGAGGATGGATCATTTGCTATTTTTCAAACAACAGATAATGTAGATTTTACTCAATCATTTAATTCAAGTATTTATGTAAATTTTAGTAACCCAGGAAGTATTGATAGTTTAATGCTTTTTGAATTAGGGGTAAATAATGGAACTACAACTGGATGTAAATTAGAATTTAATGAAACAAATAATTTTAATGTATGTGCTTATAGAATAAATACATCAAAGAGATGTAATAATGTTTCTGGAGGAGTTGGAACTTTAGATTTTGTTTGGAGTAATGTTTCTTCAAATGTATTTTGTTATTTTGATGGGGTTAGTATTAATATAACTGAAGGTTCAAGTAGACCTTCTGCAGGTTTAGCTTTAAAAGCAGCTGCTAATAATACACAAGTTGTTTCTATAGAAGCAGATAATTGGTCATTTGGTTATTTAGGAGATGCAGTTGTTGTGGCAGAAGAGTTGTTAACAGTTAATGATTGTGGTTCTCTTTATTTTACTGAATCTGATTGTACAGGTGATAGTTCATGTAGATGGTTCTCAAGTGATTGGGGAAGCTGGTGTGAAAATAAACATTGTTGGGATTTATCAACAGAAGAAGAATGTATTGTTTCTGAAAGTTCTATTGGAGCTGTATGTGAATGGGATTCAGCTAGTGGAAGTAGTAGTGGATGGTGTGAACAAACAATGTGTCAAAGTTTTGATGGGACAGATGAAAGTTCTTGTGAAGCTAATACTTTAGGTTTAGCTTGTAGTTGGAGTTCAAGTTGTAGTGGATGGAATTCTGATTGTTGGAGTATTGCTGATGAAAATACTTGTGGTTCTACAACAGGATGTTATTGGGGAGATTGTGATGAATTAGGTTGTTGGACTGAAACTACTCAAAATGATTGTACATCTGCAACTGGAGAAACAGGACAGTCTTGTTTATGGAATAGTGATTATAGTTATTGTTATGAAACTTCATGTTGGGATTATTCTGGTACAAACCCAAGTGCTTGTGAAAGTAATGCGGCGAGTTTGAATTGTACTTGGAGAAATGATTATTATACACAAGACTCATGTGAGTCTTATAGTTGTTATCATTTTGATTTTACTGATCAGACAACATGTGAAACTAATACATATGGTTTAGATTGTTCTTGGACAACAAGTGGCTATTGTAATTCACAAGGTTGTTCTACTTATAATGATCAAACTTCTTGTGATAATAAAGATAGTTGTTCATGGTCAAGTTCAACTTCAACTGGAGGTTCTTGTGAAGAAGTTAGTTGTTGGACTTATGATTCTTGGAATGGTGGAACACAGGAAACCTGTGAAAGTTCAGGAAATAATTTGGATTGTACTTGGGTAAGTGATGGAGGATCTGGAGGCTGGTGTGAAAGTTCTATAAGTGGTTCATGTAGTGATTTTACAGATCAGAAAAATTGTATGGATACATATTATTGTTTCTGGGAGTATACAGATTGGAATGATCCAAGTGCTGGTGGAAGTTGTCAAGATCCAAGTGGTTGGACTACTGGTTCGAATATTCATCAAGAATGGAATCCTAGTTGTTATATTTTTGATACAAATCAAACAAATTGTGAGTTAATTGTAGGTTGTGAGTATGTAAATAATTTATGTAGACCTGTTTCAGGTCATGCAAATGAACCAGCAATTGTTAATAATGGTTTAAATTGTACAATGGTTAATAGTTCACAGTTATGTAGTAGTATAGTAGTGCTATCAAGTTGTTGTAGTTGGAGTGGTGGAACATGTACAACAGATTATTTAACAACAGCTTGTTTAGATAATATGCAGGATATTCCAGAAAACGTCGTAGCTTGTGAAGATGTAAGTATGGTTACTAGTGATGCTGAAGCAGCACAAAGTTTATGTGATCAAATTGGAGGAGATCCTTGGTATTTACCTTGTGTTTGGAATTCTTCAATTAACACTTGTCATTTTAAGAAAGCAGATGTTTTTGGATCTGGAGCACAAAGTGTAACAGCAATTACAAATCAGAAAAATTGTGAGTCTGCTGGTGGAGTTTGGATACAAGATTCTTATTGTGATCAGAATGATGTTGGTGATTGGATTGCATTGCCTGTAGGAAGATGTGAACAAAAATCAAAAGATAATGAAAAAAATTGTGATAAAGCTTGTTATGCTTGTGAATATCAATTTGATGGAACAAATCATAGTTCTGTTGCAACAGCAAAAACTTATTGTGAAGATTCAGATTTAGGTTATTGTGAGTTTCAAACAAATACTTCTGCTCCAAATGAATTAGGTTATTGTAATGCAAAAGATGTTTTCAAAAAAGGTAATGCTGGAGATTGTAAGTCTGATTGTGGAAGTTGTACTTACATGGGTAATGCTCAAGCTTCTAGTGAGTATGATGGAACTACAAAAAATTATGAATCTTGTAATACACCAGAATGTTATTGTGAACAAGCTTATGAATATAATAATGTAAAGTGTAAATGGGTAAGTGATAGTAATGCTGCTGAAAATGGTTATTGTGTAGATAGTAGTGAGAAAACTTGTGCTGATGCTTGTGATAGGTGTTATACACAAACAGATTGTGCAAACACAGGAAGGTCTGCACTTAATGCTATAGGTTCATGTGCTTGGGATGGTGAAGGAAGTGATGGTACTTGTGGTCAAGTAGGACAAGCAGTTGAAGTTTGTTGGGATGCAGTTGATAATGATGATGATGATTTAGTTGATTGTGCAGATCCAAGTTGTTATTCTGATTCATCATGTGGTTGTGTTACTGGTGATTGTTTTGGTTGGTCAAGTCAAAGTGATTGTGAAGATAATTCATGTACATGGGTAACAGATGCTTGGGGTAGTTGGTGTGATTTTCCTGGAGCAGATTGTTGGAAATTAGATGGTAATCAAACTGGTTGTGATAATAGAACAGATTGTGATTGGTCTTCTGGAACTGGTACAGGATGGTGTGAACAAAATTGGTCTGTTGGTGAATCTTGTTATAGTGCAAATGAAGCTGATTGTTTAACTAATTCAGATTGTGCTTGGACAAATGATACTTGGTGTGATGCTGAAGGTTCAACTACAGATTGGTGTAGTGACTATGGTGGATGGTGTGATCCAACAGCTTATGCTAATAGTCCAGATTGTTGGTTATATGATACAAACTCAACAGCTTGTGGTGATACTGATGGTTGTAATTGGGAAGTTTCAAGTTGGGGAGGAGGTTGTATGGTAGATTGGTCTGCTGAGTGTTGGCAATATGAAGATTCAGAAACTTGTGGAACTAATAATTGTTTATGGAGAACTGATACTTGGGGAGGTTGGTGTACAAGTGAGTTTGATGCTTGTTGGTCCTATACTGATTCAAGTACTTGTGATACTCAGTCTGCATGTGGTTGGAATTCATATTGGAACAGTTGTGAGCCAGCTTGTTGGAGTTCTGATTTAAGTGATTCAACTTCATGTAATGCAATAAGTGGTTGTTATTGGAGTGAAGGTTGGTGTATGGAAGATTGGAGTACTGGAGGAGTTGATTGTTGGAATGCATCATTAAGTGGAGATGAAACTCTATGTAATGCTGAAGCAGATTGTAAATGGAAAAATCCAGGATGGTGTAATCCAAATGGATTTGGTGGAGGAGATGCCGTCGGAGGTTATGGAGGCGGAGCAAATTCAGGAATGGAGTGTTGGAGATATGATGGTAATGAAAGCCAGTGTACAAATTCAACAGCTATAGGAATAACTTGTTCTTGGATGACTGAATCTTGGCCATTCTGTGAACCTGATTGGAGTGTAAATTGTTGGGAAAATTATAATGAAAGTACTTGTACAGGAGCAAGTGGTTGTTCTTGGGATGCAGCAGGAACATATTGTAAAAATCAATTTGATACTTGTTGGAATTCATCAAATATGTTAGAAGCAAATTGTGATGCTGAAGCTTTATGTACATGGTCAGATTATGGTTGGGGTGGATTCTGTGAACCAAGTTGTTTTGGAGCGACAGATGAAGGTTCTTGTGGAAGTGGATGTAGATGGATTAATGGTTGGTGTAATCAGCCAGGAACTGCAGCTATGTTTGATGAAATGGATTCAGGAGCACCAGTAATTATTACAATAGATTATTGTGATGGAGTTGAAGCGAGTGATTATGTAGACTTATGTGGTATTGGAATGAAGGACATGGATGATGCATATGGTTTTGGAAGTAATGTATTTAGTATGTCAGAAGCAGGAATTTGTAATCAAGAAAAAATAGGAATAAATAGTGGTTTTGGAAGTGGAGAAAATAATTTGAGTTTCTTTGTTTACTTAGATTCAGATGGAACTGAAACTGGTGGATGTGCAACTTCAGATGATACAACAGCTGTAGGTTATGAATTTTTCTTTAAGTATGATACATATTGGGATAGTACTCAAGATAAAGCAATTGAAGAAAGAACAGCTTCTAAGTGTAGCTCAGGAGGTTGGGTAATTGCAGATGTTGAAGTGAATACAATGAAATCAATTATGTGTGGTGATATTGGAGGACCAATGATTGCTGTGGATAAAAATGATTTAGCTAAATTTCCAACATTGTATGATGAAACTCAAGATTTGAGAGTTTATGTTGCAACAGCAGATGCTACAGGATCTTCAGATTCACCTTCAGATATTGCTGGACCTGGTTATGTAACTCCAGGAGCAGTTGACTTTGAAATTCAAAGTGCTTCAGATTATGGAGTTGGTGCTGGGTTTGAAGATATCTTAAAGAATGGTTATGTAATGTATGAAGATTGTTATGATGAAGTTGACAATGATAATGATTATGCAATTGATTGTTATGATTGGGATTGTGAATTTGCAAGCCATTGTTCAAGTACTGGGGTTAATGCAGCAGGATATTCAGACACTACAATGCCTTTAGTAATTGGAGTAAAAATTGAAGGTTACCCTGATTCAGCTTTAGTAATGTATGATACAAGTAAACCTGCAAATGGAACATTAATTTTCTGGCACAATGATTCGACTTGTAGTTCAAGTGATAATATGAGATATATACATGATGTAGGAATATCAAGTTCAAATGTTAGAGAATTTAAAATGTGGCATGAGGCAGAAATTTATAATGATACTGGAGTAGCTTCTTTAAATTACACATTAGATGAGGATACTGATTATTATTATAAGTTGAAAGTTTGTGACTCTGGAAGTAAGTGTGCAGTTAGTGCTTGTTCAAAATTAAGAACAACATCTACAAGTAGTTGTCCTTATTGTGATTTTGTGGCTAGAATAAAAACACCAACAGATTGGACAGTAAGTTATGATGTAAATCAAGATGGAGTTTATGAACATGTACAAGGGTATATTTGTGGAAGTACAGCAGGAATGAAAACAAATTATTCAGATGGAAGAAATGTAAATATTAAGTTGAATAATAGTGATGGTGGAGAGATGGTCTTTAACAATACAAGATTATCAAGATTAGGATTGACAACACATACTAGAGATATTGAGACTGCTGGATCTTTAATCCATGATGAAACTTTGACTGATTCAGCTGGGGATTCTGTAGGATTAGTAGGTATGCTTTCATCAACAAGAGATAAAGTTGTAAATAACTTACATCCAGAAATATGTCAGGTGAAAATACCAAGTGATGGAACTTGTGATGAGTTGTGGCACTGTGATGATGATGGTGGTAACTGTGTAGATATGGAAAGTGAAGCAACATTAATTGCAACAGGTTCAGATTCATGTACATGGCAGATACCTTATTGTGAGTTTTCCACATGGGCATCAGGACAACCAGCAGCAACAGAAGAAGATGATAGTAGTTCAAGTAGTAGTTCTTCCTCCGGAGGTGGCGGTGGTGGTGGAGGTGGCTCCACAACTACAAGTGATGAAGTAGAAGAAGAAGATGAAACAGAAGTAACTGGAGAAAGTGGAAGTGATTCAGTAGATAGTGAAAGCGATAGTGTTGTTGATAGTGAAGATAGTGTAGCAGAAGGAATTGCTTATGCAGCTGAAAGTGAGGAAAGTGAATTTCCTGTAGTGATCTTTTTGATTTCAGGAATTGTTGGCTTAGCACTTATCTTAGGTATTAGTTTGTTCTTTTATCTAAGAAAATAATTTTTTCTTTTTATTTTTTAATATTAACCATCAATAGCAACATAATTTAAATCTCTAAATAATTTAGAATTAAGATTTCTATACCATTTTTTTTGTTTAGGTTTTTCTTGTGCATATTGTATTTCTTCCCATCTAAAAGGGTCAAAAGGAATATCTTCAGAAGGATTAATAATGTGGATTGCTAATGTACTAGCTCCAACAGTTTCACATAAGAAACATCTGTGTAATCCATCTAATAAAATAGGTCCTTCTCTATGATGTTCAACAATAGGTGGAACATATAAAGCTAATACTTTTTCTCCCTTATTATCTCTGCCAAAAACTACACTAGGCATCATTTCTGAAACTCCTAAGTTTGAATAACCTCTGAAACGTAAACCTAAGTTACTAAGAATTGTATTTATTTTTCCTTGATATACAAAAGTTTGTCCAACATGTAGACCTCTTGGTTGTATTCTATATAAATCAATCGGAGAATTTTCATAAGGTTTTATTTCAGTACCTTTTATTGGAACTGAACTTATTAATTTTTTTAATAATTTTTCTCTCATTAAAGTAATTTCTCTTGCTTCAACAATACTTCTTAAAGGTACAATTGTTCTATATTTTTTTTTCCCAGAATTTATTCTTAAATCTATTCTATCTTCTAATTTTTCTCTAGGTATTCTAAATTTTGTGATATTTCTTGGTATTTTACTCATTAATTACTTCACCTATTGCATTTATATTTTTTATAATATGATCTGGATTGCATTCTAAAAATCTTTTTCCACAGCCTGTTTGAACTAAAACAGTTTTTATTCCAGATCTTTTTCCAGCAATTATATCTCTATCCATGTCTCCTATAATTAATGATTTCTTTGGATCTCCTTTATATTTTTTTAGAGCTTCTAGAATAAGAATATTGTTTGGTTTCTTGCATTCACATTGCATAGATCTTGTATGTGGGCAATAATAATATTTTTCAATAATAATATTATATTCTTTAAGTTGAGATATTAAACTTTCAAATATTTCTTTTGTTTTTTCAATAGTGTGTTTGCCTTTTGATATCCAAGATTGATTTGAAATAATTATTAGTTTATATCCTTGTTTTTGTAGTAATTGTAAACCTTTTATTACATCGTTTTTTAGTAATTTATCTGAAGGAATTATTTCTGGATATTGGCTATTATCAACTAAAGTTCCATCTTTATCAAGAAAGCAAATTTTATTCATATTATGTTTAAATTAGGTTTAGTTTATAATATTTTGTGTTAATTTTTAATATATATTTTCTAGACTTAGAAACCTTTAATTATTTGTATAATAAAGTAGTGTTTTATGGCTACATATAGTAAAAGAGTTGCAAAGATTTTTGAAGATATTGATAAAGAAGTTAAGAATTGTTATAATATTGCTAATAAAGCTAAAGCTTTAGGTTTTGACCCTAATAAAAGTGTAAAAATACCTTTAGCAAAAAATATGGCTGAAAGAGTAGAAGGTTTGATTTCTTCTGTTGCTCCAGAAATTTTAGGAAAAGGTGTGCCAGAAAGAATTCAAGAACTAGAAGTTAAATATGGAAGTCAAGATTGGAGGATTGCATTAGTTATTGCAGAAGAAGTTGCTAAAGAAAAATTTTGTAAGTTTGAAAGTAAAAAGAAAGCAATGGAAATTGGTATAAGAACAGGTTTTTCTTATGTAACTGTAGGAGTTGTTTCTTCACCTTTAGAAGGTTTTATTGGAATTGATATAAGAAAGAGAGCAGATGGTCAAGAGTATTTAGCATTAATTTATGGTGGACCTATTAGAAGTGCTGGAGGTACAGGAGCTTCTGTTTCTGTTTTGATTGCAGACTATGTTAGAAAAAAAATGGGTTATGCAACTTATGATGCAACAGAAAAAGAAATTAAAAGAGCTTATACAGAATTGTGTGATTATAATGATAGAGTTACTAATTTACAATATTATCCTTCAGAAGAAGAAATTACTTTTTTGGTTGAAAATTTACCTGTACAGTTAGACGGTGATCCTTCTGAAAAATGGGATGTTAGTAATTATAAAGATTTGTCTAGGAGAAATTCTAATAGAATAAGTAATGGTTTTTGTTTGATTACTGCTGAATGTTTATCATTGAAAGCTCCGAAAGTTTGGAAACAGTTGAATAAATGGGGACAAGAAATGGATATGGATCAGTGGATGTTTATGAATGATTTTGTTAAATTACAGAAAGAAATGAAAGCGAAAGGAGCTAAAGTTGATTCAGGAGTTAAGAAAGATGATGTTAAAGTAAAACCTGATGGAACTTTTATTAAAGATATTGTTGCAGGTAGACCTGTTTTTACTTATCCTTTAAGAAATGGGGGTTTTAGGTTAAGGTATGGGAGAGGAAGAGTTTCTGGTTTTTCTGCTGATAGTGTTCATCCAGCGACGATGGTTGTTGTTGATAATTTTTTAGCAGTTGGAACACAATTGAAAACTGAAAGACCTGGAAAATCTACAACTCTAAATGTTTGTGATCAAATTGAAGGACCTATTGTAAAATTAAAAGATGGAAGTGTTTTACAATTAACTAATATGGAAATGGCTCAAGAGTATGTGAAAAAGGTTGATGAAATAATTTTTCTGGGAGATATTCTAATTAATTATGGAGATTTTTTAGATCGTGCTCATAAGTTATTACCTTGCGGGTTTGTTGAAGAATGGTGGATTTATTATGCAAAAGAAGTTTTTGATAAAATTGATTTGGATAAAGATTATTTAGATAATTTGTATAAGTTTCCTTTGAAAGTTCCTGTTAGTTTTAAATCTGCATTAAAGTTTTCTGATTTAGGTGTACCATTATATCCTAAGTTTATTTATTATTGGAAAAGTTTAAGTTTAGATCAATTTAGACATTTGTATTCTGTTTTAAGAAATGCTGTTGTTGAAGAAGAAAAAATTGTAATTAGTGATCTGAAAGTAAAGAGAGCTTTGGAATTAATTGGAATAACTCATAAAATTGTTGGAGATGAATATATTTTAATTGAAGGAATTAATGTAAAAATTTTAAAAATTAATTTAGGGAATTTTGAGAAGGATCCAAAAGGTGATGATGTTTTAGAAATTGTAAATTACTTATCAAAATATAAAATTAAAGATAAGTGTGGATACTTTATTGGTGCAAGAATGGGAAGACCTGAAAAAGCTAAGATGAGAAAAATGAAAGGAAGTCCACATACATTGTTTCCTATTGGTGAAGAGGGAGGAAGGTTAAGATGTTTTCAAGCAGCGTTAGATAAAGGTAAAGTTACTTCTGATTTTCCTAGATATGATTGTGAAAAATGTAATAAAGAAACTATTTATGCGGTGTGTGAAAATTGTGGGTTAACTACAAAAAGGAAGTGGTATTATCGAGCTATTAGCAAATATTTGTATCAAGAAGAACATGATGAACATGGTAAAGGTAAAAGTGCTATGAGAAAAGAGATTGATATTAAACATTATTTTTACAAAGCTTTAGAAAAAATAGGTTCAAGACAATATCCTGATTTAATCAAAGGAGTTAGAGGAATGATGAGTGTTGAACAAATTCCTGAACATTTATCTAAAGGAATAATTAGATCTAAGCATAATATTCATGTGAATAAAGATGGTTCTATTAGATATGATATGACAGAATTACCTTGTACACATTTTAAAGCTAAGGAGATAGGAAGTTCTATTGAGAAATTAAAAGAAATGGGTTACAATAAAGATGTTTATGGAAATGATTTAGTTGATGATGATCAAATTTTAGAATTGTTTGCTCAAGATATTATTCTACCTTCTTGTCCTGTAAGTTCTGAGGAAGGTGCAGATGCAATTTTGTTTAGAACTACAAAATTTATTGATGAATGTTTAGAAAAATTGTATCAACAAAAACCTTATTATAATTTGGAATTGAAAAAAGATTTAGTTGGACATTTAGTTGTTGCAATGAGTCCTCATACCTCAGCAGGAATTATTTGTAGAATTGTTGGTTTTTCTAAAGTTCAAGGTTTGTATGCTCATCCTTTGTTGCATAGTATTATGAGAAGAGATACTGATGGTGATGAGGCAGGTTGTATGTTGTTGTTAGATACTTTGTTGAATTTCTCTAGAAAATTTTTACCAAATACAAGAGGAGTTACACAAGATGCTCCTTTAGTTTTAACAGGACAATTAATTCCAAGTGAAGTGGATGATATGGTTTTTAATATGGATATTTGTGATAGATATCCTTTAGAACTATATGAAGCTGCTGAGGAATATAAAAATCCTTGGGATGTTAAAATTGATATTGTTGAAAATCATTTAGGAAAAGAAAGTCAGTATGAAGGAATGATGTTTACACATGATACTGATGATTTTAATGCAGGTGTTCTTTGTAGTGCATATAAAATTTTGCCAACTATGAAAGATAAAGTTTTAGGACAAATGGAAGTTGCAAGAAAATTAAGAGCAGTTGATACTGATGATGTTGCAAGATTAATTATTGAAAGACATTTTTTGAGAGATATTAAAGGTAATTTGAGAAAGTTTTCACAACAAAGTTTTAGGTGTGTAAAATGTAATGAGATTTATAGAAGACCTCCATTAACTGGAGTTTGTAAGTGTGGAGGAAAATTAGTTTTTACAATTGCAGAAGGGTCTGTTAAAAAATATATGGGACCTGCTTTGGAATTAGCAGAAAAATATAATTTGCCAGCTTATTTACAACAAACTTTACTTTTGTTAAATGAAAGAATTGATAGTGTCTTTGGAAGAGAACCTGAAAAACAAGAAGGTTTGGGAAAATGGTTTTAGAGAGTTTGTTTAAACCTCTCATAATTGAATAAAGACCCACTAATTGTACTTCCTGTTAATGTTGAATAAATTGCTCCACCAATTAATCTGTGAAGTTGTACAACTTCTGTTTTATCCCATTCTAAAGGAATTGATTCCGAAATTATAGGTTTTATGTCTTCAAATAATAATGGTTGTACACCTTTTGATAAAACTCCATGTACTGCATATGCTATTACTTCTTGATCTGCTCCTCTTTTTCTTAATTCTTTTGCAGCTGATATTATTGTTCCACAGGTTGCAAACATGTCGTCAACAAAAGTTACTTTTGTTCCTTCAATATTAATGTTATCTTCTTTGTAAACTCTAATTTTTTCTATAGCTCCTGCATTAGGTCTATATTTATCACATAAACCTCCAAAAGGAATTTTTGTATCTCTTGCATATTCTTTTATTCTTTCTCCACCACCTAAATCTGCACTCCAAAGAGATCTTTCATGAGGTTTTGAAAGAACTGTTAACATGTGATGATCAAATTCTACTCTTGCATCAAGTTCTTCATATTTAAAAGTTGAAGGAAAACAACCCTCAAATTGTTTGTAATGAGGAGTAACTGTAATTAATCTATCAATTCCCATATTTATGATTAAATCAGCAATAACTCTTGCAGATACTGGTTCCCTTAAAGGTTCTCCATTTTTTTTATTATTTGATCTTCTATCTTGTCTCAAGTAAGGAAGATGAGGTGCAACTAATGTCATCTCACTTGCACTTGCTCTTTTACAAGCATCAACAATAAGACTAAGTTCAGTAAATCTATTAGGTTCATATTCTAATTTATCATTTCTTTCTTTAACAAATGGGAAAAATAAAAAAATATCTCTACCTCTAACATTTCTTTCTATTCTTGGGAGATATTCTTTGTCTAAAAAGGTTTTAATTGCTAAATCATCTTGATTAAATTTGTGTATACCACCAGAAGGAGTTCTATCTTTTACTTCACTACAATGTAGGATATGTCTGTAAGTTCTTTCTGCTAAGTCTTGAAAAGGTCCTTCTGCTAGAAGTATTGTTTTTCTGAATTCTCCCATAAAATAATTTTAAAAATGACAATTAAAAAAGATTATTATGTATTGGAATATATGTTTTAGTTTATGTAAGTTTATATATTCTTTTTGTGTTATTTAACTGTTTATGGTAATTGAAAGAAAATTAGATAGTTCTGAGGTTTTAATATCGGAAAATTGTAGGTTTAAAGTTAGAGAAGTAGGTTTGATGGGACCTAGTATTGAAAGTGAAGATTTGTTTGGTCTTATTGAATCTGCAAGAGAAAAAGATTATTTTCCTGTTGGAATGAGTGTTGTTAATATTATTCATGGTGCTCCAGATCAAAATGAACCTAGAGCAGTTTTATATTTGAATCGTGAAGTAAGAGAACAAGGAAAAGAAGATGCAATAATTGTTCAAAATTTTATTCATAATAGATTTAGTTTTTATGAATTTGGAGATGGTTTTAGATATATTCCTTAAATTATTCTAGGTTTCATACCTAATATTTCTTCTTTATAATTTACTTCTGGGATTTCATTTAGTAAGAATATAGGTTTCTTTAAATGAAAGGCTAATCCCATTTCTAATAAAGTGTTTGCTCCAATATAATTTTGAATTTCTTTTTTTGTATAATTTAGTATTAATACAGAATCTGAATTTTGAACTTTGTCAAAATGTAATTTCATTGCTTCTTCTTTTTTATCCCAAATCCAAGCTTTATCATCAGAAGCTTCTTTTCTTAGTCTATAATACTCCATTACAGGAATCATTTCACCTTCATCATTTCTAATATGGGTCGGAGGCATTTCAACTTCATGACCTAAGGATTTTAATTCTTCCTTTGCTTCTAACATTTCTTTGAAGAATGCAATACTACCACAAATGGTAATTTTTTGTTTTTCTTTATCTTTGAAGAAGTTGTTTATTCTTTTTTGTTCTGGAGATTTTATTCTAAAACCCATTTCTTGTAATATTTCTATTATCTCTTCTGTAGGAATTCCCCTAATTACATTGTTATAACTGCCAATGATACTTTTTATAAAAGTAGAACTGTATTGATTTAATGTATCAAAGCCAATTGCAAATGTGTTGAAATTTGGATCTTCATCTAAATATTTATTGATTTCATTATCAGAAATTTTTCTTAAATTTAAAATTGATTTGTTTACTTTTGATAAAATCTTTTTGTTTTCAAAATTTATAACATGAATTCCTGTGAAATATTGGACTTGGTTTTCTGAAATTTCTTTTATTCTATTGAAAGCTTCTTCTCTGGATTTAGGTTTCTCTAAAATTTGGTTATTATAATATGCTATTGTGTCAAAACCAATAGTAATACCTTCAGGATTATTTCTTGCAACTTCTTCTGCTTTTAATTTAGCTAGAAGTAAACATAGTTCTTCCGGATTAGTTGGTCTGTCTTCAAATTGTTCATTAACATTACTTGATTCATAAGAAAAAGGAATGTTTAGCTGTTTGAATGCTTCTTGTCTGTATATAGAACTTGTTGCTAATATTATTTTTGTCATTTAATTGTTTTAATAAAATGTATTTATAAAAATATAGACAACCTAATATGAATAAAGGTGTATTAATTAAAAGAAATAAATAAAAAAGAACTAAAGGATAGTTCTAATTTTTTCAATATGTTCTGCAACTCTGTTACCTGTTTCAGTTAATTCAATAGTTTTTATTCTGCCCATTTTTTTGAAACTAACTAATTCAGACTTTTCCATTTCTTGTAAAATTTTTACAGCATGGGAATAAGTACAATCAACTTCTTTGGCAAGTACACTACCATATCTATTTCTTTTATTTTGCCTTAATGCAACTAAAATCATTGCAGGCTTTCTTCTGAAGAATACTTCGAATATTTCTTTTTCTTTTTTCATTTTTTTCTCCCTGTGTGTACACCTCTAATATTTTCCTCTTTTACAATAATGGAAAATCTATTATTCTATTTAAACCTTGTGTTGTAATTATTACAAAGTAGTCTTTACAGAAATGTTTTTATAGCAGTAGGTTATTTTTAAAGACATGATAGACATCAAATTGCTTAGGGAAAGGCCAGAGCTCTTTAAAGAAAGTTATAAGAGAATGAAAAGGCCAAATTTGTTGACGCAATTAAACGAATTGATTGAAAAAGATGTACTATCTAGATCTATTAAAGTTGAAATTGATAATTTAAGAGCAGAAAGGAATAAACTTTCAAAAAATGTTAATGAATTGAAGAAAGAAGGTAAAGATGCTTCAAAAGTTCTTATGAAAGTTAGAGAATTGCCTGCTAAGTTGAAAAAGAAAGAAGAAATGTATGAACAAGTGAATAAAGAAATGGATGAATTACTTTATAGCTTGCCTAATATAATCCATAAGGATGTACCTTTTGGTAAAAGTGATAAAGATAATGTAGAGTTTAAGAAATGGGGAAAGAAACCTAAGTTTGATTTTCCTGTGAAAAATCATGTGGAATTGCTAGAAGAATTAGATGCTGCAGATTTTGAAGCTTCAGCGAAAGCTTCTGGAAATGGTTTTTATTATTTGAAAGGAGATTTTGCAAGATTGAATCAAGCCTTGTTAAGATATGCAATGGATATTATGGAGAAGAAAAAGTATAGATATGTTGAACCTCCTTTGATGTTGTGGAAAAATGTTTTAGCTGCTGCTGTTGATGTTGAAGAATTTAGGAACACTATCTATACAATAGATGGTGAAGATACTTGTTTGATTGGAACTAGTGAACATGCAATTTTAGGAATGCATAAAGGACAAATTATTGATGTGCCTAAAAAGTATTATGCATATTCTATGTGTTTTAGGAAAGAAATTGGAGCTCATGGAATTAATGAAAAAGGTCTATGGAGAACACATCAGTTTAACAAAGTTGAACAGTTTGTATTTTGTTCTGAAGAAGATTCATGGAAATATTATGATGAATTGTTAAGTATTTCTGAAGAAATATTTCAAGGATTAGAATTATCTTATAGAATTATTGAACTTTGTACTGCTGATCTTGCAAGATGGAAAGCTAGAAGTTGTGATATTGAAGTTTGGAGGCCTACAACTGAAGATTATGGTGAAATAACTTCTTTGAGTAACTGTACAGATTATCAAGCAAGAAAGTTGAATATGAGATATGAAGATAAGGATGGAAATAGAAAAGTGGTAAGTACTTTGAATAATACAGCTTTAGCAACATCTAGAATTTTAGTAGCGATTGCAGAAACTTATCAACAAAAAGATGGTTCTATTAAAGTGCCAAAAGTTTTGGTGCCTTATATGAATGGTTTGAAAGTTATTAAAAAGTAATTTTTTTAATTTTCTTCTTTTTTAGTTAATCTTATAAAGGATGATTTAATTCCGATTTTTATGAGTGAAAATCAACGATATTCAATGAGTTTTTTAGCGAATAATGTATCTAAAGTATTAGTTGATACAGGAATATTTAATTGGGATTTAATTTTTAAAGATTTAAGTGAAGATAAATATAATTGGAGAAGTTTTAGTAGATATATTTATGAAATTAAAGAAACATCTGACCTAAGTTTAGAAAGATTGAATACTCAACTTAATCATACTATATTAATTCATCATTTTGTTAGAAATAATGAAAATATAAGAGTTACCAATTCTATTAGAAGAGAATATGCTAAATTAATTAAACATCAATCTCATCTGGAAACTTTTTTGAGAAGAAAGAATAACAAAGGATTGAAAAAAGATGAAAGGAAATTAGTTGAAACTTATTTTGGAATTTGTGAAATGCATAGAAGAATATATGATCTTTTGGATGATAAAACTTTATCTTTTCTAAATTTAGATCCTTCTTTTGTTGAAGTGAGAATAATGGATTATATGAAAGAAAGAAATTTACATAGACCTAGAGGTAAATTATTTGTAAAAAATAATGGTTCAAATGGAATTTGTGATAGTGATTTAGAACTTGCAGCTAGAGCTTATGGTTTTGCTTTATCACAGGGAAATGGAGTTGTTGTTTTTACAACAGATATGGATATAATAAATTTAATCTATAACTTTGGTCAAGATTATATGGCTGCAAGAAGAAATGGAGAAAATTTATTAGATCTTAAGCAAAGAGTTTCTGTTTATTTCCCCTCCTATTATGGTTGGCAAAATGAATTAAAATGTAAGTTTAAAGCGAATTCTGAGGGTAAAAATTATAATAGTTTAGTTGGACCTTGGTATTAGTTAATCTTATGTTCATAGCCTAATACTCTAGCTCTTAATAAAATAGATTTATTATGATTTAGATAATGAGCTGTTGCCCTAATATTTGTAGCAATTTCTTCAGACTCATCTACAACTAATCGACTATTTAAAGTTGAATGTGCTAAATTAAAATATTCAGCTAGTTTAGGATTTTCAATAATTGTCGCTGCTTCATAACATGCTCTATCAATTGTCTTATCTGATTTATCATATTCAAGTTGTTTTTTAATAATTTTATAAGATTCTATAATATTTTTTTTTGTATCTTCTAATCCTTTAGAAACCATTTCTTCTAAATTTTTTAATAAAGCTTCTTTTGTCATGAAATAGGAAAATTATGTTACTTATTTAAATTTTATTGGTTTTTATTGATATAAATTCTTTTAAATTATCTATATAATTTTAATTCTATGAATTTGTCAAATTTAAGTCCAGCTATGAGACAGTATGCTGAATTGAAAAATAAACATTCAGATTGTGTAATTATGTTTAGGATGGGAGATTTTTATGAAATGTTTTATGAAGATGCTATTTTAGCTGCTAAAGAATTAGAAATTACTTTAACTTCAAGAGGAAAAGGTGAAAGAAAAGCACCTTTAGCAGGATTGCCTTACCATGCTTTAGAACCTTATTTGAAAAAATTAGTTAAGAAAGGATACAAGGTTGCGATTTGTGAGCAATTAGAAGATCCAAAAAAAGCAAAAGGTTTAGTAAAAAGAGGAGTTGTTAGAATTGTTACTCCTGGAACTTTGTATGAACAAGAAGGTAAACAAAATAATTATATTATGAGTTTGTTTGTTCATGGTGATAATTATTATTCTGCAGTTTGTGATGTTTCAACTGGAGAGTTTTTTGTTTCTGAAGGTTTTGATTCTGTTAATGTTGAAGAATGTGTAATTCCTTCAAGTTTATTAGTAAATCAAGAGTTAGTTTCTGAGTTGAAGAAAAAGGGTTTGTTTTTGTCAGAAGTAGAAGATAGATATTTTTCACAAGATTATTCTTATAGAATTTTAACTGATCATTTTAAAGTTCTTTCTTTAGAAGGTTTTGGATTGAGTAATAGTGATTTGAAAGTTAGAACTGCTGGAGCTTTGTTGGCTTATCTTAGAGATACACAAATGAATGCTTTAACTCATATTAAGAAAATTAAAGTTGTTTATGAAAAAGAAGAAATGATTTTGGATAATGTTGCTGTTAGAAATTTGGAATTGTTTAAGAATGTTTTAGACAATTCTAGTAAAGGTTCATTGATTTCTGTTTTAGACAAAACTCATACTTCAATGGGTGCAAGAATGATTAGAAAATGGTTAGCTAAACCTTTGTTGAATGTAAATAGTATCAATTCTCGTCTAGAAAAAGTTGATTTTTTGATTAAAAATTTGTTAGTTAGAGAAGAATTGAAAAAAATATTGAAAGAAGTTAGTGATTTAGAAAGGTTGATGGGGAGAGTTAATTTAGGAAGTGTAAATCCTAGGGATTTGTTGGCTTTGAAACATTCTTTGAAATTTATTGAAGGAATAAATATTGAGGAGTTTGGTGATTTGGCAAAATTTGAAGGTTTTTCAGAGTTGATAAATTTAATTCAGAATGGGATAAGAGAAGATGCTTCTGTTTCTATAAAAGATGGAGGAGTAATAAAATTAGATTATAATGAAAATCTAAAAGAGTTACATGATATTAGAAAAAATAGTCGAAATTATTTGTCAAATTTAGAAAGTCAAGAGAGAGAAAAAACTGGAATTAAAAATTTGAGAATTGGTTTCAATAGAGTGTTTGGTTATTATTTTGAAGTGTCTTCAGGAAATTTGTCTTTAGTGCCTGAATATTTTATTAGAAAACAAACATTGACAAATTATGAAAGGTTTATTACTGAAGATTTGAAAAGAGAAGAAGAAAAAATTCTTAGTACTCAAGAGAAAATTGGTGAGTTAGAACAAGAATTGTTTTCTAAGATTATTGAAGAAGTAAAAGAATTTACAGAGGTTGTACAAGATGTAGCTTTGAGGGTTGGGGAGATTGATGTTTTAGTTTCTTTTGCAATTGTTTCTATTGAGAATAATTATGTAAAACCTTTTGTTGATGATTCTGAAATTTTAGAAATTGAAGAAGGAAGACATCCCGTAATTGAACATAGTACTGATTATATTCCTAACAAAGCTTCTTTTAATGGGTTCGAAGTTATGATTATTACAGGTCCAAATTTTTCTGGAAAAAGTTGTTATATGAAACAAGTTGCTTTGACAGTTATTATGGCACAAATTGGTTGTTTGTTCCTGCAAAAAATGCAAAAGTTGGAATTGTTGATAGAATCTTTACAAGAATTGGAGCTTATGATGATATGATTTCTGGACAAAGTACTTTTATGGTGGAAATGAATGAAACTTCTAATATACTGAATAATGCTACAGCTAAAAGTTTAATTTTGTTAGATGAAGTAGGTAGAGGAACAAGTACTTATGATGGAGTTTCTATTGCTTGGGCAGTTGTAGAGTATATCTATAATAGAATAAAAGCTAAAACTTTGTTCGCAACACATTATCATGTTTTGAACAAATTAGAAAGTAGTTTTGAAAATATTAATAATTATAATATTACAGTAAAAGAAGAAGGTGAAGAAATTGTCTTTTTAAGGACTTTGTTGAAAGGTGGAACTGATAAAAGTTTTGGAGTTTATGTGGCAAAATTAGCAGGATTACCTGAAGAAGTTATTGAAAGAGCTAAAGAAGTTCAAGGTAAATTAGAAGGTAGTGATACAAGTTATAGGGTCGATGCTAAGAAGTTAGAGAAGCAAAGAAGGCTATTTTAGTCATTTCTGTTTTTTGTTTTTATTTTTTGAGGATTTGATAAAAAATTTAATTGGATGTTTTTAATATTTTTTTAAATATAATAAATTAGTAAGATGGAACAAACTAGAACTTCTATTATTAATGAATTGGACAGAACTTATATGAAAATTTTGATGAGAAAACCTAAAAGTATTTCTTATGATAAATTAAAAGGAAAAATAGTAAGTGCAGCTCAAGAAGTTTTAGGAGTTGAGGATATTGTTGTAAATGAATGGGATTCTAATACAATATATTCTATGGGATTACATGCTGTTGTTAGAGAAAGAAGATTTGATGAGGAATTAGGTAATAGAGATAGTACTGATAATGATATAGGTTATATTAGAAAAGGAAGAGCAGGATTTTCTGTAGCTTCTTTTGAATATAATTCTTGGGCATTTTCTCAAGGAGTTTTGGAAAATTTTTTAAATTCTTTAGAGAAAAGAGGACTTGAACCAAGTAGAAGGAATAGGTTAGGTTTAGTTTATGTTACTCCTGCTGATGCTATAGCTCATAATAAAAGAATTGAAGAAAGGGAGACAAAAGCTTTGTATAGATAATAATTTACAAAGAAGGCTATTCTGAGCTTGTTTTTTTAGTTAAATAGTAATATTTATATATTATTAATTGTTAAGTAGTAACATGAGAAATACAATAAAATTGGTGCCATTAGTTTTAAGTGGATGTTTTGGACATCAAAATGTAGAAGTTAGTCCAGATTTTAATTATAGTCTAGATAGTTTTCAAGCTGAAGTTCCAAGTTTTGAAAGTACAAGATATTTAATTGATAGTATGATTGAGGATTATGAAAGTAATATGGTTAATGAGTAAGATATATTTTTTTAAATTAATTAAATATTTTTTCTTATATGATTAAAATATTAGATGAAAAATTAGTGAATAAAATTGCTGCAGGGGAAGTAATTGAAAAACCTATAAATGTTGTTAAAGAGTTAGTAGAAAATTCTTTGGATGCAAATGCAAAAAATATTTTTGTAGAAATTAGTAAGGATCTAATTAGAGTTGAAGATGATGGTAATGGTATGAATAAAGAGGATTTGGAAAAGTGTGTTTTGAGGTATGCTACGAGTAAAATTAGTAATTTTGAGGATTTAATTAGTGTTGGAAGTTTTGGTTTTAGAGGAGAAGCTTTGTCAAGTATTGCAGCAGTTTCTGATTTAACAATTATTAGTAAATTTGGAGATTCTTTAGAAGGGAATGAACTAAGAATTGAAGGAGGAGTTCTAAGAAATTTGAAAAGTTTAGGTTGCTCAAAAGGAACAATTATTGTTGTAAAAGATTTATTTTTTAATACTCCTGTAAGGAAGAAATTTTTGGATATGAGAGAAAATGAAAGAATTGTTAGCTTTTTAGAAAGGTTTGTTTTGTTGAATTCTGTTAGATTAAAATTAAAATTAAATGGAAAAATTGTTTTGGATGTTAATGCTGAAAATTTGAAAGATAGAATTGCTCAGGTTTATGGTTTAGAAGTTGTGAAACATTTAGAAGAAATAAATTTTGAGGATTTTGGAGTTAAAATTTCTGGCTATGTTTCAAAGCCAAGTTTTGTTAGAAGTGATAGAAAAATGCAAAGTTTTTTTGTTAATAATAGGTTAGTAGAAAGTGATGAAATAAAGAAAGGATTGTATGATGCTTACAAAAGTATTCTGTTTGTGAATAAACATCCTTTAGCAGTTCTTAATTTGGAAATGAAAGGAGTAGATGTTAATGTTCATCCTGCTAAAAAAATTGTAAATTTTAGTTTGCCAGATAGAGTTTATACTACTGTTTTTAATGCTGTAAGAGAAACTTTTAAAGAGGGAAATGTTGAGTTTGAAGTAAAACAAGAAGTTTTTAGTCAAGTTTTTAAGAAAGAAAAAAAAGTAGAAGTTAAAGAAAGATTTCAAAAAGAAAAACAAGTCGAATTTGTTGAAAAGAAAGAAGAAGGTTTTTCTAAGTTGCCTGAAATGAGAATTTTAGGAGTTGTGAATAAAACTTATTTTTTAGCTGAAGTTGAAGATGGTTTGATGGTCATTGATCAGCATGTTGTTGAAGAAAGAATTAATTATGAAAAATTTATGAAAGAATTTATGGAGAAAAAAGTTGAAGTTCAAGAGTTGTTAAATCCTGAGTTGATAGAGTTTAGTTTAAGTGAAAGTTTGAAAGTAAAACAAAATTTAGAAAAGTTGAAAGAGTTTGGTTTTTATTTAGAAGAATTTGGTGAAAATAATTTTAGGTTAAGAAAAGTTCCTTTATTATTTGGTAAGGTTAAAGGCGAAGAATTGTTAAAAGATATTTTAGTAGATTTTAAAGAAAATAAAAAAGAAGAAATTATTACTAGAATGGCTTGTAGAAGTTCAATAAAAGCAGGGGATTTAATGAGTGTTTCTGAAATGTATGCAAAGTTGAAAATATTAGATAAATGTGAGTTACCTTATACTTGTCCACATGGAAGGCCTATAATGGTTAAATTAAGTGTTGAAGATTTAGAAAAAATGTTTAGAAGAAAAGGATTTTAATTTCTCTTTTCTATAATTAATTTGGTTCTGTAATAGCATCAGATAAACAAATATTTACTACTTTTTTTTCCAAAGATTTATTTTTATCTAATCCTAATGCAGCTTCAAATATTTTACTTTCTATCCATCCTAAATTAGAATCTTTATCAAGTACAATTTTGTATTCTTCAAGACCAGTTAAATGGGTTTTTAGATATCTAATAGTATCAATAGGAGTGAATCCACCTAAGCCATCAACTACTGATAAACCTACTTTGTTTTCATTTCCAAGATAAGGTAGTTTAGCGTCGATTTCATAACCTAATAATCCTTTTGTAATTTTTATTGAATAATCCATTTTAATGAGAATTTTTCTTCTATTTATAAAGCTTCCTAGTAGGCTAGAGAAAAGTTTTTATATGATAATTATTATGATAGTTTTAATTCTATTTGGGGAAAGAGATGTTTTAGAGAAAATGAATGTTTTAAGCAATTTTGTTTGAAATGTTTGGTGATTGACGGAGGGAAAAAATATGAAAAAATTGTTATTTTTATTGGTAATGTGTTTAGTTTTAATTTTAAGTTTCGTTGCTGCTGATACAGAAGTAATAACTGAAGAAACAGCTGAAGAAGGAAGTACTTTTGATGCAATAACAGGTTTCTTTTCTTTAGAAAAAATTAAATCAGACCCACTTAGATCAGGAATAGGTATTGGAATTCTTCTTCTTGGTTTAGGACTAAGTATTATCTATAGAGGAAGAATAAAATCTCTTTTTATTTAATTTTTATTTCTTCATAGTAGTAATAAACGAAAGTTTTATAAACAGTTAAAGAGGGTAAAAATATATGAGAATTTTAGCAGCAGGAGACATTCATGGAGATATTAGTTTAGCTAGAGAGTTGGCTAAAAGAGCAGAAGATGAGAATGTTGATGCAGTGATTTTATGTGGTGATTTAACTAATGAAGATGAAGATGTTCAAGGTATTGTAGGAATTTTTAACAAGCCAGTTTTTTTAGTTCCTGGAAATCATGATTCTGAAGCAACAATCGATTTTTTATCAGATAGATATTATCATGCGAAAAATTTGCAAGGTTATGGATATAAAAAAGATGGAATTGGTTTTGTTGGATGTAGTTCTGTAAATTTAGGATTATGGCAAATGCCTGAAAATGATATTTTTAATATGATTAAAAATGCAAGTGAATATGTAAAAGATTGTAAGAAAAAAGTTATTGTTAGTCATGTTCATCCTGATGATAGTAAGATGGCAATACTCTCTGGATTTGCTGGTAGTGAAGGTTTAAGGAAAGCTATTGATGAATTGAAACCTGAAATTGTTTTGTGTTCACATGTACATGAAGCAGATGGTATTGAAGAAAAAATAGGTGACACAAAAGTTATAAATGTTGGAAGAAAAGGAAAAGTGATTGAGGTTTAAAATGGAAATAACTAAGAATATGGGAATAGGAGAAGTTTTAGAAAAATATCCTAAAGTTGCAAAAGTTTTTAGAGAGTTACAAATACAGTGTGTTGGATGTATGGCTGCACATTTTGAAAGCATTGAAGAAGGTTTTAAAGCGCATGGAATGAGTGAAGAAGAAATTGATGATGCAGTTAAAAAAATGAATGCAGAAATTAATGAAGAATAAATCATAAGCTTTATAAAAAGTTTTTATTTTTTTCTATTTATGGTAAAATTAGAATATATGTTGGATGAATGTAAAATAAGAAGAAATAGAGAAGATTATTTAAATAAAGAAGGATCTTGTGGTGCTCTTTGTAAAACTAATGATTGTTATGTACTTAGAGTAAGTAGGAGTTATCTTAAAAATTTGTATGAGAGTGAAAAACAGAAATAAAATTAATGAAGAGTAAGTTTTTTAAAGCTTAAATTCTTTTTTTGTTTATGGATAATAGAATAAAAACTGTTATTTTTTTAGGATTATTAACAGGTATAGTTTTAGGTATTGGATCCTTTTGGGGATACTCTGGATTAGTCATAGCTTTAGTGTTTGTTGTAATTATGAATTTCTTATCGTATTTCTTTTCAGATAAGATTGTGTTGAAAATGTATAAAGCAAAAGAAGTTACAGAAAATGATCAAAAAGATTTGTTTAAAATTGTTAGAGAAGTAGCAAGTTTGGCTGGAGTTCCAATGCCAAAAGTTTATGTTGTACCATCAAGTAATCCAAATGCTTTTGCTACAGGAAGAGATCCAAAACATGCAGCAGTAGCAGTAACAATTGGAATTATGGATTTATTAGAAAAAGATGAATTGAAAGGAGTTATTGCACATGAAATTTCACATGTAAAAAATAGAGACATTTTAATTTCTTCAATTGCAGCGACAATTGCAGGAGTAATTTCAATGGTTGGAGTTATGACTCGGTGGGGAGCATTGTTTGGTGGCTTTGGTGGAAGAGATGGAGATAATAATATTGTTACACTTTTAGTTCTAGGAATTGTTACACCTATTATGGCATTTTTAATTCAAATGGCAATTTCAAGAAGTAGAGAATACTTGGCAGATGAAAGTGCTGCAAAGATTTTACATAGTCCACATGGGTTGATTAAAGCTTTAGAAAAATTAGAAAATGGAGTTAAAAAACATCCTTTGAAGTTTGGTTCAAAAGCAGGAGCTTCTTTGTTTATTGTAAATCCATTTAGTATGAAAGGTTTTACTAAGTTTTTGAGTACACATCCACCAATGAAGGATAGAATAAAAAAATTGAAATCTTTACATGTTTAGTTTTATTTTTTAGTTAATTAAATGATAATTTTTATAAAGGTAGGTGTTATTAATTTATTATAGAGGTGAAGTTATTGGATTTATTATTTAGTAAAAAGAGAAAAGTATTTGTTTCAGTATTTGTAGTATTATTATTGGCGAGCGTAGTGAGCCTTGGGGTCTAATACCCCAACCTTTAGGTTGTAT